>CAZIYW010000014.1:2574-63401 GCA_964543525.1 uncultured Fibrobacterota bacterium | reverse complement strand
AGAAGGAAAAGAAATTCCTGAAACGTTTTCTTTCTGGCAGAGTAAAAACCATGAAATCGATTTTGTTATTTCCGGCAACCATTTCATCGAAGTCAAACGCGGCAAAGAAAATCCCGGTTCATTTTCATGGTTTCATGAAACCTTCCCGTAAGATTCACTTACCGTTATAAATGAAAACAGTTTTACTACGCGATACAGTCGGGAATTCCTATGGAAAATTTTCTTCTTGAATCTGATTAGCATAAGCCCTGTTTTTATAACTTTTTTAGAAACCGGGGCGGAAACAAAAAATCAACTCACTTCTCTATATGCTAAAATTGAATAAAATCAGGAAATTTGAGATGGAATCAAGAGTGCAGTAGAAACCACCAACCCCCTTACAATAAATTTTAAATATCCGAAAAACCTCCAATAGCATTACTAAATTAACTATTTTTTAATCACCATTAGTATCTGTTCGTTATTAGTCCAGAAAAATTTTTACAGGGTATTTTTAAGCAGTTATGGAGTAATAGAGTTGTGGAGTATTGAAATACTTTGAATACTACTATGGTACAGAAATCCATTACTCCAGTATTCCATCACTCCATTAAGGATTGACATCACACTTTTTTTAGACAAAATTACATACTAAAAATGAGGTACTTGATTTGAAATATATAATCCATGGCGCAGGCGCAGTAGGCAGCGCGATAGGTGCATCTCTTGCGAAAGCGGGCTGTGATGTTACACTGGTATCCCGCGCACCGCATGTCGAAGCTATAAAAAAACAGCACGGTATCTACTGCTCGACACTTGATGGTGTCTTCCTTCAACCGATTAATGCGGTAACGACCTTTTCCGAGGTTGAAATAACCAGTGACACGGTCATTTTCCAGACCATGAAAGCAAATTACACAGAAGCATCGCTTGAGGATTTGCGAGATATTGATCCTGACACACCCGTTGTCTGCTGGCAAAACGGTGTAGATAACGAGGCGATCGTCAGCAAAGTATTCAAACGAGTATATGGCGGTGTTGTCAGGTTCACTGCAACCATGTTGACACCCGGTGAGACACAGTTCGCCGGCACCGGTAAATTGATATTGGGGCAGTATCCGGAAGGAGTGGACAACCTCACCCGGCAGATAGTAAACGATTTTTCCAAAACCGGATACACTGTTCTTGCATCAGAAAAGATAATGCAGGATAAATGGCTTAAACTGTGTGTCAATTTAATCAGTTGTATCAAACCTATGACGATAAAAACAGATACAGAACCGGAGTTACGTGTTAAAGTATGCCGTTGCGCCCTTGAGGAAGGTATTTTTGTGCTAAAGAAAGCAGGAATTAAAGCAATATCCACAAATAAAACAGAGGATTCAGCGGAAACCATGCTCCATAACTTTGACGACGCCCTTGCCCTGGCGGAAGGTGTCGGACAAAGCATGCCCCTGCTGAATTCAACTTATCAATCGCTCGCAAAGCATAAAAAAGTACTGGAAAATGACTGGTACACCGGAAAAATAGTAGACATGGGGGAAAAGCTTGGTGTACCGACACCGTACAACAAGGCAATACTTTACTATTTACACTACATAGCGAAGCATGAGATGGGCCCCGAGTCAGTGGAGGTTGAGAGAATTATTGAGAAGGCGAAGGAGTTTACCGGTGAACAACCGAGGTGACACAAAGTTTTTTGGTTAACGCATCCCTGACCTACGAACGAAACGGGTCTCGTCCATTTAACCGCTACCGATCTACAATAATTCCGGAAGAGATGATAAAGAGGAGTTGGTAAAATACATGATATCACCAACAGAACTGCTGCAAAACCTTATACGATTCGACACGACCAACCCGCCGGGCAACGAGCTTGCGTGTTGTAAATACATCAGTACCATCCTGCAGGAAACCGGTATTGAGTCAACGCTCCTTGCTCCCAATACCAACAAAGGTAATCTGATCGCACGAATAACCGGTGAAGGAGCTGCACCGCCCTTTCTCATGTACGGCCACCTTGATGTGGTCACCACCGCAGGACAGCAGTGGCGACAGCCCCCCTTTGAAGGTAAACTCATTAACAACGAAATCTGGGGACGCGGCGCACTGGACATGAAGGGCGGAGTTGCCATGATGCTCGCTTCATTTCTGCGGGTCAAGGAAGAGGGATATACCCCGCCCGGTGACATCATTTTCTGCGCACTGGCTGATGAAGAAACAGAGGGTGAATGCGGAGTGAATTACCTTGTTGACAACCACGCGGAGTATTTCAAAGGCGTTCGATACGCCATCGGTGAATTCGGCGGCTTTACCCTGTATATCGGCGGGAAACGGTTCTACCCGATACAGGTCTCGGAAAAGCAAATCTGCCGGTTGAAAGCAACGTTCAGGGGGCCCGGCGGCCACGGTTCCCTGCAGCACAGCAGCGGCGCCATGGCAAAACTCGGCAGGTTCCTTCAGGCGCTTGACAGAAAACAGCTGCCGGTGCATGTCACGCCGGTTCCGAAACTGATGTTTTCCTCCATAGCATCACACCTGCGGTTCCCGTCAAATATCCTCCTCAGTCAAATAGTTAAACCCGGGCTTACTGATGCGATACTGAAAATCCTCGGCCCCACAGGCGAACAGTTCGACCCGCTTCTCCATAACACAGTCAATGCCACTATAGTCCAAGGAGGAGAAAAGTTCAATGTTATACCTGGTGAAATAACCCTCGAACTAGATGCCCGTCTGCTTCCGGGTTTCAGTCCAAAGGATATTATGCAGGAAATTCACGATATTGCAGGAAACGATGCTGAGCTGGAGGTAATCAACCTCTTTCCCAGCGTCCCTGCCGAACCCGACATGGGTATGTACGATTTACTTTCATCAGTGATTAAAGAGGCTGATCAGGAGGCAATCACGGTACCTTTTCTCCTGCCTGCAGCAACCGACGCGAGCGTATTTTCAAAACTGGGCATCCAGACCTACGGATTTACCCCTATGAAACTGCCGGAGAATATGAATTTCTGGAAACTTATTCACGCCGCTGATGAGCGAATCCCGGTCGAGGCTCTGGAGTTCGGGACTGAAGCGGTCTATTCCCTGTTAAAACGGTTAGGATCAGGATAATCCCGCTAAAAGAGCGGGACCGTTCGGTCTATGAATCAGGGTTACGGCTGAAAGTATAAAAAATCATTCACGGATCCCTGTTGTATATCGAAAGATAAAAAAAGATAAAAAGAGAAATTAACAAGAAAATATCGAATATCGAACAAAAAATTACGAATGTCGAAATAAAACACCATACTTCCTAAAGCGCTCCCTCATATAATGGAAAAAATCATCTGGACAAACTCATGCTTAGACGGTATTTTCAATGACTGTTGACCGTTTATGTTGACCGTTTATAATGGAAATTTTTAAATGTAATTTAATGTAATTTAAGGAGAGGGTACATGTATTCGGCACTTGAAAAGTATGATCCGCAGATTTACGAGTTGTTACGGCAGGAGCAGGCGCGTCAGAGCGGCTGTATCAGACTGATCCCATCGGAAAACTATGTATCAAAGGCGGTAATGATAGCATCCGGAAGCTGTCTTACCAATAAATACTCGGAGGGATATCCCGGAAGACGCTACTATGAAGGGCAGCAGGTTACCGACCTCATAGAGCGGATCGCCTGTGAGCGTGCAAAAAAAGTGTTTAAGGCAGACCACGCCAATGTCCAGTCCTATTCCGGGTCCGTTGCCAATCTTGCGGCTTACAATGCCCTTATGGAGCCGGGTGATACAGTTATGGGTCTCTCCCTAACCTATGGCGGCCACCTGACCCACGGCTGGAATATCAGTGTTTCAAGCAGATACTACAATTCAGTACAATATACGGTCAATCCTGAAACCGGACTTCTCGATTTCAATGAGATTGAGGACCTGGCAAAAAAACATAAACCGAAAGTGATTGTCTCCGGCGCCACAGCCTATCCGCGTGAGATCGATTTCGAAAAATTCGGTGAAATCGCAAAGCGGGTCGGTGCATATCACGTAAGTGATATCGCACATATTTCGGGACTGGTTGTGGGCGGTTTTCACAAGAGTCCGGTGCCTTACGCTGATGTGGTATCTACGACTACGCATAAAACGCTCCGCGGGCCGCGCGGCGGTATGCTTCTTTGTAAAAAGGAGCATGCAAAGAATATTGACCGTTCAGTATTCCCGGGTCTGCAGGGCGGGCCGCACATGCATACCCTTATGTCAATTGCTGTTGCACTTGCCGAAGCAGATACTCCGGAGTTTGTCGAATACGCCAAGCAGGTTGTGAACAACGCGAAACGTCTGGCACTCAAATTGAAAGAGTTAGGCTTCAAACTTATGACTGACGGTACCGACAATCACCTTATTCTCATAGACCTCCGCAACAGAAAAATACCCGGTAAAAAGCTGGCTAAAGCTCTTGACAGAGCCAAAATTGTCACAAATTATAATAATATTCCCGGGGATACGGCGCCGCCGAAAAATCCAAGCGGACTTCGTATCGGAACACCGGCCGTCACCACCCGCGGTATGAAAGAGGAACAGATGGATCAGATTGCCGGGTTCATTAACAAAGTAGCGGAGAACATCGACAACGACTCGGTAATCGAAGAAATCGGAAAAGAAGTACTGCTCCTCTGCTCACACTTTCCGGTACCTGAGCACTTTATTTTACCGGGGAAAAATAATCGTTAGGTGTCATGGGTATTGTTGTCGAGACCTACAGCGGTTACAAGGCTGATGAGTACCCGAAACGCATTTTAATCGGGGACCAACAACTAGAAATAATCGATATAGAGGACCGGTGGTACGGACCGGATTATTCCTGTTTTAAAATATTTGCCGATGACGGGAAACGGTATATTCTGCGTCAGAATTCTACCGATTCCTGCTGGCAAATACATCAGATTAAATAAAACTGTCATATACACCTAATCCTGTCCCTAAATTCCTTCCCAATTATTTCTCATTCTATTATTTTTCTACCTTGCCGGAACCGGTAACTTATCCATTTTTTCTTGAAAAGAAAGATTGTATTTAAATTCAACATGGAAAAAATATTACATCAGTTTAGTGGTGAAAAAAGCGAACTTATTCCCATTCTGCAGAAAACACAGGAAAAATTCGGTTATATCTCCAGAAAGAACCTTTCCCGTATCGCGTCATTTCTGGATATATCGGAAAGTACCGTGTACAGTGTGGTAACCTTTTATTCGCAATTTTATCTTACCCGTCAGGGAAAATACAAGATACGCGTCTGTCAGGGAACGGCCTGCCATGTACGCGGCGGTTCACGAATTATGCAGTCCATACAACGTAAAATTAACATTAAACCGGGTGAAACGACGTCGGATTATCAATTTTCTCTCGAAAGGGTTGCCTGTCTGGGTTCGTGTGCTCTTGCACCGGTTATCATGGTAAATGACAAGGTGCTTGGAGCAATGAATAGAAAAAAAGCAGAAGCCCTTATAACTGATCTCAGTAAATCAGGCAATACATCAAAAAAAACCGGTAAAAAAAACGTACGTAAAAAAAAGACCCCGCCCACCAGATATAAAAAATCCACTGCTACAAAGAATGCGGGGAGATAATGCAGAAGCTTGTTTCTCTTTCAGACCTGAAGAATTACCGGAAACAAATTCATCTCTCCCAGAAAGCTGATCAACTCCGGATAATAGTTTGCGGCGGCACGGGTTGTCGTGCCAACGGTAGCCTTAACGTTGCCAATGCGTTGGCACAGGAGATAGAGAAACAGAATCTTAAGGCTAAGGTAGAAATAAAACTCAGCGGATGTCACGGCTTCTGCCAGCAGGGACCGCTGCTGGTTATCGAACCGATGGGCATTTTCTACAGGGGTGTTCGCTGCGACAACAATAACAGGGATGTCCGTGAAATAATTCAGAAAACCATTAAAGAGGGGCAAATTGTCAAACGTCTCGTATATGAGAATCCGCGGACAGGGGAACGTATAGCAAACTATAATGATATTCCTTTTTACTCGAGGCAGTTTCGCATTGCATTAAAGAATAACGGTAAAATCGATCCGAACAATATCGAGGATTATATTGCAGTAAAAGGGTATGAAGCGTTTGCCCAAGTACTCGAAATGCAGCCGGACGAAGTGATAAAAACCATAAAGCAATCAGGTCTGCGTGGCCGTGGAGGAGGAGGTTTTCCAACGGGAACTAAATGGGAATTCTGCCGAAACGCTCAGGATCGATCCTATCGATATGTCATTTGTAATGCAGACGAAGGGGATCCCGGTGCATTCATGGATCGCTCGATTATAGAAGGCGATCCACATTCGGTACTCGAGGGCATGGCAATCGGCGCCTATGCCATGTCATACGGTATCTGTCCGGTTGAAGGATATATCTATATCCGCGCCGAGTATCCTCTTGCTGTCCAAAATGTCAGGACCGCAATCCGGCAGGCTGAGGAACTGGGGCTGCTGGGTGATTCTATTTTGGGTACTGACTTCAGTTTTCATATAAAAATTAAAGAGGGTGCGGGCGCATTCGTCTGCGGTGAAGAGACAGCGCTGATGACTTCGATTGAAGGTAACCGCGGTATGCCACAGCCCAGACCGCCCTTTCCCACAAACCAGGGATTATTTGGTAAGCCGACAAATATCAACAACGTAGAGACCTGGGCAACTGTCTCCAGAATTATAGATAAAGGCGCGAACTGGTTTAGCAGTATAGGCACCGAAAGAAGCAAAGGGACAAAAGTATTCAGTATCGTCGGTAAAGTAAAGAATTCCGGGCTCGTTGAAGTACCGATGGGTATTTCTCTGCGGGAAATTGTCTTTGAAATCGGTGGCGGCATTCTTGACAATAAAAAATTAAAGGCAGTGCAGACCGGCGGACCTTCCGGCGGATGCATCCCTGCCGATCTGCTCGATATGCCGGTAGATTATGAAGCTCTTGCAGAGGTCGGTTCTATCATGGGCTCCGGCGGCATGGTAGTACTCGATGAAGACTCCTGCATGGTCGATATCGCCCGGTATTTCGTTGAATTTACCAAAGCAGAATCGTGCGGCAAATGCACCCCCTGCCGGATAGGTACCGCTGAGATGCTCAGTATCCTTAATCGTATCTGTGGCGGGAACGGAACCGCAAAAGATATAACACTGCTGGAGGAACTTGGAGAAGGTATTAAATCCACTGCGCTCTGTGGGCTTGGGAAAACCGCACCGAATCCGGTGCTGACGACTCTGAAATATTTCCGGCACGAATACGAAGAACACATTTACCGGCACAAATGCCGTGCCGTGGTCTGTAAAAAAATCGTTGAAGCTCCCTGTAAACATACCTGCCCCGCCAATGTCGATGTACCACGGTACATCAGGTATATCGGGCAGAAGCGCTACAAAGACGCACTTAATGTAGTGCGGGAGAAAATACCATTTCCGTTTGTCTGCGGTCGTGTCTGTTTTCATCCCTGCGAAACAAAATGCCGGCGAGGACAGATTGACGAACCCATCGCCATCCGTGCTCTTAAACGCGCGGCAACCGATTATGGCGGCCCGGTTAAAAAACGCAGGATTACCGCTGAAAAGGGTAAACAAATTGCCATTATCGGTTCCGGACCCTGCGGCCTGACAGCAGGCTACTATCTGCAGGAGCTTGGCTATACGGTAACTGTATTTGAAGCACTTTCACGGGCGGGCGGCATGATGTGGACCGGTATACCTGATTATCGATTACCACAGAAAGTTCTTGATCGTGAAATCGACTCGCTGGGGCTTACCATACAGCTCAACTCACCGGTCACTTCGGTGAAACAACTCCGTAAAAAATATGATGCAGTTGTTATAGCAACGGGAACACACCGTGGCATAAAGATGGGCATACCGGGTGAAGAACTTGATGGAGTGGTTGACTGTGTAGACTTTCTCCGTGAAGTCAACAGCGGGAAAAAAATTAAAACCGGTAGGCGGGTTATAGTAATAGGAGGTGGAAATGCCGCAATTGATGCGGCACGGGTAGCGTTGCGTCACGGTGCGAAGCAGGTTACTGTCGTCTACCGACGTTCCGAAGAGCAGATGCCCGCGACTAAGGATGAAATTAAAGAGGCAAAAAAGGAAAAGATACAGTTTCACTTTCTTGCCGCGCCCATGCAGGTTGAAAAATCCGGCACTGAACTGGTAATGACTTTTCAGCAAATGAAGCTTGGTCATAATGATTCGAGCGGCAGGCCACGGCCCGTACCAATTGAGGGTAGCACCTTTTCACTGACTGCCGATACCATTATTCCGGCAATCGGCCAGGCTCCGACCGTACCGGAGAACCTGCCGCCCATACTTGACAAATGGGGCAAAATCACCGTTAACGACACAACCTGCATGACAAAGTACCGAGGGATTTTTGCCGGCGGCGATGTTGTGCTCGGCCCATCATCTGTCATAGAATCTATTGCACAGGGCAGAAAACTTGCCGCCTGTATTGATCGCTGGTTCGGTGGTGACGGTAATATTGAAAAAGTCTTTGCACCTGTGGAAAATAAAGAGAATCTGAAAGTGGTTGAACCGGAAGGTACGGCAAAGCGTGTTCGTATTCCAACCATTCCGCTGAAGAATCGTTCGCCGAAACGCGAGGTGGAGCTGTGTCTCAGTCAGGCTGCAGCAACGAAGGAAGCAAAACGTTGTCTTAATTGTGACTTGGAAGAGTTATATGCCTGAAATTACTGTAAACGGGAAAAAAATAATTGCACAGGAGGATGCTACTGTTTTACAAACTGCAACCGAGGCGGGAATCTACATTCCCTCTCTCTGCTTTCATCCTCGGGTGGGTAAATCCGGTAATTGCCGTGTTTGTGTTGTGGAAGTTGACGGCATGCGCGATCTGCAGCTTTCCTGTATGCTTGAGGTGAAAGAGGGTATGGTTATCCATACTGAGAGCGAAAGAGTCAAAGCCGCACGAAAAGTGGTTGTCGGTTTGCTGCTTGCCAACGGCGACTTTGATTTGTCTCATCCCGAAGAAAACGAGTTCGCCCGCGTGGTAAAGCATTGCGGACTTAAAAAATCACCCTACCCGGCACTGGAGCGGGAATATACCTATGACGATTCCCATCCGATTCTGGTCTATGACGAAAGCAAATGTATTCGCTGCTTCAGATGTGTACGAGCCTGTAATAACAATGTTGTCAATGAGGTTCTTGCCATGGCCTACCGCGGAATTGACTCAAAGGTCGTCGCCGACGCTGACCTTCCCTGGAGATCCTCAAGCTGCGTTGCCTGCGGGGAATGTATCCAGATATGCCCGACCGGTGCCCTGACGGCAAAACAATATCTGAAAAAACCCCGTCAAAAAAATGTTGAAAAGATTGAAACAGTCTGTCCCTATTGTGGTGTGGGATGTAAAATCGTACTGCATGTTAATAAAAAGCGGAATTGCATAGTACGGGTAACCGGGGCGGAAGATGCTGTGACCAATGAAGGTATGCTCTGTATCAAAGGAAGATTCGGTTATGATTTTGTCAGTAGTCAGGAGCGACTGACCACGCCACTCATTAAGGATTCAAATGGTACCTTTCAGAAAGTATCCTGGGAAAAGGCATTTTCCATTATTGCTGAAAAATTAACTGCCACTAAAAAACAGTATGGAAGCGACAGCATTGCCGGCCTGGCCTCGGCGAAAGTTACAAACGAAGAAAATTATGTGTTTCAAAAATTCATGCGGAAGGAGATAGGCACAAACAACGTAGATCACTGTGCCCGTCTCTGACACTCCTCAACGGTGGCCGGTCTGGCCGCCTCACTTGGAAGCGGAGCAATGACTAACGATATTGCCGGTATTAACAAGGCGGATGTTATCCTCGTTATCGGCTCCGACACCACCGCAGCACATCCGGTTATTGCCGCCCGAATCAAACAGGCTGTCCGATCCGGTAAAACAAAACTTATCGTAATCGATCCCAGGAAGATCAGGCTGGCGGACTACGCAACAATATATGCCCGTCAACGATGTGGTTCCGATGTTGCTGTTCTGAACGGCATTATGCATTGGATAATTAAAAACGGTTGGGAAGATCGTGAATATATCAGCTCACGGTGCGAAGGATTTGATGCACTAAAGACCGAAATCGAAAAATATACCCCTGCTTATGTTTCCAACGTTTCGGGCATACCAGCAGAAACGTTGAAAGAAATTGCCCGACTTTTCGGGACAGCGAAAACCGCAGCGGTTTTTTATGCCATGGGTATCACCCAGCATACTACCGGCACGGACAATGTCCGGTCAATCGCCAATCTTCAGATGCTGTGCGGAAATCTTGGCAAGGCAGGCGGCGGGGTTAATCCTCTTCGCGGCCAGTCAAATGTCCAGGGCGCCTGTGACATGGGTTGCCTGCCCGATGTGTACCCCGCCTACCAGAAAGTAAGTGATGTTACGGTACGGAAAAAATATGAGACGGCATGGCGGACAACGCTTTCGGACAAGATTGGTTTGACCGTCACGGAAATGATTAACGGGGCGTTAGACGGTTCGGTTAAAGCCCTTTACATTATGGGTGAGAATCCATTTCTCAGCGATCCTGACCAGCGCCATGTTGAAGAAGCTTTTAGAAAACTCGATTTCATGGTGGTACAGGATATCTTTCTTACTGAAACGGCCAGTTTCGCCGATGTGGTTCTGCCGGCTGCGTGCTTTGCAGAAAAAAATGGTACAATAACAAATACCGAGCGCAGGGTGCAGCTTTTGCAGAAAGCTGTTAATGCCCCGGGACAGGCTAAGGAGGACTGGGAGATTATTCAGGGAATTGCCCTTGCGATGGGTGCGAACTGGCGCTATAAATCTGCAGAAGCTATTGCTGAAGAGATCGCTTCATTGGCCCCTTCGTACGGCGGTATCATATGGAAACGATTAAAAAATAGTGATGGCCTTCAGTGGCCATGTCCGACAACAGACCATCCCGGCACACCGGTTCTTCATAAAGAAGAATTTACCCGTGGCCGCGGCCTGATGAAAGCAATTCCGTTCAAAGAACCCGCTGAAGCGCCGGATAAAAAATATCCTTTTACTCTGACAACCGGACGGGTGCTGGAGCAGTTCCATACCGGAACAATGAGCAGAAAAACAGCAGGGTTCAACGTACTTGCCGGGCCGATAGTTATGATGAATGCCGACGATGCAAAAAAACTTAACATCAGTAATAAGAAGAAAGTACGTATTGAAACACGACGCGGCTCAATAGAGGCGCCGGCATTGGTGACCGGGAACATCGGTAAGGGAACAATATACATCCCGTTCCACTATGCCGAAGCTCCGGCAAACCGGCTGACTAATCCGGTAACGGATCCGGTGGCGAAGATCCCGGAGTACAAGGTTTGCGCAGCGCGGGTGAGCAGGTTGTAGTTAGTGTTCGTTCGAAATGACAGACTATGTTCTTTTCGGACAGGCACTAATAAGTGGCTGTTTGAAAACATAAAGATTCTGAGAGGAAAGGGAAATTACCTTATGATCGAAATAGACATTCCCGGTTATAAAAAACTTCAGATTGAACATCTGGTACTTGACTACAACGGAACACTGGCAATAGATGGCAAACTCATCACCGGTGTAAGAGAAATGTTAACCGAACTTGCAGAGAAGGTAACGGTTCACATTATCACCGCCGACACATTCGGAAAGGTACAGGATGAGGTTGCAGGCATTCCGTGTGAGCTGTCCCTGCTGCCCAAAAACAATCAGGATACCGGTAAACTGAAATATATCCACCGGTACGATCCGGAAAAGACTGTGTGTATCGGTAACGGCCGTAACGATCGCCTGATGTTGAAGGATGCTGTACTTGGCATTACGGTTATCCAGAAGGAAGGTACCTGCTGTGAAACGATGGCTGCAGCAGATGTTATATGCCCGGACATACTCAGTGCGCTTGAACTTCTCGAAAATCCGCTTCGACTCATCGCAACCCTGCGGTCGTGAGGAATGTCCTGTTTTCAACCTATCATTTGAATAAAGCACCTTCCCATACGAAATTGTCTAAGATTAGTTATTATTCCTGTAACTCTTTTTGTATTTTAAAAGCGAAAAGCCAATTACACATCCTCTGGAACCCGAAATTTTTCAGGAACGGTAACGATACACTATACTATGTATAAAGGTAACCCCAATATTTATTCTGCAATTCTGTTACTCCTTTGTATCGCATACAGTATTTTCGCCCGGCAAGTCGATACTACCGGTGAAGAGTCACTCCCTCCCGTGATGGATTCATTACCCTATACCAAAAGCACAGACACCATGTCAACCGACACACTCTCCGACTCGACGGCAAAAAAGGTTACCAAAGATACGGTACGGTACGAAGCTGACGTCATTGAATACGATATTGATAAAAAAATTATTCTCATGAAAGGTAACGGGGTTGTAAAATACAAACGGATGACCCTTTACGCCGATACCATTCACTTTCTTTTCAACGAAGATATGCTGGTCGCCACAGGTTATCCTCAGTTGGTTGAAGATAACGATACGGTGGTGGGTGATCACATGACCTACAACCTGGCAAACGGCCGTGGCAGGGTACGATACGGTACGGCCCATTCGGAGGACTCACGGTATGACGGGTACAGCATATCCCGTTCCGGCGATAAAAGTTTCTATATAACTGACGGCGCCTACACCTCCTGCGCTGTTGAGGATTCATCCCATTACTATTTTTATGGAAGAAAGATCAAAGTTACCCCGAACGATAAAGCTATAAGCAAACCGGTGGTGCTTAATATCGCACAGGCGCCGGTTATGGCGCTCCCCTACTACATTCAGCCCCTTGAACGGGGGCGACAGAGCGGCTGGCTGAACCCGCGCTGGGGCGGCCATCTCACCCACGGCGGCCATCTTGACAACATAGGTTATTACTTTGCGCCAAACGACTATTCCGATTTTAAAATCGCGGGTAAGATTACTGAATTTACAAGCTATGTCCTTTCTGCAAATGCACGGTATGCCCTTCGGTACTGGCTCAGCGGCGGTATCTCCGCGAGGTATTCCACCTCTGCCAGTTATGACACCCTGAATAATCTGTGGGCAATTGATTATACCCACAACCAGAATCTCCTCCCCGATGAAAGCATGAAGCTCTCCGGCCGGGGAAGTATTGTTTCCGGAAAAAGTTTCTATAAATCAGTATCAGAAGACACCACGGAACTGTTGAATCAGCAGATTAAAGCCAATATGTCTCTCACCAAAAGCTTTAAAAAAATCAACGCTTACGGCAGTCTTACCTGGGATCGAACTCATAACTTCAAGTCAAATAAAGTCGACCAGAATCTGCCCTCTTTTTCATTCAACCTGAATACCCGTCCGTTAATACCTTTCAAGGAAGATGAAACCGTTTCAAGCGACAGCGAAGACAAGGAAAAATGGTACCATAAAATCAGCTATTCCTACCGCACGAGCGGCAGCAGGAAGTACTCCTATGACACGGAAATCGGTAAAGAGAAGAGCCTGTACGACCACGCGGGCCTGGGACAGGACCTTTCAGTATCAGCTCCGCAGACCATTTTCAAATGGTTCAACATCACCCCGAATTTTTCTTTACACCATGCAATTTTTGACGCCTATATCGATACAACAAGGAAGCAGAAAATTACTCTGGTTCCCGTTTACGATACTCTTGCACCCGATACCTGTCCCTATGAAATAATTCATGACACCATTGTCCAAAACGATGATACTCTTTACGTATGCTCCACCAGTACGGTACAAGATACCTACTTTGTATATGATACAACCGATTTCAGATTAAGTGAGTTCAAGAAATACAATACCTATTACTGGAACACCGGCGTCAGCCTTTCAACCAAGCTGTATGGCATCTTTCCAATAAAAATGTTCAACTTTGAAGGTATTCGGCATACCTTTTCACCATCGGTATCCTATACTTTTTATCCTGAGAAGGAACTTAACAGGACATTTCCGGCTGTCAATGGCGTATCCTATACCGGACCCCGCAAGCGCGGTCAGGTAATCGGTTTCAGTTTCAACAACCTCTTTCAGGGGAAAACTGTTTCATATAAAGGGAAAAACAAGGATGAACCGGTTGAAAAGAAGTTTACCATTCTCAGCGCCAATATCGGTATGAAATATGATTTCGAGGCTGAAGGACGGAAATGGAGTCCCATCTCTCTTTCGGCAAGTATACCCAACAAGCTCATTGACTTCTCATACAGCTCATCATTTACGCCCTACAGTGACGACAACGAGCTGATTTTTCCCAAGATTATGAGTTACTCCATACGACTAAGCCCTAAATTCAAAGGTGTAAGCGGTACCTTCTGGGGCGGTGATTTTTTAGTCTTCGAGCATCTGGAGCCTGAAGATTACATGGTCGGCTACGGTGACCTTAAAACCCCCGGCTGGAACATCAATTTTAATCCCTCATACTCATTTTCCCGCAGCAGGCCATCACTCAGGGAAAAATTTACCACCAAGAAAGAGTACCATCTCAGCACCAATGCTCGGATACAATTTACCAATATATGGTCGGCAGCATGGAGCAGTAAATTTGATTTTACACGGAACGAGTTTGTCAACCATTCCCTGAACTTTACCTGTGACCTTGAGTGCTGGGACCTGAAATTCGACTGGTATCCTTCAGGATTTAACCGGGGATATTACTACTTCATTATCAAGATTAAGAAGCATCCGGATATTAAATGGGTGGAGCGATCTTAACGGCATTTTTCGTATTGCGTAAAGTCACCCGCTTCCTGACCGGCGCGCAGACACGCCAATCATCATACACTCTGACTTAAAACTCCGCATTCCCCGGATACCGCGGAAATGGAATCACATCCCGAATATTTTTCATTCCCGTAACCAGAAGCAGAAGCCGCTCAAAACCGAGGCCGAAACCTGCATGAGGCGCACTGCCGTACCTTCGTAAATCAAGGTACCACCAGTAATCTTTTTCATTCAATCCAAGCTCACGAATGCGATTGAGCAAAACATCATACCGGTTTTCACGCTCGGAGCCTCCGATCAGCTCACCGATACGCGGAACCAGGACATCCATGGCACGGACAGTTTTATCATCATCATTGAGCTTCATGTAAAAAGCTTTGATCTCTTTAGGATAATCATATACAATAACCGGTTTTTTAAACACCTGTTCCGTAAGGTAACGCTCGTGTTCAGTCTGGATATCGGTGCCCCAGTTTACTTTATACTCGAAATTATCATTGTTTTTTTCCAGTATCTCTGCGGCTTCAGTATAGGTAATACGCTCAAATCGGTTTTGCGCAATATTTTCGAGCACCTCAAGAACCGTCTTTTCAATACGAAGATTAAAAAACTCCAGGTCATTCCTGTCTTTTTCCAAAACCCAGGAGACGAGATATCTGGTAAGGTCTTCGGCAAGATCCATATTATCGTTGATATCGGCGAAAGCGACCTCAGGCTCGATCATCCAGAATTCCGCGAGATGACGCGGCGTGTTTGAATTTTCCGCACGGAAGGTAGGACCGAATGTGTAAATGCGTCCCATTGCCGAAGCATAAATCTCGCCTTCAAGCTGGCCGCTGACAGTCAGCATGGCCGGTTTACAGAAAAAATCCCGGGAAAAATCAATCTTCCCCTGTTCATCCCTCGGAAGCCGCTCTAAATCCAGTGCCGACACCTTGAACATCTCCCCGGCTCCTTCACAGTCACTGGCGGTGATAATAGGCGTATGCACAAGCATAAAGCCACGCTCATTGAAATAGGTATGAACGGCATAACTGAGTGAACTCCGGACCCGCGATACCGCACCGATGGAATTGGTGCGTGGACGCAGGTGCGCTATCTCCCGAAGAAATTCAAATGAATGCCGTTTTTTCTGTAAAGGATAATCCTCAGCCGCGAATCCGTGCACCACCACATGCCGTGCCTGCAGTTCCACACTCTGTCCCTTGCCGGGCGATTCAACAAGAACCCCCTCGACCGTAACACTGCTCCCGGTCGTCAATTTTGCCACATCGGTCGTGTAATTTTCCAGTTTTTCATCAGCCACCACCTGCAGATTTTTCAGGCAGGAGCCGTCATTGATTTCAAGGAAAGAAAAAGTCTTTGAATCACGTTTAGTCCGCACCCATCCTGCCACAGTAATGAGTTTATCGGATGCAGGCATAGTTAACACTTCTTTAATCCGCTCATGTTTCATAAAAAAGCAATCCTGTTTTAAAAATTACACTAAATGGATATTATTTTGTTCCTGTTAACGGTTGACAGTTGCACCTTCTCATTTGCATAAAGTATCAAATACGGCCATCTCCTGTTTTGACAGGGAAACCGTGTCCAGGTGTTCGCCATTAACTATGCACTTAATCGATTCCAGTAAAGCCGGAAAACTGTCGCTTGTCGCCTTATCAATTACCGATATCAATTGGCTCCGCTCCGCGGATGTTTCTCTGGTTGTCACCCCTCTGTTGATTATATCACGGGAGAGTCTGCCGTAAGACATTCTGTCAGGCATCTGAAAGGCAAGTGTAATGGTATCACCCAGCACTGCCTGAAACGCGTGGAGATAACCATCAACGGTAAGCCAGACGTAGATATAAAAATCAGCATCATAACCCTTTTCATCAGCCGGTACCTGTCCTTCAAAAAGCAGTCGTCTGATATGCGGATATACCGGATCAAAGTAGGGTGATTTATAGAGACGCAGGTTCATGGCCTGTTGTCCTGTAACATGTAATACAACTTTCTATTCACCGTGATAATCAATAAGCGTTACCGGATTATATTTGCCGATTTTTTCCTGGTAATTAAGAAACGGTAATCCGATAATGGAAAAAATTCCCGCAACGTAGGCATCCCGTCGCTCCACCATTTTTGCGACAGCCTCGAGTGTACCGCCTGTTGCAATGAGATCATCAATTATCAGCCAGTTTTTCCCCGGTGTTAAATCTTCAACATGTATTTCCAGCGTGGCTTCACCGTATTCCAGCGCATAGCTTTCTGCAATGGTTTTACCGGGAAGCTTACCTTTTTTACGAGCCAGCACCAGCGGAACCTTCCGCTTCAGCGCAAAGACGGAGCCGAGCAAAAATCCGCGGCTTTCAATGGCAATAACCCCGTCAACAGTATCATCAGCATACCGGGCAACCATTCTATCAACGACATGGGCAAATGCTTCAGGGTTGCTAAAAATACCGGTAACATCGTAAAAAAGAATACCCGGTTTGGGAAAATCAGGAATTTTGCGTATTGCGTCGTCCAGATTCATGCCAAAAGCTCCTTATTAAGTTTAATAATCACGTAAAACAAGACCATCTATTTTTGTATTTCATAACATAACATAAAATAATTCATTAACCATAGGGTATGATTTAACAATGACATATCTGTCCTGAAACGCCTGTTCGGATAAGGTACAGTTTCATTCCATGCGATGGATAGAGTGAAATTATAAATTAGATTCGCATTGAACCCTTTCACAGATTTATTTTTTTTATCTTCACAAGCAACCATTATCCATATTATGAATAGGGTTATAGTTATAGTATGCTATAGAAATAGTTATAATATTTATGGAAAAAAATAGGTTCAAGTGATTCTCAACGCGGTACACGAATATTAATTCGTAATCAGATTGAACTCTGAAACCACAATTTACAGTAAGGTATTTGTTAACTATGCGAATAATAAAAACGCTGTCTTGTATTTTAATTCTCGCCTCATTCAGCGTACTTTCAACAGGATGTATAAAAAAAATCGCTCTTAAAAAAATCGCGGGGGCACTTACTGGGGAGGGAAGCGCCGTGTTTACCGGTGACAACGATCCCCAGCTTATTGCAGACGCCCTCCCCTTTGCCCTGAAAACATACGAATCGCTGCTCGAAGGACTACCTGACGATGTAAACCTTCTGCTAGCCACCGGGAAAGCATTCTGCATGTATGCCTATGCCTTTATCCATGTGCCGGCGGATACAATTTCCGACGTGCGCATCGATGCAAAAAAAGCACACCTTATTCGCGCAAAAAACATGTACCTTCGTGCAAAGGGTTACCTGTTCAGGGCACTTGAAATACGCCATCCGGGTTTTACCGCTTATATTGATGCAAATAAAACGGATTCAGCACTGGCGATGACAACGCTGGCCGACACTGCATTATTATACTGGGCAGGCGCGTCATGGATGGGCGCCTTTACCGCAGATAAATTTGATATGTCACTTGCCCTTAATATGCCGAAAGCGGTTGCCTTCATGAACCATCTGCTTGAAATGCATGAGTTTTACGGCAACGGCAGCGTGCATGACTTCTTCATCTCCTATTACGGCAGCATGCCAAAATCAATGGGTGGTGATGAAAAAAAAGCGCGTGAACATTTTACCCGCTCTCTGGAATTATCACAGGGGAAATCCGCCGCCCCCTATGTATCACTGGCAACGTCAGTCTGCGTGACCAATCAGGACCAGAAAGAGTTCACCGAACTGCTTAATAAAGCGCTCGCTATTGATGTAAACCAGTATCCTGCAGGCAGGCTGGCAAATATTATCAGCCAGCGGAAAGCTTCCTGGTTGCTGGAAAATATCGATAATTACTTCCTGCTGGTGGAAGAAGTTTATGAAGATAATAAAAATACGGAAAATGGTGAAAAACCGATTGTAGAGGAACAGGGAGAGGAGCCCAATCAATGAAAATGACCAGCCGACTATTTCTGGTACTGCTTTTCGGATGCACAATGACATCAACCATTAATGCTCTGACAATAAAACTGGGCAGTATTGCGCCGAAGGGGTCTCCGTGGGACAATGCACTCAGGAAATTAGCCGCTGAATGGTCGTCAATTTCGCAGGGCAGAATAAACCTGAAAATTTATCCTGGCGGCATAGCCGGCGGCGAAGAAGATATGCTGCGTAAAATACGAATCGGCCAGCTTAACGCGGCAGGCCTCACCGGTGTGGGCATGTGCAGAGTATTTCCCGGAATTCTCACCGTACAGTTGCCCCTGATGGTCCGCACCGATGAAGAATTGTATTATATCCTGGGAAAAATGCGCCCCACCTTTGAAGAGAAATTGGAGGCAAAGGGTTTTAAAGTGCTTATCTGGTCGAAAGTGGGCTGGGTGCACTTCTTTTCAAAGAAGCCGGTAATAAAGCCTGACGATCTGCGTGCCCATAAAATGTTCAACTATGCCGGGGATCCTGACGGTACTCAGGCCTGGAAAGAGGCTGGATTTCATCCGGTCCCGCTCTCGGTGAATGAACTGATGACTGCCTTGCAGAGTGGTATGGTTGATGCATTTTCTACTACACCGCTTTCAGCTGCAGCCTACCAGTGGTTTGGTCTGGCGAAAAATATGTGTGGTATGAAATGGGCGCCTCTCATAGGCGGTGTAGTCATCTCGACAAGAACCTGGGAAAAAATACCGGCGGATTTACGCCCGCAACTTCTGAAAGCCGCGCGAAAAATTGGCCGGGAAGCCCAGATCGAAATTGACAAGGCGGATGCTGAAGCGATAAAAATTATGAAGCAGCACGGCCTGACAATCAATCCAGTCTCTCCTGAAATAGAAGCACAATGGCTCGCGGAAGTGAAAGAAGGATTTAACAAGGTTATGGGGAAGAGTTTCGATAAAGAGACGTTCGACAAAGTAAAACAGCACCTCAAAAATTTCAGGAACGCTAATGATAAGTAACCATTTAAAAGCGGCGCTGAAACAGATTCCCCTTCGAACTGAAAATATCCTTGCTGCAATCGCCCTTGCGCTCATTGCGATTATTCCCACCGCAGAATGCATCGCACGTCTTTTCAGAACCGGGGTATACAGCTCTTCCATTTATGTTGAACATCTTGTGATATGGATTACCTTCCTCGGCGGCATGATTACCTCACGCGAAAACAGGCACCTTGCACTTTCGGCAGGCATTGAGCTTTTAAAGGAGCCTTATAAAAGGTGGGTCGGGTCATTCACCGCCTGTGTGGCAACGGCAATAACAGCGAGTTTAACCTGGAGCTCATTCTCATTTGTTCAAATTGGCTTTGCCGCCTCCCAAACCGTCGGTGTTCTGCCTATCCGCGTTGTCTTGTTTATTATGCCGGTCGGTTTCGGTATCATGATGCTTCGTTGTATCACCCATGCGCCAAAAGGTATTATGCCGAAACTAACTGCCCTTTCCGGTATCGGCCTGGCTGCTCTCTTCGGATTCGTGTTGGCGGAGCACAGCGCCGTGATAATATGGCCGTGTGCCATTATTCTCCTGGCAGCGGCAGTACTAGGGGCACCGATATTTATCGTGCTCGGCGGCATCGCGGCTCTGCTGTTTTATAATTCGGGCGGTACTATTGTCGTTATTCCCAACGAAGCTTATACCATGCTAACCGGCCCGCAGATTCCGGCAATTCCGCTTTTCACCCTCGCCGGCTTTATCCTCTCCGAAAGTAAAGCCGGCGAACGGCTGGTCCGTCTGTTCAGAGCGCTCTTCGGCTGGCTTCCCGGGGGCCTGGCTATTGCCACATTGATCATCTGTACCTTCTTTACCGCGCTGACCGGCGCTTCAGGAGTCACCATCCTGGCTCTAGGCGGACTACTGTCGTTTGTTCTCATGCAGAACAAATACCGTAAGGATTTCACTCTCGGCCTGCTCACGGTAAACGGTATCGGCACTCTGTTCCCGCCCAGTCTGCCGTTGATAATGTATGGCGTAGTCGCGCAGATTAACATTAAAAAAATGTTTGTCGGCGGCATCCTGCCGGGTTCCCTTATGGTTCTGGCGCTGATCATATTTTCCATTATCATTGCCAAAAGAGAAAAAGTCGACCGTATCCCCCTTGATTTGAAAGAGCTGCCGCCCTCGGTACGTGAATCACTATGGGAAATACTGATACCTTTCGTGATTCTCTTCTTCTATTTCAAGGGATATACCACTCTCGTCGAAACCGGCGCGATTACAGTCATCTATGTATTGATAATAGAGGTATTTGTCAACCGCGATATAAAGGTGGCGGAACTGCCCAACGTATTTATAAAGAGCATTCCCATTATTGGCGGCGTGCTTATTATCCTGGCAGTGGCAAAAGGCCTATCGTACTATATTGTCGATGCGGAAATTCCCATGCAGTTAACCGCCTGGCTGCAGAAATATATTCAATCAAAGTATCTTTTTCTGTTACTTCTAAACATCGTATTACTTATCACCGGCTGCCTTATGGATGTATTCTCCGCAATCATGGTGCTGGTGCCGCTGCTTATTCCCCTCGGTGAAGCCTACGACATCCATCCTGTACACCTTGGTATCATATTTCTGGCAAATCTTGAAGTTGGTTATCTGACACCGCCCGTTGGCATCAATCTGTTTCTTGCATCTTTCCGCTTTAACGAGCCGCTGGTGGCAATATATAAATACGTGATTCCGTTTTTTATTGTAATGCTGATATCGGTATTGATGATTACATATATGCCGTGGGTTACGACGGTACTGCTTGATATTATTAAATTTTAAATTAAAAATTCATCACTAAGGCAAGTTTAAGGAAAAAAATATTTTTATTAGCCGAAATAGTATAAACGAGAAGCAAACGGTTTTTCATTCTACACTAATTATCCGATGATCACGATCAACTTCCTTAAAATGGATAAATTGCGTATGTTCTGGTAAAACGTCGGGAAACATATCGGCCCACTCAATAAAAACAACTGCATCATAGTCTGTAATATATTCTTCATATCCTATTTCAATAAGTTCGTCGGGATCGTTCAGGCGGTAGAAATCAAAATGGTAAATTGGAAATGAATCAGTCCGGTAGGTATTAACCAATGTAAAGCTTGGGCTGCACACCATGGTGTCGGGAGCGAGCACTGCAACGAAACCGCGTACGAATTCCGTCTTGCCCGCACCGAGGCCGCCGGTGAGTCCGTAAACAGTTCCAACAGCGGTTTTTTTCGCAAGCTGTGCGGCCAGAGACCGTGTTTCGTCAGGGGTGCTAGTCTTATATTTATACTGCATATCGATACATTTGTTGGATTGCAGGTGTCAACTGCTTATATCTCAAAGATCAATCAGTTTGGGTTTCAGTATTGCCAGCGGTACAATTATCTCTTCCATGGAAATGCCGCCGCGCTGAAATGTATTCTGATACTGCTCATTATAGTTGTGATAGGTATCATGGTTGATAAAATAGTAGTTTTCCTTTAAAATGACATAGCTGGTCTCAGCGGTCTTTTTCGGTAAATTAAACCGCTCCGGTTCGTGTACATAGAACGCATACCGCTCATCACAGGTAACCCGCTCACCACACCGGTACCGCAGGCTCTCCATCATACAGTCACTGCCGTAATATTCCGTTCCCCGGGTGCAGAGAATACTCCCGCTGCTGGTGGTAAAAATAACCGTACAGTTTTTTTCAGCCATCAACTTCAGTATTTCAAACAATTTTGACCGTTCAAACCAGGAGTAGGTCAACTTCCTGAACGCCGTATCATCGGGGGCTATATCCTGAAGCACCTTGGCGGTTGTTTGATCCTCGATAAACTTTTCTATAAAGTCAACTACCAGTGTAACCATTCGTTTCTTTTTACACGAATCGAAGTTGGCAATTATCTCCTGGGCATCATGCTCATCGGCCAGCCGATGATATTCCAACCTTTTCCCGAGTTTAACTCCGCAGCTTTCCAGTTTCTTTTTCAGAAGCGTACCTTCATGCCGGTTTCTATCCGCTTTGTTCTCTAAAATATCGTTCCATATATCCGGATAGGCTTTACTGAATTCTAAAGGATACATGCCTGACAGGAGTGCGTTGCGCGCAAACTCGGCAGTACTGGGAAGAATCGAGAAGTAGGTATGGTTTTCAACGAAAAAATGTTTCTTAAGCAGCGGCTGCAGCATGAAAAAATTGTCCATGCGCATTGCGTCAACTATAATGAGACAGACATGCTCCTCTTCTTTTAATAAGGGAATCAGATAAGTATCAAGTACCTGCGGTGAGAAAAGCGGCGGTTTACCTTCACCCTGCATCCACTGCATATAATGGGCGATTATATACGCGGAAAAGAGCGCATTGGCATCGGACTTCTGGCCGATATGCGCCTGCCGAATTCCCTCATCGGTGGTATGTGCCAGTTCAATATCCCACCTGGCAAGATTCTGGTACAATATCACCCATTCCTGGGCATTCATTTTATCCTGCAGTATCTCCCGGTTACGCGAATAGTTGCGGACAAAATCCTGTTTCAGTTTGTTTGACACGAATTCTTTAGACTGAAGCAAACGTTTGCAGACCAGCAGAATCTGGCTGGGATTAACCGGTTTGGTAAGATACCCGTCAATGTTGCGCCCCAGCGCCTCCTCCATCAACTGCTCTTCTTCACTTTTCGTAACCATTACCACAGGGAGGTCCGGCACCAGCTCCTTTATCTCCACAAGCGTTGCCAGTCCACCTTTACCGGGCATCTGCTCATCAAGCAGGACAATATCAAACTCGTCCGGTTTCCCGGCAATCAGATGTATCGCGTCATCACCGCTGAATACAGGTGTAACGCTGTAACCGCGGGTTTCAAGAAACATGATATGCGACCGTAGAAATTCAATCTCATCATCCACCCATAACACTCTCTTACGCGAATTAGACATGATATATCTCCCTTTACATCATTTATCTGGCGGCAACAGCGGGATTGTTTACCGGCAAATCAATACAAAAGGCGGTTCCTTCTCCCTTCTGCGACCATGATACATAAATGTGGCCGTTATGGTAATCCTCGATAATCCTCTTTGCCAGTGTCAGCCCAAGTCCCCAACCGCGCGTTTTAGTGGTATATCCCGGAGAAAAAACATTCTTATGTTCGTCCCAGGAGATACCCCGTCCATTATCTATGTGATGAATCCGGACAATATTTTCACGTTCTAGAAATTCAGGTTTAATTTCAATCAATCCCTCACTCTTCTGTATTGCGTCAACGGAATTTTTAAAGAGATTTTCAAGCACCCATTCTATCAGGTCTCTGTTCAGAGGCACCTCGGGCATGTCGGCGTAATAGTTTTTTATTTCAATACGCTTTCCCAGCATAGGAAGACGGGTGCGAAAATACCGTACGTTCTCTTCAAGTATATCATTAATATCATTCAGCTGCAGTGTCGGTTTAGAGCCGATTTGCCCGAAACGGCTGGCAATTTTTTTCAGTCGGGTAAGGTCTTTCTGCATATCGTCACAAATACCATGCACCTGGTCGATAAACATCTCCGGATTAATTCCGGTATCCGCTTCCTTTACCGTTCGCATATATTCCACCCATCCCATCAGTGATGATATGGGGGTACCCAGCTGGTGGGCGGTCTCTTTTGCCAGACCGACCCAAAGATTGCTCCGCTCGGTAATCATAATATTGTGCAGCGCGAAATAGACAAAAGCGGAAAAAAGAATAATAAAAACACCTTCATAAAATGGCAACCATACCAATCCGCTTAACAGAGAACTGCTGCCGTAAACGAGATACCCCATAACGGTTGTCAAATCTCTGCCGTACACGTTCTTCGGTGCAAATTTCTTTTTAAATTTCTGTATCTTTTTCTCAAGTATTGCGCGTGCATCAGGACTCGTGTCGTCCGGATCTATCTCTTTCCGGTTAAAAAAAAGCCCTGTAAAAATATTTTTCCAAATGACAGGTTTCCAGTCAGTGGTGGTAATAATAATGGGGATATCAAAACTTTCTATGACCTCCTCAAGAATAATCTTTTCACTTGTCTTACCCATCTTGTCAAACAGCGCGGCGCTGATAAGCCTTGCATACATCCTGGTCGAATCATCGGCGTCTTTCCGCAGGCGGCCGATGATATAATTGGTATACACGGCATGCCACATGAGTCCGACTATACAGACACTAAGAAAGAAATACCGAACCATAAAAGGCCGCAGCCGCATATTAAACAAATAGTACCGCGGCATTTCAAGAAAACGTTTCACCGTTTTCTTCATGACGGACAAATCTCCTTGATACCGTTCATATACGGTTGCAATACTTCAGGAACCTTTACCTTGCCGTCAGAGGTCTGATAGGTTTCAAGAAGTGCAACCAGAATGCGTGCCGTGGCCAGGCCGGAACCGTTCAACGTATGCACAAATCTGAGTTTTCCGCCGGAAGCCGGCCGATAGCGAATATTCATTCGTCGCGCCTGAAATTCTTCAAAATTGCTGCATGACGAGACCTCGAGATATTTCTGCTCACCCGGTGCCCAGACCTCAAGATCGTAACACTTTGCCGCGGCAAATGACAGATCCGCATCACACAGCGAAAGGACCCGATACTTTAAGCCGAGAGCCTTGATAATATCCTCAGCATTCTCACGAAGACGCTCAAGCTCGTCATATGATTCTTCCGGTTTAACGAATTTTACCAGCTCCACCTTGTTAAACTGATGGACACGCAGGAATCCCTTGGTATCCTTGCCGTATGATCCGGCTTCTCTGCGAAAACAGGCGCTGTAGGCACAATATTTAACCGGCAACTGCTCTTCTGAAAAAATCTCATTACGGTGCAGGTTGGTGACAGGAACCTCGGCCGTTGGAATAGCATATAAATCGTCCTCGTTAATATAATACATCTGATCCCGGGATTTCGGCAGTTGCCCAGTCCCGAATGCACACTCACTATTTACCAAAAACGGCGGGGATATTTCACGATACCCGTTCTTGGTGTGAGTATCGAGCATAAAATTGATTAACGCTCTGTCAAGAAGCGCGCCGTACCCTTTATAAACCGGAAATCCCGTACCGGAAATTTTCGCACCCCGCGGAAAATCAAAAAGCTCCAATGATGTACCCAACTGCATGTGATCCACCGGCTGAAAGTTAAAGGAGGGCTCACTCCCCCATTCTGTAAGAAGCTGGTTGTCCTTCTCACTCTCTCCATGAACAACACTGGTATGAGGGATATTGGGTACCTTTGTCATCAAATCATATATCTCCCGATCCCGATCACGTATCAGGGCGTCCAGTTTCTTAATCTCTTCTGAAACCGATTTCATCTCGGCAATAACAGACGATGCATCCTTTTTTTCCTTTTTCAAGGCACTGATCTTCTTAGATGCATTATTGCGTTGATTCTTCAGACTCTCCACCTTCCTGATATTATTGCGACGATCTTCATCAAGAGAAAGTATTGCATCAATATCAGCCGGATCCTTCTTATTAGCACATGCCTGCTTGACCAGATCGGGATTATCCCGAATAACCTGAATATCCAACATAGTAAAGACTTACTCCTTGTATAGTATTCTCCGATACCATGGTGAAAATGACGTATCTGTTAATTATAATGAATCTTCAAGGCTGTATCAACTCTTTTAGCTATAGCTATAGAATATATATTGTGCTATTCGTCTTCTAATCAGGATCACACGGCTGTTCACTGTTAAACTACCTATATTTTCGTTGAAAAACCAATGCATATCCAATACTATATACTATATTTTATTATTCTTAACATAAACCGAATAACGAAATTTCCGATTCGGGTTACTCCGGAGAGTGAAAGTTGAAAAGGATTGTTATAGAGCAATCAGCGATCGTTACTCCTCTGGGATCGCTTAGTGAAACCACCAGTGATCTTATTGAAGGGGCACATGCAATTTCTACCGATCCTCTGTTTGAACTTCCGGTACCGTTCGCACCTTTTCCCGATACCAGATTCAGAAATCTCACTGAATGCGCCTCCTATCTGGAATCTCAAATCGATCTTACCGAAATAAACAATGACTCAACTATCTTTATCTACTGTACTGCCAAGGGCGACATCAGCGCTGTCGAAAATTCTGTACTGACCCCTGATGTAACAACCGTTATATCTCCTTTGCTAGATAAGCAGGCTGATATGTTATGCGAGTTAATGAATATACAGCCCGCAGAGAAACTGGTAATCTCCAATGCCTGTGCATCCGGTTCTGTCGGGATCGAGATTGCCGTGGAACTGTTGAGAATGGAAAAGTATACCCATGCACTACTCTTTGGTTTCGACTGTTTATCACGGTTTACCGCAAGCGGATTTTATACACTCAGCGCGCTGTCCGACACCGGAGCCAGACCTTTTGATGCAGAACGAAACGGTCTGACTATGGGTGAAGGTGCAGGTATTGCCCTTCTGAGCTACCGCTCCGCTTATGAAGGAGACAGCATTGTTCGCGGTGCAGGCTCATCGAACGACGCAAATCACCGGACAGGACCGTCGCGTACCGGTGAAGGACTGTTCAGTGCAGCGCAGGCCGCACTCAGGGACGCCTCATGTGCACCGGAGTCCATCGGTGGCGTAAAATGTCACGGCACTGCAACACCATACAACGATGCTATGGAAGCCAAGGCATTAACCCTGCTTTTTGGTGACAATTATCCTCCCTGCTCATCACTCAAAGGAGCAATCGGCCATCTCAGCGGTGCCGGATCACTGGTAGAGGTTCTCATTGCCGCTGAATGCTGTAAAAGGAACAAACTGCCGCCGACAATCGGGTATACCACCCATGGGGTGGATGAACCGATACCGGTATCATCAAAAGCCCAGTCACTTCTGACACCACGGATACTATGTCTCGCCGCAGGCTTCGGTGGCTTGAACTCAGCGGTGGTTGTGGAGGAATATGAATAATATGGCTCCGGTATATATTCAATCATATTCGGCTTTGCGTAAAACCGGCATGTATTCATCAGCTAAAGGCCACGTCTCCTGGCATGAGGATCAAAGCGGAGCACCCCTTGACGTACAGCGAAAACAGGTATATGAGAAGCTGCACACCGGCTTCGGTAAATTGAATGCTCCGGACAAACTCGCTTTCAGTGCTGCGGCACTGGCACTTGCAGGTTGTAATGAATATAACGGAAATACCACCGGGATATGTGTCGGAACCGCATACGGTTCTCTCTCAACTGACATGCGCTACATGGAATCACTCGTAAACGGCTTTCCCAGCCCTTCCTGTTTTGCCGCCACACTGCCATCATCACCGGTTGCAGAAGTTGCGATCCAGTTTAAATTGAAAGGTCCCAACAGGGTCATTGTCAACTCAGTCGCCTCCGGTTTTCCGGCACTGGAAAGTGCAATCCGGATACTTTCCGCCGGTAAGGCTGAGGCAATGCTCACAATCGTGGTAAACGGCCTAGAACCGGTCGACACACAACTGCCCTTTATCCCCGTCGATACAGACAACAATTACAGTTATGCCTTTTTGCTGACCGTTCATCATACAGAAACCGGGTGTAACTATAATCTTTCGCTTACACATGAAAACAACAAACAGAATAATTCGCGAAACCGTAGTGAAGAATCGTATTTTTATAACATGCTTTCCGCTATGATGGAAAATGGTACTTATTCAAACACAATAAATCTTGATAATAAACAATACACTATAAGCATTAAGAAGGAATAACAATGGAGCAGTTAATTGCCGATTTGAAAAAACAGATTATTGCCACACTGAAACTAAGTGATATTGAACCGGATGATATCGACGCGGATGCCCCACTTATCGGTGAGGGACTGGGACTTGACTCAATAGACACCCTTGAGCTACTCGTCCTTCTTGAAAAAGAATACGGTGTCACTGTACCGGATATCAACGCAGGAAGAAAAATTTTTGCGTCTATCCGTGCAATGGCCGAATATATACAACAGGAACAGGCAAAGGAATAAGAAAGGAATAAAAGATCGGCGTATCTGATGACAGAGTAATACCGGTTATTCCGGCACCCATCATCTGCATTACACCATTTCATCCTTATACTCCGGTTATAATTTGCCAATAACGCTTTTCGTAAATAACTGACGGAATCAGGTTGTACCATGAGTCGTATTCCAATCATAGGCATGGGAGCGGTCAGCGCGGCGGGACATTGCGCCAGTAAAGGATACGATGCTGTTGTTGCGGGAAAGGATTGCCTGACACCACTGTCGCTTTTCGATGCGGCGCTAAAAGCGGTTCCCCTGTGCGGCCAGGTTCCAGATGATCCGGAACCGGGGTACTCCTCTGGGGGCCCTAACCGCTGTGCAGGGCTTGCCCTCCGGGCGATACGCGAAGCCCTTCAGCCGATGCCGGAGAGAAACGGATTACGTCTGGGAATGGTGCTGGCGACAACCGTGGCGGGTATTACCCGATCCGAGCAGTTCTATCGCGCATTGAGAGATGATCCCGGATACCTTGAACATGCCGCCAGGGAACTCGCCTGCCATGAACCGACCGCAATAGCCGGATTCCTTGCCCGACAGATCAACGCGCAGGGATTTCACTCCATTTCAACAGCATGCTCTACCAGTTTGCACGCCCTCGGTATGGCAAAACGGCTTATCGAGCATGATCGGTACGATCTCTGTCTCGCGGTTGGCGTTGATGCACTTTCTATACTGACGGTTCGGGGATTTGCAAGCCTCATGCTTTTAGATTTTTCGGGGTGTAAACCATTCGATGCACGCCGTGTCGGCATCAGTCTGGGTGAAGGAGCCGGTGCGCTTCTGCTTGCTTCGGCAAAAGCAGCCCGGCAATCGGGCATAGAGCCTGTCGCCGCGGTTGCGGGATGGGGTGCCAGTGCTGACGGGCACCATATGACCGCACCGCACCCTGACGGCGAAGGTGCTGTCCGAGCTACGACCGCCGCCCTTGAGGAAGCAGATATCGCGGCTTCAGCAATCGATATGATAGCGGCCCACGGCACTGGCACACCTGATAACGACATTGCTGAAATCAGGGCAATGCGCACACTGTTTGATCCCCTGCCACCGTTTTGCTCAATGAAACGAACCCTGGGACATACCCTGGCCGCATCAGGCATCCTTGAAACCGTATTTGCGATACATGCACTCCATGATAACCGTATTCCCGCCACTGCGGGATTCGAACAGCCGGATGAGGCAATTAACGCGCAACCATCACCGGGTGAAGAAAAAATAATTCACCATTTCATAAAAAACTCCTTCGGATTCGGCGGAAATAATGCATCAGTGGTGATTTCTAAATGGGAATGGTCTAAACAATGAAACCATTATCTGTAATTGGCGTCAGTAGTATCCAACCGGCCCGTGATCCCGACTGGAGCGCAGAGGTCCCAAAAATTATGCGCACCCGTGCTCCCCGTATCTGGTGTATGGCTCATGCTGCAGTAAAAAAAATGCTGATTGACTGTAGCAGGACGCCCAAATCCATTGTTACAGCAACCGCACTCGGTGCGCTTGGTGAAACTAAAAATTTTCTGGACGGTGTGTTTAAAGACGGGTTCGGCTCCCCGCGTAACTTCATAGCATCGGTACACAACAGCATGGCCGGTAAACTTGCCGTGGATTTTTCTATCAACGGGCCGAATCTCACTACCTGCGACGGTCAGAACTCGTTCGCCTCCGCGCTGGTGACTGCGTCACTGCTCTCGCAGAAAGATTTTCCGGTGTGTCTCGTGGTTATTGAAGAGCGTATCGAGCTCCTTGATACGATTCTTCCTTACCTGTCGGAAGAGTGCGCAGCATACCTGAACCGCAACTGGTACGAAGCAGCGGTTGTTTTCCTCCTCGACAACAATCAAATACAGGGATGTCCCCGTATATCTGCTGTGGGCCCTGAAACGGTCGGCTCACTTGCGCCGGAGGAAAAATGTGCTTTACTTGCCGGTGCGATAAGCGGAAATGGAATTACCCTGCCGCCGCTGGATGAAACATCGGACTCATTTGTAAAACCTGCAATCGTGGCACACAACCATATAACCGAAGCAGCGCCCGGTACGTATCTTATCGGATCCTATGCACCTTCAGCGCAGGCAGCCGCGGTGGTAATGCTATGCATGTAACCCCCTTTTTCATCTGGTGTGTCTCATTGCTGCTTACCGCTCTTGGCGTACTCTTTCTCCCTGCGTTAAGAACGCTGCTGTACTTTATGGCTGCTGCCCACATACCGGTATTCGCCCTGGGTATACAGAACATACGCCTCCGGTTTTTCGGCAACGTATATATCCGTGACCAATCGGGTACCAACACTATTGCACTTACCTTTGACGACGGTCCAGATCCGGATATAACGCCAGATATACTCGATCTGTTGCGCAGCCATAACATGACTGCAACCTTTTTTGTCATCGGTACCAGAGCTCAAAAGCATCCCGGAATAGTAAAGCAGTGTTTTGAATCCGGCCATACTATCGCCTGCCACGATTTATCACACAGTGTGTTTTCCAATTTCAGAATTACCACACCTATGGTTCGTGATATCAGCAAAGCACAATCGATCATTCAATCAATAATCGGTAAAAAGCCGCTGCTGTACCGACCTCCCGTGGGACTCATGAATCCACATACCCTAAAAGCGCTAAAGAAACTGAACATGTACTGTATCGGATGGAGCAAGAGCAGCGGTGACGGCGGCAACAGGTATACAAAAGGAATCAAGCGAATCCATACTCTGGCCGGCAGGGGCGAGGTAGTGTTACTGCATGATACCATACCCAAACCGTCATATAAAAAGATAATCCTGGAGAAAATTGATCAGCTTTGTATTGCAATAAAAAAACGTAACCTTACGACAGTAAGTATTGCCGACATGTTTCATATACCGGCCTATGAGTAACTATATATTTTAAAACAAGTACCACAGAGGGGAACACCCCTTTCTCAAGAGATAACTGATTACATTATGAAAAGAATTGCATCAATTATACTATTTCTCGCTGTAACCGTGATTGACTCATTCAGCAACAATGCAGACAGCCTCCTGGCGGTTCATGCCGAAGGTCTGACAAAACACAGACATCTCGAGGCCGACTTTACCCAAACCCGATACATGTCCCTTTTTAAAAAACCACTGGTCTCTACCGGCACTATCTCTTTCTCATATCCGGATAAAATATTATTTCATTATAAAACCCCCTTCGAGTCAGTCATTCTGCTCATAGGTAATACCATGAAACGGTACTATCGTGAGAAAGATACCTGGGTTGAGCAGCCGTCGCTGGAAATTGTTGCCAAAGCGATAACACAGGAAATCATGCGCTTTCTCAAAGGGGAATTCACCGAAAATATGCCGTTTATCGTGCATGTAAAGAAAGAAAGACCCCGTACGTTCTCTCTTGTTCCAAAGAATGAAATGGCTAAAACAGTATTTTCCGCTATTGAGGTTACCTTTGCGGAGAGCTGTGAATATATTGAAAAAATAAAACTTATTGAACAGACCGGTGATTATATTCTTGTCACCCATAAAAAACCCTCATTTGCCCCAATCCCTGATTCCCGGTTTATTTTTTCACATGAATAATTTTATGTATCAGTTCGTATCCCTTTTCCCTGCTGTCGTCTTCATCACGGTACTTTCATGTACACCTTCATTACAGCATTCAACCATGTCTGCGGTTCCCGTTACATCAGTACAAAAGTGGGATACCTGTCAGAAAGAATTTCAGGGATTCTGCAGCATCTCAATCGATGATAAGATTCTCAAAACCAGACTGATGGCTACAGAAGACACGGGGATAATAACGATTCTGCTTATGGATGAGCTTGGCATACCGCTTACCGTTGTTTCCGCAACGGAGGAGGAAATCACTCTTAAAAGCATCTTTCCCCCAATGTCAAAATCCATAGCGCGTCTGTTCGGTCTGGCCGCAACGGCGTTCATTCAATCCCTTCAAATCGATCCGTCAGGAAAGGCTATTATCGAGGATCTGAGGAAAAACGATACTCCTGTTTATTACTACTTTTCAAACAATACCATTGATTCAACGGTTGTGCTCCGGCGAAGAAAAAAAATCTATACTTTACAGTACGGTGATAATTCATTTAGTTTCATAGGGGAAGCTCGGGACACTGTTTGTTCGTGTCGGTGGAAATGAAGGGTTTTTCTTAAAATTGGACGAATATATCTTTTTCATCGGCTGGCAGGCGTTTTCAGTCTTTACCGTTGCCGACTAAACCATCCGGGCATCGTCAGCTTAACCAAAATACTATCTTATGAAGTGGATGAATAAAAATAACCGTATACCCATTCTCTCCTGGTGTGAGCAGGTTGAAAGTGAGGCTCTTCAGCAGGCACAGAATCTGGCCAACCACCCGGTAACATTCAGGCATGTCGCGCTCATGCCGGACTGCCACAGCGGCTACGGCATGCCTATCGGCGGGGTAATTGCCTGTGAGGACGCGGTTATCCCCAACGCAGTGGGTGTGGATATCGGCTGCGGCATGTGTGCCGTTCAGACAACATATAAAATCGGCAAAATCAACGAAGGTATGATTAAAGAGATACTGGGGAAACTGAGGAAAAAGATACCGGTCGGATTCGACCATCACAAACATGATCAACCGTGGGAAGAGTTTGACAACGCACCGGACATTAAAATAATTCAGCAGGAGCTGAAATCGGCGCGCAAACAGCTCGGCACACTCGGAGGCGGTAATCACTTTATAGAAATTCAGGCCGGGTCGGATGATGCTGTCTGGCTGATGGTGCATTCAGGCAGTCGTAACTTCGGGTATAAAATTGCGCGGGAGTATAACAGTATCGCAGAAAAAATATGTGAAAAATATACCTCAGTAAAAGTACCTCTCAAGGGCGGCAACGGCCTCGCCTACCTTCCCATAGCACATAAAAAAGCACAGGAATATATTGATGCCATGCATTTCGCGCTTGCCTTTGCCAAACAGAACCGTAGGCTTATTATGACGCAAGTCAAAAAAGCAGCAAAGGAAGTACTTGGGTGTGATTTCAAACAGGAGATCAATATTCACCATAACTTTGCGGCTCTGGAAAAGCATTACGGTAAAAAGGTCTGGATACACCGAAAAGGTGCGACCCGGGCGGAAAAGGGACAGATGGATATCATCCCCGGTTCCATGGGAACCGCATCCTATATTGTACGGGGATTGGGAAATCCCCTGAGCTTCAACTCCTGCTCACACGGCGCCGGGCGTGTCGTCAGCCGCGCAGAGTTCAACAGAACACATACCGTCGAAGAATGCAACAAAGCCATGGAAGGCATCGTGTTCGGCCGATGGAACAGGGGAAGAAATGGGCAGTACGATCTCAGTGAGGCGCCGCAGGCGTATAAAGATATTGATGAGGTGATTGAAAGTCAGACAGACCTGGTGGAAATTGTGGTTAAATTGAAGCCGTTGGGGGTTATGAAGGGGTGATGCCGCAACAACGATACCAGTTCATTTTAGTATATTTGGATAGCATCTCAATTAAGACTGACCTCCCGTGCGGTGGAAAAGCAGATTGCGGCACTCAAAAATAGCGGGAGATTGTGCCGGATTGGCCCTGCCAAGGGAGGACACTGGGAAGTACTGAAATAAGCAAGGGAATAAATCAGCACCTAACAACCGGTTGGTACTGACCGCCAACGCGGCAGTATATCTTCAACGAAGGTAGAGGAAAAACATGGGAAAAAATCAAAACAGACCACCCGAAGCCAGTCAGGTTCTTGAAGTACACGATGAGCCGTTAACCATTGAATTCATCGCTGAGAGCTGGTCAAAAAAAGAATAACTACAAATCCAGTTACCAACGCAGGAACGCATTTAAAATCTATCACCCGGATCATGGTGATATGCAGATCGAATGGACTTCAGAGGGGCGTACCATCTGCGACGGAGTCCTGGCGCGCCTGGTTTCCCGAACGGAAGATGATGACGGATGGCAGGTATTTTCAAAGGAGGTGCGCGAACTGTCGATAGAGGCGCATACCTGCCCCGTGTATATCGATGTGCTCGAGGAGGTATACCACTCCAACAGAGACGGTGAGGGAGACAGCCGGTACGATAGTTATTGGATCGAGGTCAGACGGGCGGAAAAGAAAAAGCCCGGTTAATATAATAAAAGAAAAGACAGCACTAATGTGGCTGATACTCTAAATACCGTTGAATAATGCAGGTAATATTTTATTTCTAAGAATGAAACATTTCAATATTTTTGAAAACCTCGGGCCGGATGCCATAACCGTATATGAAATGCTGAACCTGCAGGATCGTTACCCGGACCTTGATAAGGGAGAGCTATCTTCATACAAGTCCCGGCTAGAGCTGCGTATTTCACTTTTGAAAGAATTCGCGGAGAAAAACAAAATACCATTGAGTATCGATCGTATCAGTGCTGCCATTCCTGATGTTGACCAGTCGTTGTTAGAAGAAATCTGTCGTGCATTGAACATGCCAGACCGATCGGTGCCCTTAGAAAGGAATGAAGGCAAACGGATAATTCTGTTCAATGGCGGTCCGGGGACCGGAAAAAGCAGACGCATCCGTGAACTCGATCTTCCTGCCGACACGATAGTGCTGGACAGAGACGCCCTTTTTAACAGACTGCCTCCCTACCCGAGGCTGAAAAAAGAGTATCCGGATCATGCAACCCATGCCGTGGCATCAGAGGCAATCCTCTACAATGAACGGGATGCCTATCGCTGCGCCATATTGAGTAACGCCGGTTCTATTGTGGCTGATTGTACGATGAGCTACCTTGACCTCGGCCTGGAAATGATAGCGTTTGCACAGCGGCATGGCTATTATGTCACCGTTATCAATATGGACTGTCCCATTGAAGAAGGCATGAAAAGAAATGAAATACGGGCTGCTGAAACCGGGAAAACTATTAACCGCAAGATGCTTTATGAATCACATGTACGCTGTGCCCTGCATTTTTTTGAATATAGAAAAAAGGCGGATGCCTCGGAAAGCTGGTACAATGATGCTCATATACAGAATCGCCTTACTTCCAGTACAAAGAGGCAACATGATGGGACTATCATAGAAACTATAAAGGATAAAACAGCTTTTGAATCATTGAAACAGAAGTGCACATTGCCTCTGGATAATCCCAGCTGGTCAGCAAATTTTGAGGAATTTCTGGAGCAGCGAAAACATAATAACATTGACAAGTAGGTGCAGGTTAAATACAATTTTTATATCTTACACAATCAGATCCGTTGATATCATTATTATTAGGGATTTATAATGACACCCGCAATCGAAACCGCCAAACAGGCAAATGTACGATTTCAAACCCATAAGTACGAACATGATCCTGCAACCAACTCATACGGAGAAGAAGCTGCTGTAAAACTGGGAATAGATCCCGAAAGAGTATTCAAAACACTGGTGGTCACGTGTGATGATAAGAGTCTGGCAGTTGCGGTATTGCCCTTATACTTAACAATAACGAAAAAGGAGACTTCCCGGACAGATACCCATTAATTCATTTCAATAATCTCAACAGCCTTATGAAAACACGCGTTCACACATTTCCCACAACCAATGCATTTATCATGTATAACTTCAGAACGGATAAAACCAGACAGGGGCATTTGTTCTTCGTTTTGTTTTTCGTATTGCACCATTGGGACATCGTAACCGTGCCATACAAATCGGATCTCCAAAATATTTTTCAGTAATAACCGCTTTTCTCATGATACCCATTCTTTGCAAAGTGTTGAAAATTACTTTCTTAATACTGCAATTCTGCTGATAACTCCTTTTTCCTCTATCAGGGAAAGACCATTCTTTTTACACTGCTGAAGCACCTCATGATATTGTTTTTTTGACACATGCATCTTTGGTTCTGCAAGGTAATAAATCCCACCGGGTTTCAACAGACCACTGATTTCATTAATAAATGCAACCGGATCCGGTGTTTCATGTACCATATAAAAGGTGAGTATAAAATCTGCTTGCTCGTCAAGTCCCAGCGTATTGTTTCCACACTTATGGAATACAATCCGACTTCCCGGTTTTTCCGTTTCAACCCGTATTCTGGCATGTTCAAGCATACCCTCCTGTAAATCAACAGCAATAACTTTACCTTCATGTCCGGCTAATTTTGCCAATCCCGTAATAAACGCACCGGGACCGCACCCGATATCCATAACAGTACTGCCGGGTCGTATATACTTTTTAAACATTCTTTCAGGGTTATGTAACATTCTTCTGAATCCATTATCGAGCATGCCAATATGATCCTCTCCACAAACCATTCGATCATTTTTCATAAAAGCCTCCCTTTATTAACCAACCGTTCGGTTAAATAATGTAATAAAAAAATTATGTATGACGAATATGACTCTCTCTAAAAACCTTTGAAAAAAGGCCCATCATTCTCTGTTTATCGCACTTGAAAAACTCAGCCCATTTATCCTTGAATATTGCAAAAAAAACAATCGGAACAAAACCGGTAAAAAATTCATGAATAAGCAGTTCATCCCTGTCGGCTTTTTTACCGTGATGTTTTTCCAGCTTATGTATCATTTCACTGACATTCTCCTGTATAATTAAATCTGCACATTTAAATAGAGAAAAATGACCATCTTTGTCGTTTTTCAATGACTCCATAAGCATAACAGAAAGAATTTTCTTTTTATTACTCAGGAATTCAATAATATGAGCAACATTCTCTTCAACATTTCCCTGTAGTAGTTTATCCGTTTCCCTGTTCACCGGTCTTCCGGCCATTGTGAAAATTTCATCAAGGGTTCGCCTGAATAAGGAATCAATAATATCCTGTTTATTCTTAAAATGGTAATAAATTAACGCTTTATTAACTGCAGCGGCTTTGGCTATATCCTGAACGCTGGTACCGTCATACCCCTTTTTCGCAAAAAGCTTTTCTGCAATTAACAGAATTTTATTCTTTGTTTTTTCACCACCGGTTCGTGACATGTATACCTTTCCTTAATTAACTAACCGTTCAGTTAAATAATACTGAATATTTTTATGAAAGTCAATACTTTTTTTAAATTTTTTATTTTCCGGGAAAAGAGGGGGTAACGTATGTTAGTCAATCCTGAAACCACAATTTAATAATCAAATTACATTCATATTTTAGAATGTGATCGGTATAATTTAAAAACAACAGTTTTACCACAGGCAAAACAGGTTGATGTATCCCATTTTTCAGTTCCTTTACGGATACCAGCGCGCACCAACGGATGCAAAAAACCATTTGCCAGAGAAGGTTCGGTAAGTATCTTATCGGCAGAAGCATTTGTGCCCATACCGCCCCCTTCGATAAAGTAGGTTATGGGGACATGATCATTGCTAAAAAACTCTAACCTAATAAATATAGTAATTGAAAAGTATTACCCCATGAATTATACCCGTTAACGGGTGATACCTATGAGACGCAAAGCTTCTCACAGGCGCATAACGTAAGTTAATATTTGTCAAAAATGTATTCTCAGTTAAAAAAGTACCTGTTTAAAAGAAGGATGTATGAGTCCTTCCCAGCAAGAAAATTCTTGATGGAAACGGTCGGCATGCTTGCCGGAGGCGTTGCACACGATCTCAATAATATTCTCAGCGGGTTGGTGAGCTGTCCCGATATACTCCTACCGGAGCTGCCCGATGCCAGCTCTCTTCGTGAACTGGTCCAGGGGATTAAGGATTCCGGTTTAAAAGCTTCAGCCGTAGTACAGGATCTCTTGTCAATTTCTCACAGCAGTATGGCACCACAAAACCCGGTAAATCTAAATACAGTTATTACCGATTACCGCAAGAGCCTTGAGTTTATAAAAATGCGGGAATCACGAAAAAAATATTGATTTTGACTTCGTCCCTGATAACGACATCGGGAATATTCAGGCCTCGCCCATCCAGATTATGAAAGCAATTATGAACCTCGTCATTAACGCCGTCTATGCCATACCGGACAGCGGCATGATATCCATCATGTGATAACGGCAGCCAACGGTGAAGAAGCGGTTGAGTACCAGAAAACAAGAAAAGTTGACCTGATACTACTGGATATGATAATGTCACCGGGCATTGACGGCCTTGCTACATACAAAAAAAATCTTGAAATTCATCCCGGCCAGAAAGCACTTATAACCAGCGGTTTTTCAGAGACCAATCGCGTACGGGATGCTCTCTCTGCCGGCGCTGGAAAATATATTAAAAAACCATATACTATCGAGACCCTGCGAACTGCAATCAAAGAAGAACCCCTCAAATAGCTTTTGCCATCTGAAATTCCTGTTGTGAAACCAGACAGTCAAACAGACAATAATACTAAAACTGCCCGGTTTTCAGTAATACCAGCGTGCAGGCTTCAACAACAAGTGTTCCCTTATCTCTAAGACTATCGGCAAGGTCAGGATTTTCAGCGCCCGGATTAAAAATAACCCGCCTAGCACCACTGTTCAGAATGTCACCTGCAACCTTATTTGCATTTTCCGGGGAAAGATAGACCGTAACCGTATCAACGGGCTCGGTAACTTCCGGAAGTTTCTTATAAACCCGAATCCCGTCAATCTCATCGAGTACAGGATGAATGGGAAAGGGTGTATGCCCCTTCTCCTGAAGCAACTTTACCGCCTTATAACTGTATCGTTCCGGTTTTTTACTCGCTCCGAGCACTGCAACATTCATATTTCTTCCTCATCTATAAAAAATGCTCAAACCCTGTTTCAGCCAACTATCCTGGTGTTAAATGCCACTTCATTCTCTATATGTTTTTTAACCGTACACAGATTCACCGCCCGTATGATAGCATCGCGATACTTCCCGGGGAATCCGTCGGGCAGTGTAAGATCTATCGTTATCAGATCAAACAGGTTCCTTGACTCATTTTTATCGGCATGTAACCGTAAGTCAAGGCCTTGGGTGTTTATTTTCCTGCTCCGACAGAATTCCAGGGCGTATATTCCGGCACAGGTGGCAATGGACACAAAAAACAGATCAAACGGCTCCGGCGCACCCGCCTCACCGCCGGATTCTTTATCCTGGTCGGTATGTACGGTAAACCCTTTTATGTGGGCATCAACCTTTTTACCGCCGGGGAAACTGACATCAACGGTAATATTCATGTTCTTTCCCTCCTTCTGAATTGTTGTAATACGGAAAACCCGCCCGCCGCAAGTATCACAAGTAAAGAAACGCCAATTATCCAGTCGCCGGCTTGGGTGTAAACGGTCGGTATCTTCTCGTAGGTAACGGCATCGGTCAACACTGTTCTGGAGTATAGTTTCGTCTTGGCGATAATCCTCCCGACCGGATCCACCAGCATACTGATACCGGAATTTGCACATCGGGCAAGCGACACTCCATTCTCAATGGACCGCATGCGTGCCATTGCCGCATGTTGAAATGCCGCAGTTGAGTGTCCGAACCATCCGTCATTCGTTACATTCACCAGCATATTGGCGCCCGCTTTTACCCGCCTCCTGACAAAATCCGGATAAATTATCTCGTAACAGATAAAAGGTGCCGGGTATATCCTGTCGTGTATATTGAAAACAATCTCTTTTTTGCCGCGACTGAAATCTGATTCACCCAGATTTATACGGCTCAGAATCGGAAAGGCTCCTTCGAACGGAAGTGCCTCACTGAAGGGAACAAGTTTTATTTTATAATAATGCTCAAAAGCTGTACTGCCGGTATCAAGAAAAAAAACGGCATTATATACCCTGTATTTATAGTAGGGGGTTTCACGCTCACGCTCGAAATGAAGCGTACCCAGAAGAAACGGGACGTTTACATACTCGGACCATCGTAATACCTGCATCCACCGTCTCCGATTACGTTCCAGGTAACAGAAAATGGCGCTCTCTGGAAACACCAGCATTTCAGGATTCTCCCGCACCGCTTTAAAAACCATCTCTTCAGTTATAGTCATCGACGTATCCAGTGAAATCCCATTCTCCCAATGAGCCTGATCCATGTTGTTCTGTATCAGTGAAATGCGAACATGGTCATCAAAATGACGATACTTGTTTAAACGAAAAAATCCTCCCACTGTTATCAGGATAAGGAACCCTACAAACAGGCAGAGGTTTCGCACCGGTGACTGAATCGGATTTCTCCGGTAAAAAGCCTGCAATAATTCCCATATAAGTATGTTCCCCAGAACAACAAGGAATGATAATCCATAGATACCGGTGACAGAAGCAATTTGAACCAGCGGCAATAACGGTGAAAGAGCGTTTCCGGGAAATTCCCAGGGGAACGATAAATCACCAAGCGTTCGTATATATTCAATAAGAATCCATGCCGCCGGATATACTATGATGTAAAGACGTCCACAGAATTTGACTGACAGCCTAAAAAGCATCCCATATAACAGAAAAAAAGTAGCAATGAACATTGTTAAGAGGAACAAACCAAGCATTATAAGCAGCCAGACATCCTCAACCATCACATTGGCAATCCAGTAAAACTGTGTTAACGATGCGGTAATACCGAAGAGATATGTCTTTAAAACAGCTCTTTTTATTTTACGTTCTAAGGAAAAAATGAAAAGCGGGATTGTTGTAACAAATACAAGGAAGGGAAACGGAAACAGCAGTGGATGCGTCTCATGGTTAAACGGCGGATGCCCTATAGAAAAGAAAAGGCCGCACAGCAGTGGTAACCACCAGCGATCCTTTCTTCCATACCACGTGCAAACAGTTGAAATAATACTCCTCACATTCAAATACATGGTATGTAAAATACTATTACCGTACCTGAATAAGTACCTGATAAGTTACTTTTAAAGAGAATAACAGGAATTTCAGAGGTAATCAGAATAAAAAACGGGAATTACAATGCCTGATTAAAGGCTTTTGCGAAGGCTTCACTGAGATCTTCAACCACTTCCTCGGAGTTATAGTATCCACTTTGAATCTTTTTCTTTACCGACTGCAGTAATTTCCTGCGCTCTTCACTTTCCGCAGGCTCATACGTATCTTTCACGCGTTTCTGTGGGGGATTTTCCTTGGGAACCGCTTTTTTCTTTGCGGGTTTCGCCTTCAGTTCGTAAGAGAGATAGCTTTGAATACCCTGAATATTCATAACGGTATAATTTCATTAAAGTTCTAAAGTTTCAATATAGCGAAACCGATACATTAAATATAAAAGAAACGTGCCGTTTCTTTTTGATTCCCTTAAAAAGACAAAGATGTGCCGATCTTTGTCTTTTTTTTTTACGAAAATAAGGGTCCGACGTTTAATCGAACACTATCACCTATTCTTATTATCGGAATAAATATTTATTACTTTAATTTTTTTTACTCAAATCACGCTACGTGCTGTTCTGACGCCGTAGATATCATTTTTATATTGAAAGTTGACCTCCTTTGGATTATAATTAACGAAACAGCAAATCTATTTTACAAAAAATCCGGCATATTATATTATTTGAGTAAGAATTAACATACTGCCTTGGTGAAACAGTAATGACGAAAGCACACGATACTGCACTACCTATCGGAACGACTGCAAAGATGGAAGACTCTTTGTGGAGAAAAGCATGGACAAAAGCAATTTTCCTTTCGTTCTGCTGGGCAAGTCTGTTTATTGCGTTAATAATCGGTATCGCTATTTACTACCTAATACAGCCGCGGCTGTTAAGCATCAACGAATTGTTTAATTTCAGGATTGATTTTATTGTACTCGGTATCTTTATTCTTTTTTACCTCGTTCTATTCTCGGGTCTTTTTCTTATAACAGCTACAGCGTTAACTGGTATTGATCTTCTGTATCCCCACTATAAAAAATCTGTCACCGTGACACTCCTTTTTCCCATAGCGATAACGCTCAGTCAAATCATGCGTATAAACCGGAATAAACTCCGGGCCTCATTTATTAAGGTCAATAATGCACTTACAATTGCCCAGCGGAAACGGATTAAAGGGGATCGTATTCTTATCTTACTCCCCCACTGTCTTCAGATAGACATCTGTAACAGGAAAATTACCCACGATATTCACAATTGCCGGCAGTGCGGCAAATGTCCGGTAGGAAGTTTGCTGGAACTGGAAAAAAAGTATAATCTCAATTTTGAAGTAGTAAACGGCGGCACCCTGGCACGCAGAAAAGTACGTTCATTCCGCCCGGACGGTATTGTAGCGGTTGCATGTGAGCGTGATCTGACACTCGGCATTCAGGATGTATACCCAATACCGGTATATGGGGTAATTAATGACCGGCCAAACGGACCCTGTTACAACACCTGCGTCGATATGAAAATTGTCGAAGAGGCAATTATTTTCTTCAAAGAAACGCAGAAAAAAAACGCACTTGAAAATGCTGCATAATCATTATGGTTATTTCTTGTTGATACGTGACGGTAGTGCCACTTCAATTTCCCTATTCTTATTCAAACTCCCGATATTGAATCTCATACGGATACCCCTGTTCGGTAAGAAAAAGCTGCCGTTTCATGGCAAAATCGAGCTCACGCGATTCACGGGTAACAATCGAATAAAAGCTCGCCTGCTTTTCGTCCTTTTTAGGTCGCAGGATACGCCCGAGACGCTGAGCTTCCTCCTGACGTGAGCCGAAGGCGCCCGATATCTGAATAGCGACATTGGCATCGGGAAGGTCAACGGCAAAATTGCCGACTTTTGACAGAATAAGAATATTAATCTCACCCCGGCGAAACATGTCATATAATTCATCCCGTCTCTGATTCGGCGTGGCTCCGGTAATAATCGGCGCATTAAATTCCCTTCCAAAAGCCTCAATCTGAGAAAGGTACTGACCAAGTACAAGAATCCGGTCATCCTTATGCTCCCGGATAATCTCACGGGCAACCTGAATCTTATAGGGATTTTCATAGGCAAGGCGTATCTGCTGTTTGGGCGAGATGGAAAGATATTTCATTTTTTCCGCATGAGGCAACGCGACACGGATTTCTATACACCGCGCCGTCGCAATCCATCCCTGCCGCTCAAGCACTTTCCAGGGCACATCAAATTTCTTCGGCCCTATAAGGGTAAACACATCCTTTTCATGCCCGTCCTCGCGAATAAGGGTAGCTGTCAATCCCAAACGCCGTCTGGCCTGCAAATCCGCAGTAAACTTAAATACCGGTGCGGGAAGAAGATGTACCTCATCATAGATTATCAACCCCCAGTTTTCCCGGTTGAATATCTCATAGTGGACAAACGGATCCGACTTCTTCTTCCGAAATGTCAATATCTGGTATGTCGCAAGAGTAACCGGTTTTATCTCCTTGGACTCACCGCTGTATTCTCCGATGTCCTCCTCTCGAATATCGGTTCTGTTCAGCAGTTCCCGTTTCCACTGGTGAGCGGCGGTAATGTTGGTAACGAGAATAAGGGTTTTCCGCTGTAACCGCTCAATAGTGAGAAGACCGACAATTGTCTTGCCCGCACCGCAGGGAAGGACTATAACGCCGCTCCCTCCTTCCATGTCTTCACTTCCGACAAAACTGCCTGCCGCCAACTCCTGATATTCCCGTATATGGAACGCACTGCCGTCACGACATTTCTTTCTCAGGTGCACGGTAAAGGGCTCACCGTCAACATACCCCGCGCGATCATGAACCGGATAACCAAGGATAATGAATAACTGTTTAATACTACCGCGATACTCAGGAGCGATTTCCACCGATGTAGAGTCAACAACCGTACCAAGGAACGGTGATATTTTCGGGTGGCGTAAAAACTGCTGCAGTAATTCACCGTTATGCGAATGAAGGATAAGCTTATTATCAATTTTTTCCAGCACCAGTTTGCCAAACCGCCCCATGAGCTCATGAATATCCTGAACCACATTCCGCGGGAGCGGATATTTGGAAAACCGTTCCAGATTTTCTATCACCTGCGCGGGTGACCAACCCAGTGATGCCGCATTCCAGAGAGACAAGGGGGTAACCACGTAGGTATGAATATATTCCGGACTCTTTTCAAGATGGGCAAACGCCGTTATAGCGTCACGCGCCTCTTTGAAAAGAGGATTATTCACTTCAAGAAGAAGCGTACTGTCGCCCTGTATAATCAGTGGATTTTCCGGATTCATACTATAGTATCATTTGCACAGATGCCTGAATACACACATACACTATTAGGATTAAAACAACTGAACAAAATAAATTCTGACGACATTGACCAGTACCATTGCATAAGGTAATTTAAAGTATAGTGTGCAATGTAATTATGATGGTATACACTACTCATTCTGTTCAGGGTGAGTCATTTTTTTTTCTGGAGTATTTTTATGCCAAATAGTGTGATAATAGGATCTCAATGGGGCGACGAAGGGAAAGCGAAGATTATTGACTACCTTACTGAGCATTCCGATTGTATTATCCGTTTTCAGGGTGGCGCGAATGCGGGTCACACAGTGGTTGTTGATAACCATAGCTTTATATTTCATATGGTACCGTCCGGTATTATGTATCCCTCAAAGATCTGTATTATCGGCAACGGTGTAGTATTTGACCCGGAGCAGTTTCTGACTGAAGTCGATGAGCTTGAGGAGCGTGGTATTTCTATTACCGATCGGTTGTATATCTCCGATATCGCACACATGGTTCTCCCCTATCATAAAGCAATTGATATCGCCCGTGAAGAACATCGGGACGATATCAGAATAGGGACAACCGGCCGGGGTATCGGTCCGGCATATGCCGATAAAGCCAACCGCATCGGTTTACGGACCGGCGATCTTTTCGATTGGGAAATGTTTAAAGAAAAACTGACCGCAGCCTATACGCAGAAAAAATATATTATCGAACATGTTTATCATGCTTCTCTTGATGTCAGTCTGGAAGAGATTATTGACTCATACCAATTGATGCGGGAGAGAATCGTTCCCCATATCAGAAATACGGCTCATTACATTTTTAACTGTTATAAACAGGGAAAACGTCTTCTCTTCGAGGGCGCTCAGGGAACAATGCTGGATATCGATCACGGCACATACCCCTATGTCACCTCATCAAATACTATTGCGGGCTCAGTCTGTCACGGCGCAGGTGTGGGGCCTTCAGTTATTGACCACGTAATTGGTATAGTAAAAACCTATACCACCCGCGTCGGTAACGGTCCTTTCCCAACGGAACTGGATAACGAAACCGGTGAAAAATTACGTACCGAAGGCGGCGAATTCGGTGCAACCACCGGACGGCCCCGCCGCTGCGGCTGGTTTGACAGTGTTGTTCTCCGTAAAGCTATTCAGGTAAACGGTTTTACCCGCATGGCCCTGACAAAGCTTGACGTTCTCAACACTTTTAAGGAAATCAATATCTGTACTCATTATGAATTGGAGGGGAAAAAGATTGATTATCTCCCCACCACTGCAGCGGAGCTGGAAAAGGTAGTGCCTGTCTATGAGACACATCAAGGCTGGAACTGCGACATCACCGAATGTAGGCAATTCTCCAAGCTCCCGGAAAACGCACGTAATTATCTGAAGCGTATTCAGGAACTGTGTTACGATGTACCAATTCTTCTGGTTTCCGTCGGTCCTGAACGCAGTCAGACAATTGAAGTTGAACCGCTTTAACATGCAGAGGATTATATAATCGAGACCTATGAAAAACGGTATCATTCTTTTGGCTATCTGTTCTATTATACTGGCGGCAATATTTGTCGGTTCAAACAACACTCCGGCTCCGGCGAAACAGGCTCCTGTCGAAACAAACGGCGCATCACGGATACCGAGCATCGGCAGGATTGAAGTGTTGAACGGGTGCGGTATAACCGGCGCAGCCGGGGTGGTCGCAGACTTTCTCCGTGACAAAGGCTTCGATGTAAAAAACATTGATAATGCTCCCAGTTGGAACTATCCGCAAACGATAGTGGTATCTCGCACCAGAGACATGACTACCGCCAAGCAGGTTTGTGATGTATTGCACACGGATAATTGTATCTGCTTGCGTACCGGTGAAGAATTGTATAATGTCAGTGTTTTCGTAGGTTCAGACTTCGGGGAGCTTATTGAATGACTGCCAATACTCCTCAGATGCTGGCGGGAAAGGATCTGGTAGACCACGCCGTATCCCTGGCTCTTACCAAGAAGGCTGAGCATATTGTTTTAGTGAATCCCGGGAATCAATCAGGCATTGCAGAATGGTTCATTATCTGCACGGGTAAAAATGAGATACATAACAAGGCGATCGCTGAGGCTGTGCAAACCGGTCTGAAAGCACAGCAAACCCCTCCCTGGCACACCGAAGGTGCTGTCGACGGCCGCTGGATTCTTCTCGACTATTCCGATGTCATTATCAATATCATGCTTCCCGAATTACGTGAATACTATGCGCTTGAAAAACTCTGGGAAGACTGTCCAATGATTGACATACAAGAGTAACTATTTATCCTCATACGCGTTTTTAAAGAGCGGTAGTACTGTTTTTCTCCCGGAGTTATTTCCTGAAACGGGCTAGGTATTAAAGCGTGTACTTATCGATTCTTGAAATGATCGGCAAGGCTGGACAGCTGTCCCTGTGAGGGGCGGACTTTCGGTGCTTTCGAACCGAGTTTTTTCATAGAGAGTGACACACGTCTTTTTTTCTTATCTACCTTCAGAATACGTACATCAACAAGGTCATTCGGCTTAACTACCTGCTCCGCTGTCTCCACATATTCATCAGCAAGCTGCGAGATATGAATCAGGCCGTCGCATACGGCATTAATATCAACAAACACACCGAACTTGGTTATATTGGTAACACGTCCTGAAACGATTGTTCCTTCTTTTAACTCAGACAGCCGCTGTTTTCTGCGGTGTCTGCTTCCTTTGATTAAAACAGGATATCGCTGCCCGACCATCAACTGTTCCGGCAACTTCTGATCGAGATAGGCCTTTTCAGCATAATTATCACACACCACCGAACGAACATGCTCAGGAGCATTCACCAGCGAATCCATTGAAACGTTCAGCTCCAGCGAAATAGTATTCAGCCATTCATAAAAATCAGGATGGACAAGGGTACGGTCAAGAGCATTCTGCGCGTTGAGAATAACAATATATCCGGCAATATTCCTGAATATACGTTCAGTCATTCCCTCCACTTTTAACAGATCATTCTTGGTTGAAAAGGGTTTCCGGGCACCATCCTTTCGAATCTGAACGAGCACTTCTTTCGGTACGCAATCAAAAAGCTGGAGTACAGAATCAGGCGCTTCAATATACGGGACCCCTTTATGCAACTCGGTAACGGTGATACGGAGGTTAAGTAAACGCTCCAGCCGTTCTTTGCGAATTAAATTCTGCAGTGGATGTATGGTGAAATACTGTATACCCACCTGCGGAATCAGGATAAGGGGCTGCAGATAGATAAGACCGCAGGCATATACATCTTTCATATCTTCTTCAAGAACCTCACATCGCTCCTGCATCCACTGTGATTTTATCAGACCGGAGTAATCTTCACCGGGTGTATATCGTTCAACCGATACTTCACCAAATACATTTTTAAGCGATCTGTTGACAACGTCTTCAGCGGTTTCAACAAATTTGGTTTCTTTAATAAGTATTTTTTTCGGTTTATAGCGATTAAAAAACTGAATAATTCTGGTTGAAAAGACATTTCCGTCTTTGCCGCCTAATTTTTCATTTGTTGCACCAAGCAGGTGGCCGTCTTTACTGACAGCAACGATTATGATATTTCTCTCGGTGTATTTACCAATCACAAGTAACGAGCCATCCGGCTGCTTGCCTAAATCGGCATTTCGTAAATCTTCATCTATTTTCCTGATTGCCCAGTCTTCAGCCTGTTTATATACCCGCGCCTTCACATCACGCTCGACAACAGGCTGCAGGGAACGTGTCCAGCATTCATCAAGAACTTCGCAGATAAGGTCAAAGCCTATAGCATCCGGATTCTCAATAAAATGGTGCCGCAGTAATTCAGTAATATGAAAGAGTTGTACTCCGTGTTTAAAACGTATCTGTTTTTCTTCCTCAGCTTTCGTCAACGTCAAAATCTCTTCAGAAGTCAAATCGTTGATGGGTACCATTTTATTGCGGTAAATGATAAATCGCTTGTCCTTTTTAACTTTCGGGAGAATCTCAAAGAAACCATCCTCATACCCGACCTCGCGCATCATGGAACGAACGGTTTCATCATAGGCGTATCGTTCAATAAGAATCTCTTTTACACCGGCAATAACATCATCTACTGATTTCAGCGAGCTGTCCTTACCGACATACTCTTCAGCAGCTTCCTCGATAGAGCCTTCCTCGACCTCCTGTTCATCGATCAAGTCCGCCAGCGGCTTGAGTCCCTTCTTAATAGCCTGCTGGGCACGGCTTCGTGAATTGGGGCGATACGGCAGCAGCATATCATCAAGCTCAACCGAGCTCGTACACAACATAACTCGCTGTTTGTTCTCATCAGTCAATTCATCTGCTTTACTTAGGGCATTAAGCACTCGTTTCTTCTTTGAAGATAACCCTTTGATTTCATTGAGGGTAGAATAAATATCTGCACAGGTCGTTATATCAAGTTCTGCGGCAATGGCCGGTATATAGTCACAGATATAATATACGGAATCACCTTTTTCAAAGTGCTCGCATATCTTCGTCGCTATCTCTTCAGAAATGTCCCATCTTTTCGATACAAAACTGCTGTACTCTACCATGCATTCCTTTTATTCGGACTGTTTAAACATAACTGCCAACAAATAATCGTGTTTAAAACTACAAAATGACATCTAACTTGAGCAAGCCTTCTCGACATCAATTTATGAATCCGCCTTTTTTTTCCATTTTTATAGATATTCCATAATATATTAGCAACGCTTTTACACAGTTTCCCGTTAAAACCAGTTACATTCACCGTGTAACACCACCCTCAGACAGCACATTCACTCTTTGTAACGGGAACAATGGAAAAATTAAAGTAATGTTCTTTTGTGCATCCGTAAAGAAGTTGTCGCAAACAAAATCTGAAGGCTACCTGTTTTTTATCCCAAATGGTTTTGCAACCTGCCTGACGGTACCATCGGAAACGGTTACCCTGAGGACCGCAAGATAAGGACCACTGGTGACACGATGATCGTTCTCTTTCCGCAGATCCCAAATCTCTTCACTAAAATCCGTTTCCCAGACCGCATTGCCGAGTGGATCATATACGACCAGTTCGGCGTTCGAAACATCTTTCAGCGACAGGGAGAACATCACAAATTCGTATGCCGGATTGGGTGAAATCATCAAATCTTTTGGGTTTATTTTATCCGAACTGGTATTGAGAACGGCAGTCACCGGCAATACGGTTAACTCTGCTTCCGATGAAGTGTCACTTCCTCCGGAATTACCGACGACACAGCGAAACAGGGTGCGGTTATCACTCAAAACCGTCAGCGGCAGGGTATAGGACACCTGAGTGGCGCCGCTGATATCCTTGCCGTCACGCTGCCACTGATATCTGAGATTGTCACCGGTAGCGGTAATACTGAATTCAGCAGGTTCACCCTCATCAACGGTAATATCTTTCGGCTGAGCAGTTATCTCCGGAGGTGGTAAAGCAGATACGGTAACGGTAAAGGACTGCTCTTCAGGTTCACCGATATAGCCGTCAGTCACCGTTACTACCACAGGATTATCACCTGCATTATCAGCGCCGGGGATACCACACAATGCAGCGGTACCGTCGCCGTTATCCGACAAGGCTAACCACGACGGGAGCATCTTGAAGCCGAATTTCAGATGGGAACCGTTATTATCCTCATCTGAAGCAGTAATCGTATAACTATAGTCAGCACCAATAGAAACAGTTTCAACGGGTGTTGAAGTAAATACGGGATACGCAGTTACAGTAATATCATCAAGGGCAATATCACTGGCCCAGCTCTGGCCGGTTATACCGCGGAAACGGAACCGTACCCGGTCACCCGTAAACGGTAACAAGTCGACCATCTTCGGTAACCACGTATCACCATGATCATTCGTCAAATGAACCACATCGTTGTGCCAGGTACCATCAACATTGATATCCAGATACAGATCACCCATATGGTTCGAGTCACTGAACATATGGTACCAGAAAATCAGCCGGGGTTTTACCAGTGTTTTAAAATTAAACTTCGGTGTGATAATATCGGCTTCCTTATCCGGATTATTGGGACTCGATGCCTCGATATAAATATATTTACCGTTTCCGCTCGAGTGATCGGCACTCGGCCCCGTAACGTTGGGTGAGCTGCCAATCCTGGACGGCGTCGGTCCTTCAAAGACAAGCCAGTCAAAATCATCATCAGTCAACTGCTCATATTTTTCCGGCAGCGGTGCATCCGCGCCGGTATCCGCCAGCTCGTCGAATTGTTCCCTGTAGGGAAAATCATCAATAATATATTCTCCGGTTATGCTGAAATCCCCATCACTCTCATCGAACAAGGCTGCGCTGTCGATACTGGCAACCTTTATCCGGTAATCGTCACCCATAGCAACCGTAGCGGGAATATCCCAGACAAATTCTCCGTCACTTGCCGTTGAATCGGCGAGCAATGCAACGACTGTCCCTGCTTTCAGCAGTTCAATCCTGACTTTTCCCTCAATGTTATCATGCCAGAAAATAGTCTGTGCTGTAAACTGCTCCCATTTCTCTCCCCCGTTTGGTGAGGATACGGCAATGAGGGGGTCTATTTCAACGGGAACTGCATTCAACGCCGGATCGCCCATAAGATTATACATTTCAAAATATCTCCGACGTGAGCTGCCGACATTGGCTTTGCCTGCAGTCATGGAACCTGCAATGGAAGTTACCGGATTAGTATCGTCATAGATCGCATCAACCATTCCCCGTTCCATATCATCATCACCCTCCCAGTAGGAAGTAACCGATGCACCGATATGGGTTACTGCACCGTGTTTATTTGTACGGACCCAGGCTTCGGATATACATTCACTGGTGGTCATACTGCCGGTATTACAGGCAAACGCGCAGGAGTAAGGGAATGACGTCGCATTGGTCAACCCCTGCACATCTGCGGCATCGAATGAGCTGAAATTGCCGGCGCCGACTGTCCAGGTTGTCGGTGAGCCATGACCGGAGTATATATTCCATATCACCCCGCTGTTCATATTCCTCTTATACTCCGCCTCAGACCCCTGGCCGCTGTTCATATAAATCTTCTTACAATCGTAGCTGTCTGGAATAAAGTGTGTGCTGATGATATAATTATGAGTTGCTTCCGCGGTATATCCATTGTTTTCATCCACACCGCCTACAAAGACGCCGGCCTTGTCAATCGTCGGCATATTGCTTTCCATGAACATGGTTTTATATATTACATTGTCAAGTTGCTCACTGTTTGAAACGGAAAACCTGCCCAGGAACATATCCGGATAATAATCACTGTTGTCTTTACAGGAATAGTAGAGATCGGTCTTGGGATAATCCGAAGCGGAACCGCTCTTCATGGGAATATCACCGGTTTCACCGACCAGCAGGATAAATGAAGGCAACGGATTCAACCCTCTGATATAGGACTCAATCCGGGTTGTGGATGTTCCTGTCGAACTGGTGGTCACCAGTGTAACATTAAATCGATTTTTCCTAAAACGGACAAACTCTGCAAGGTCGGATTCAAATGCCGGTTTAGTGATTATAAGGTATTCATCATACTGGCGCTCTTTTCTCACCGGTTCAATCGCGTCAGTAAAATTTATCAGCACATGTTTGAGATATTTTTCAAAGGCTCTTGAATCAAGTCCGCTGTATTTTATCCCAGTGTCGGTTTTGATTTTAAGGGAAAACTGTTTAACGACAGTCACTGTATTAAGACGAGGATTATAATAAAAAGGGGCTATTTCAATGCGCACAACGGGAACACCGCGCATATCAATTACTTCATCAACGTTCGCAAAGGGTGCTTTCACCCCTTCTGAATTATAATATTCGGCATTGATAGAAAACGGACGCTGCGAGAGAGGTCTGGACTTGGCCCAGGGAATCTGTGCCGGATATAACGGATTGTCGAAAGCAAAATGCTCCTCGACCTTTTGCAGCAGCTCAAACCTCGGCAGCTGAGCAGGGTCGGCAACAGCCATATAGAAAGCCATGATCGGCAGCTCTGGTTTTCCGATGCCATCGGTATACTTGAATCCCGGTATACGGATTCGGTAATAGACCTCTCCCCGGAATCCTGCCTGCCTTACCTGTTCCAGCCTGTCGACCGTGACAATCCGCCATTCAGGCAGGGTATAGTCAAGCCGGTACCCATCATGCAATTTCTGTAACTTAATCGGAAGCTTTGCGGAAAGGACAAGTGGAAATGTCAATAGACCCAGTGAAACGTATAGTGACAGTTTCACTCCCCGCTCCTTAGTGCCGTATGCGGTAAATCCCAATTATAAAAAAAATGACGGTGCAGCATTCCCCTCCTCCAACATACCTCACTGTATGCCCTTATAATGCGTTTAGATATATGATTAATATATTCAATGATGAATTATATTGCATAAAATTATGCTGGTACGTCTTCATAAAAAAAACAGGGATATTACAGTAATACCCCTGTCGTCATGAATTGACTACCGTTAAACGGATAAAACCACCTGCTATTCCCGTACACCGATAATTCTCTGCAACTGTTCAATGGTGCCGTCTTTATAGGTTACCCACAGCACTGCCAGATATCCGGCGTTGTCTATTCTGTTTAAACTGGGCAAATCCCATTTCGCTTTACCGTCTTTCAGCTCGGCTGCATAGACTTCATTACCGACAGCATCATACACGGTAAGTTCGGCCACTCTGATATTATCATCGCAGAACTTGAAATTCATGACTTCAACATTTTGATTTACCGGATTCGGCCATACCACAAATCGTTCATCATTTTTATTCTCCGTCACCGTGGTAACCGCAGTGATAATCTTTACATTAATTGTAAAGGCCTGTTCTACCGGTTCAGCGATAATACCGTCACTTACCGTAATCACCACTTCATTCTCACCGACATCCCCGTTTTCCGGTGTTCCCTTCAGCTCCGCAGTGCCGTCACCATTATCTGTCAAGGTGAGCCACGACGGCAGTTTTTTACCTGCAAAGGTTAAATCATCACCATCGTCATCCTTTGCTTCGACCGTATAGAGATACTCTTTTCCGGATTCTGCAGTGGTATCGGGTGAAGATGAAAATTCGGGCAGGTTATTAACCTCTCCCTTTATTTCGAAATCATCAATACACATATCTCCGCACCAGCTCGCACCGGTTATACCACGGAATTTAATCTGTGTTCTTTTACCTTCATATTCAGAAAGATCCACCGTATTCACAAACCACGGATCACCGTGATCATCGGTAAGATGCACCACTTCCGTGTCCCAGGACCCGTCTGACCATATGTCAAGATATATATCACCCATCGTGTTTGAATCACTCTTCATCTGCACCCAGAACGTAAGCACTGGTTCCCTGAGCATACTGAAATCGAAAACCGGTGTCAGCATATTCGCTTTTTTATTGGGATTGTTGGGATTTGAAGCCTCCACATAGACATAGTTACCATTTCCTGATGTGTGATCACCTGTGGGACCGGTACTCTCATACTGCTGTGAAGGAGTGGGGCCGGATAGCACTATCCAGTCAAAATCATCATCATCAAGCTGCTCCCAGTATTCTGAAAGCGGCCGCGTTGAACCGGTATCCATATCATCAAAATCCTGGACATAGGGGAATTGGGTGATCATGGGGTTCTGTATTGATATTCTGCCGTCACTTTCATCATACAACCAGCCCTTATCAAGACTGGTGACCCTGATTTTATAATCAACACCACTTATAACATCCTCCGGTATGGTCCAGGTGTATGAACCGTTGCTTGGAACAGAGGCCGCAATATTCCTGTAAACAACCGTGTCTCTTACCAGGTCAAGCTGCACATTACCGCTGAGATTGTCTTCCCAGGTAATTTCAACATCGCTCTCCTTTTCAAGATATTCACCACCGTTGGGTGTTTTTAATTCGAGATTTGATTTTTCTTCAATGGTGAAGGCACTGTCGCTCTCATCGACCAGTGTATCCTGTGTTACACAGGTTATTCGTATTTTATAATCATCCCCAAGGGGAAAATCAGCAGGAATACTCCACTCAAACAGACCTTCACTGGGAACTGACGCGGCAAGAAGCGTATCCACGGATGTACCTTTGAGCAATTCAATCCTGACATTATCATCGATGTTATCTTCCCAGGTAACGGCGAATGTTCTGTCCTGTTCCCAATCCTCTCCGCCGTTTGGTGAAGTCACAGTTATATACGGTGCGAGATCAACGGGAAATACTTCAAGTCCGGGGTCACCGAACAGATTGTATTGCTTATGATAGGCATCACCGCTCTGATTCAACTTTCCCGCGTTCATACCACCACCAAAGGAAGTTATAGGATTATTCGAATCATAAAACGCATCAAACATACCCCGCTCAAAATCATCATCACCGCCCCAGTATGATGTTGTGGAGGAGCCGATATTTGCGACAGCGCCATTTTCCGCACGAATCCAGCTTTCAGCCACACAATTGCCGTTATAGGAGCCGGTGTAACAGGCAAAGGCCGCTGTGAAGGGATATATTTTATTGGTATAGCCGTTAATATCACTTTCAGTAACACTCCAGGGTCCTACCGCCCATGAAGTATTGCTGCCATGGCCTGAATAAAAATCGAAAATAACCCCTTCATTGACCGCATTGGTTTGCTTGGATTCGCTTGCTGAATTATCACTGTTGGTGTACAATTTCAGACAATCATACCCGTCCGGTTCAAGGTAGGTGCTTATGACATAGTTATGTGTGCCCTCTGCAATATGCCCGCTCCCTGAATCCGTACCACCGATAAAAACTGCTTTTTTATCAAATTTTGCTAGGTTTTCCTCCATGTATATTGTTTTACGAATTATATTGGACAAATCAGTAACATCCGCAACAGAAAACCTGCCTAACATCATATCAGCATGAACATCATTGTCGGTAGATGCATAATAGACATCAGTGGCAGGACTCCCTTTTGACGGAATGTCATCAACATCTCCAACAAGGAGCATAAATGAAGGTGTTGGATTCAACGCATCAATATAGCTTTCAATAGCGCTGGTAGAAGTACCGGTTGTAGCGGTTGTTACCATCTCAACATTGAATCGTATCTGCCTGAAGCTGACGAAATCGGCAAGTTCATCCTCATACTGCGGCGCTGTGATAATATGATAATCATCCTTCTCCCGGTGCCTGACCGGCTCTACCATATCGTTAAAATTAACCAATACGTGCCTGAGAAACTGTTCAAACACATGGGAGTTAAGACCGGTAACCTTGTTGGTGCTGGTTTTAATTTTCAGGGTGAATTTCTTTGCAACCGTAAGAGTCTTACTAAGCGGATTGTATGAAAAGGGAAAAATTTTCACATACACACAGGGAACGTTCCTGATATCAAAGACATCGGCGACAACGGCGAAGGCTGGTTTTTCGCCCTGTGATTGATAATATTCGCGGTCCATGGAAAAAGGACGCTCTTCAATAGGTTGTGACTTGGGCCAGGGAATCTGAGCCGGGAAACAGTCATGTTCAAGAGAAATTTGCTTATCAACAGATTCCACAAGCTCAAAGGTGGGAATATCCTTTAGGTCCGAAACAGCCATATAGAATGCTATATAGGGCAGTTCCGGCCTCCCGATTTCCTCGGTATTCTTAAAATCGGGTATCCGTATCTGCGAGAAGATCTCATTTCCCGCACCGGGTGAGGTACGAAGTCCCAGCGTATTCACCGGATACGCCCGGTAATCAGGCACTTCATATTCCAGGATATACCCATCCCTGACTTTCTGAAGCTCCACATGCAGTTTTGCCCATCCACTGAATGACGAACAAAGTAAAACAGCTAAAATTATTATTATTTTTGTTCTCACAGACCCCTCCCAAAGGCCAAAGGTTATAAATTAATGGTTTATGATAGATCTAGTTCAAGAGAGTGTTAAAAAACAGGGAGGTATTATAAATACCCCCCCCGGAGTTTTTCTATTTTCTACCTATTATCTACTACGGTAGTGATGCCTTTGTATATATAATATAAATATATGTAAATTCTACGATATTTTCATGAAATAATCAGTTAATAATCAGCTTTTTTTGCATAATTCACATAAGGATAATCACTTAAGGGTAATCACTCGATTACTCCAGTGAATATTCGATACCAGAGAGCCTGTATTCATGTATGATAATCTATAAGGACATATATCAGCGGTACAACATATTGTATACCGGTCATATGTCCCCACACAAATAGTATTAATAATTGTAATTGAATATCTGTTCTAATCGAGGTTTAAGCTATATTTCCACATAAATCTGCGAAAATCCCGGTCTCAAAACACTAACGCACTAAAACAACACTGATACTCTTTTCAAATTTATCAGTTTTCATTCTGCACAGGTACATTCCCGCTGCTACTCCGCTCAGGAAATCAACCGTATAGTATCCGCCATCCACGCCTTCACGAATATATTCCTTCACCAGTTTTCCCTGAACAGAAAACAGTGAAAGAATCACCCCTTTTTTATTATTCCCATCGGGAATACGGAAACATATCCTTGTTCCTGTATTGGCTAAAGTGTAAGTATCTTGGACCTCCTGAGTTATTTTTCCAGTTGATGTTATAAGTGCTGAAGCCACTTTGAAATCATCAATGCACATATCACTGGCCCAGCTTTCACCGGTGATGCCGCGGAACCGGAAAATAACCCGTTTGCCCACATAGTTCGTCAGGTCCTGTTTCACCTCGAACCATTTATCCCCGTGATTATCCTTAAGATGCAGTACCTCATTTTCCCAGGTGCCGTCCGTATATATATCGAGGTAAAGGTTACCCATGTGATTGGAGTCACTGAACATATGAGCCCGGAAGGTTAATTCCGGGTTATCAAGATTGGTGATATCGAATTTCGATGTGGTAAAACCGGCCTTTTTATGAGGATTATTAGGGTTGGAGGCCTCCATGTAAATATACTTGCCGCTGCCACTGGTATGATCGCCATCCGGGTCGGTAGCCCCATACTGCTTTGACGGTGCAGGGCCGGAGAGTACCAGCCATTCAAAATCGTCATCCGCCAGTTGACTCCACTTTTTCGGAAGAGCTTCCTTGCCGCTTTGCAGGGTATCGAACGCTTCTATGTAGGGGAAATCACTGATAACACCTTCCTCCTTTTCTATTGTAAATATAGATTTTATTAGAATTTAGATTTTAAGTACCCGTAAAATCAGCTGAAATTTTGTAACAAAGGATTAACATCGTTAACCAGAATCAATAATTTGGCTTAATTACGAAAAACAGAAAAAAGGTCAGCTCTGAGATCTTAATCGTGCAAATAAATTCGTGGATTGTTGTTGATTAAGAATATGGGGTATTGTTTATATTTTTTATTGTTAATTGTTATATTTGCCCCCTGCATGAGGTGATTATATCTATATTTTGAAAGTTATGTATATGAATACTATTGCAACGAAACACAATAAACTACACTTACTCATTCTTTTTTTCTTCTCCGGCTTCGCCGGACTGATGTACGAGCTTGTCTGGATACGAATACTGTCGGTTATTGTCGGGAAAACCATAGGCGCGACCACCATTGTTGTGTCGGTATATATGGCAGGGCTCGGTCTGGGAAGTATCTACTGGGGTAAAAAGATTGACCGCAAGAATAATCATGTAAAAATATTCGGGCTTCTGCAATTCGGTATCGGTCTATCCTGTATTCTGGTTATGCTCCTTCTCATGGTTTTACCCGGGCTCTACAGATTCGTATATAATGCTTTACATATCTCACAGACAACTTCCCTGGCTTTTATATTCATTGTTTCTTTTCTGTGTATGCTGGTGCCGACATTTCTCATGGGCGGCACCCTTCCTGTTATAAGCAAATGCTATATCCACGGCGAATCGGAGATCGGCAAGGGAATCGGCGTCTTATATGCAGTCAACACCCTTGGTGCAATTTTCGGAACCGGGCTGACCGGCTATTTTTTCATTGGTGCACTGGGGCAGATGCAGACACAGATTCTTGCGATTTGTATCAATTTGATTCTCGGTGGGATAGTGTTTCGTATACAATTTCCTTCCGGTAAAGATGTTTCACCGGAAGCCGTTTCTTCACCACGGGAATATCCGGCATCAGTGCTGCCGGTTTCGTTGTTCGTAGCCGGACTTACCGGATTCTGCGGACTTGCCTATGAAATTCTCGCCACACGCGCTCTTGGTATTTTTCTTTTAAATTCCACCTACAGTTTCTCAAGTATTCTTGTTGTCTTTTTACTGGGTATAACCATCGGGAGTTTTTTATTCACCTCTTTGTTCAGTGATTCAAAACAATTGCTTACCCTTCTGGCGACAGCACAGATTATCATCGGGATATATATCATCAGCCTCACCTCGGTATTGAACGATATTCCAACGCTGCTGGATCCGCTACGAAGTAATCTGTTACGAATTCCTTTTTTCAGAGTACTTTTGCCCGGGCTCACCCTTTCGGCTATCCTTCTGTTGGTCCCCGCCCTCCTTATGGGTGTAAGCTTTCCGGCTGTCTGCCGATTATACACATCACGCATTCAGCATATCGGCAGAGATATCGGCAAAATATACTTTGTTAACACGCTGGGAAGCATTATCGGCCCTTTGTTTGCAGGATTTATTCTCATTCCCCTGCTCGGTGTTTCACGGGGGATTATAAGCATTGCATGCATCACCATTATTATGGGGATAAACCTTTTGCTGTTTTATACCGATAGAAAACAGAGAGCGTTGTATACGCTGATAAGCACGGCTATTGTGGTGTTCAGTACGGTGGCCGCTTTTCTCGGCAGCGCCAATTCCCGGATTCATCCGCCGTCAATTTTTCGTTCGCAAAGCAGCGCCGACGTGATACGCTATTACAATGAGACAGCGGAAGGTACGGTTATTGTCCGTGAAAATAAAAACACCGGTGTCAGGTCGTTGTATGTAAACAACAATGCCGCCTGCGGCGTAACCTATGATGCCTTGCATGTTGTTAAGATGCTCGGTCACCTGCCCTTTCTCGCGAATCCTTCGCTTCGTGATATATGCATTATCGGTTTCGGTGTCGGCATTACCGCTTCAGCGGTAGCGCGCCATCCGATACGGTCGATTGATTGTATTGAAATCTGTCCCGGGGTAAAGGAAGCGGCGTCATATTTCTCTTTGTACAACAACAAAATTCTTTCGAACCCTAAAGTAAGGTTTATCGGTGGTGACGGCAGAAACCATCTGCTTTTGACTAAAAAGAAGTACGATCTTATCTCATGCGATCCAATTCATCCCTCCCTGGGCTGCGGCAATCTCTACACAAAAGAATACTTTCAACTCTGCAGGGAACATCTAACCGATACCGGCGTCTTAACACAGTACCTTCCTCTCCATAAGATATCGCTCTATGAATTTAAATCACTGATTAAAACATTTTCCGCGGTGTTTCCCCACTCCTCTGTCTGGCTCGCCCATTCACATTGCGTGCTGCTGGGAACCATGAAACCGACCACTATTGATTTTACAAATCTTAAAAAGTTTGTAGAAACGGGGCAGGATAATCTTCTTACAGATCCATACCGAATAGCGACCGCACTGTTTCTTGACAAAAAAGCCATTGATCTTTTTACCCGGGAAGCGAAGATTCACTCCGACAATCGTCCCTTTCTCGAGTTTTTTACTCCTGCAAGTCGCTTAAAAGAAAACTGGCATATCAATCTCAGCGCTCTGATGAAACACCGCATTGACCCGATGGTGTATATAACCCATATCGATGATACTGAAAAGTTTTCGCGGTATCTTCTCGGCCAGGAACTTTTTCTTACCGGACTGATATATAAAAACAAAGGTAATGGTAATGAGGTTATACATTTTTTAAAGAAAGCGTACGCAATTAATCCGGAAAATGATGAGATTCGCCTGTTTCTTGATACTGAAATGAAACGATATAACTATTTTAAGACTTTAAAAAGAAAATCTATTCGCGGTAGAATTGACTGATGAGCATTTATCTTCTCTATGTCTGACTGAGGTTACGTCTTAATACGTTTTCAGACAAGTACCACATGGGCACCAATAATAAAAGCGCAAAATTTCTTCTGCGCTTTTATGTGTAACTCTTCCGTCGGTTACTTATTTTTTTTTCTTAACAACCTTTTTCTTGGCAACCTTTTTCTTGGCAACCTTTTTCTTGGCAACCTTTTTCTTGGC
>CAZIYW010000014.1:0-2474 GCA_964543525.1 uncultured Fibrobacterota bacterium | reverse complement strand
TTTTTCTTGGCAACCTTTTTCTTGGCTGCCTTTTTCTTGGCAACCTTTTTCTTGGCTGCCTTTTTCTTGGCAACCTTTTTCTTGGCTGCCTTTTTCTTTGGAGCTTTTTTTACTGCCACCTATCGGCCCTCCTTAAAAGGTTAAAAGAAATGAATTTGTTGTTACAACAAACCGATTACTTATGTGTTTTTTAATGTTTACTTTCGTTAGTTTACTTTTAAAAATCTTGTTTTATAGTTTAATTATAGACTTCAGAAAACTTTTTGTCAATAACTTATTTCGTTAGTTACAATATAATACATTAAAAAAAAATATCAACAGAAATCAAATTGGAGTTTAAATAAAATTAACATTTTCTTCTCGTCTTTTATAAAACGTATTTACGATCTGTATTGCCTCAACGGGATTGTTGACAATATTAAACAATCTCAAATCCGTCTTTTCGATATACTCTCGACCAAGCAATGCCTCTTTGAGCCACTCGACGCAACCGTTCCAATAATCTTTACCCATGAGAATTAGCGGTAAATGAGAAATCTTTTGCGTTTGAATTAATGTCAGTGTTTCAAACATCTCATCAAGTGTACCATACCCGCCGGGAAACACTATTACCGCGGAGGTATATTTCAGAAACATTACCTTGCGACAAAAAAAGTATTTGAAATTCAGTAATGTTTTGATGAATGGATTGGGCTCCTGTTCATATGGCAATTGAATATTTAATCCAATTGAAATGCCTCCGGCTTCAGATGCGCCCTTGTTCGCCGCCTCCATGATACCGGGGCCACCGCCTGTTATAACACCATAATTGTTCTGCACTGCAATCTTTGCCATGTCAACCGCCGTTTTATAATATTTGTCATTACACGGTGTGCGTGCAGATCCAAACACGGTAACACAAGGACCTATCTTTGATAATGTTTCAAATCCTTCAACAAACTCCGCCATAATTCTGAAGATACGCCAGGTTTCCTCCTGATAAGACATGGTTTGTTTTCTTCGTGCCATTGATATTCCTTTCCTGATTGGTATAAGCGATTTCCTTTTTAATCATATATATTTATACTATTATATGCTTTACTTTTTTTCCATCTTTTCTTTCGCATTATTTTTATTTAAAAAAACAGTGTATGACAATCTGAAAATAATTTATTATGCATAATAAAAATCTTTCATTATCGCATGACCTCCGTAAAAGAATAACTGCGATACTGGGATCTATTCCCAACCAATATATTTATATTACCACTGCAACACAATCACTCGTACTTATGGATAAGGATTTAATAATAGCTACCTATGCAATATCTACTTCAAAATTTGGTATCGGTAATCGAGAAGGTTCCTTTAAAACCCCGCTTGGTATACACCGTATTGTAGAAAAAATAGGCGATGGCGCTCCCATTGGTACCATATTTAAGGATAGAATGAATACAGGCGTAATCTGGTCTGAAACCATGAACAACGATGACAATCTGATACTGACCAGAATTCTCAGACTCGAGGGCCTTGAATGGGGTATTAACAAAGGAACATCAATCGATTCCTATGCACGCTATATCTATATTCACGGTACAAACAAGGAGCATTGCATCGGCACCCCCAACTCGCATGGTTGTATCTGCATGAAAAATAGTGATATTGTTGATCTGTATAATCGCATATCGGAGAATACCCTTGTCATTATCGCTTAACAATGCAGATTACACCTCGTTACATTTCATCGGAGTACTCGGCTCCGGCATGAGCGCTATCGCTCAGTACCTGCAGTGGAGCGGACTCACTATTACCGGTTCCGATCGACTGATAAATAATACCAATACGCAACGCCTGCAAAATATCCTTGAATCGATCGGGTGTCGTATTTTTCCGCAGGACGGTTCCGGTATCTCACCAACGACCGGGGCTGTGGTTGTTTCAACGGCGATTGAAGATTCGAATCCGGACATGATTAAAGCGCACTCCCTGGGTTTACCGGTATTCCATCGGTCAGAAATACTTGCCGCATGCGTAAATACAAAAAATGCTATTGCAATCGCAGGTACCAGCGGTAAATCTACGGTCACCGCCCTGCTATTTCATCTGCTCGCTGAGTGCGGGAAAAAACCATCCGTGATAACCGGCGCCAACCTTCATTCACTTGTTGACAAAGGATATGTCGGCAATGCCTTTCACGGCAATTCCAAACTCCTGGTCATCGAGGCTGATGAAAGCGACGGCAGTCTGGTACACTACAGGCCCTCTATCAGTTTGTTTCTTAACCTTTCTAAAGATCATAAACCGGTGCCGGAAATACGCGCACTGTTTGAAACCCTCGCGCGGCAATCACAACACGTGTTTTGTAATGCTGACGATCCGGCACTAAATACTCTGCAGGTTGATGATTCGTTTGGTCTTTCGAAAAAGGCCGGGTATTCCCCCGAGGTATACAGTACCGATACTGCATCAGTGTCCGCGACCATAAACGGACTGAC
>CAZIYW010000013.1:0-64181 GCA_964543525.1 uncultured Fibrobacterota bacterium | reverse complement strand
ACTTTTGTTGATTGTACAGTGATTTATTGTGTTCACACACGGGTTTAGCCTGATCTGTTCATAAATTTTGCCACACCACTAAGTCGACGATGGCAGGCCCTGTTTTAAGACTGATCAATAAAAGGTACAAGGTCACATACCTCCTTTTTACTATTGATACGGTGAGCAAGTAAAGATACGGTGAGCAGGATACCTTCCTGCAGGTATAGTAGCTCTATAAATCTTTCCAATTTCCTACTTTTTTCAGCTAAAGGAGAAAAAAATCCTTAAATTATTTAATAGACGATATCGTAATTCTTCTATAATATTCCGTCTTTGATAGGACTTTTTATAACGCTTGAGGGGGGCAGCATGAAAAAGTATCTGTTTCTTTTATTTTTCCTTTTAGTCCAGTTTAGCTGGGCAGGAAACAGTTTTCTTATCCGGCTTGAACGGGATGAATCCATTACAGAAAAGTTTCAAATTGTGCACCTGTCTCAAAGGCATTGTCTGGTCATGGCGAATGAGGCGGATATGTTGAAACTCGGCTGGTCAAATCGTTCATTTAAACTTCTCGAAACGAATCCGGCGGAAGGCTATCGCTGTGAATATTTTGCCGTGTATCCCAACAGAGACGAATGCCCGAACATTGACCCGGTACTGTTTGCCAGATATGGTACAGTGCTTGATATATTTGACAATCAGGTTATTATGAAGGGTGATGCCGAGCAACTGCTTCTGAATACTACCTGTGCGGTTGAACTTGCTCAGATATCGTTAACGGCAAGACTGAACCCATACCGGAAGTCAACTATTCCGAAAAGAGGGCCGGTGCAGGTGGATCCGCTCATTGAGCAAATGTTGGCAAATATGAGTCCCGACTCCTGTGCCCGTCTGCTCCGTGACCTTTGTGAGATACGCAACCGGTATGCCAGTGACAGATACAACATTGAGGAAGTCGTACCCTATCTGGAGCGCAAATTTATGGAATATAATTGCGATACAACTTTCAGACTGCCTGTATCGGGTTATCAGGCGCCGGCAGTCGTCGGGGCCAGGTGGGGATATGATGAACCTTCTCTTGCCAAGGTATGCATAATCGGGGCGCATCCGGATAATATCTGCCCCGGTGGTGATGACCGCCATCAGGGGGCGTATGACAACGGCTGCGGTTGTGTCGGTTTTCTTGAGGCGGCCCGGGTTATGAAAGATTACACCTTCAGGTATACCGTACTCTATGTAGGATTTAATTGTGAGGAGCGGGGATTAAAGGGGAGCTATGAATTTATAGAAATGCTGGAAGATGAAGGCAGTGAGATTGTCGGAGGCGCTGTGACTTATGATATGGTTGGCATTTCACCGGGTAATTCCAGTTCAATTTCCCATACCGTATGCTCGGCAAATCCGGGAGGGAGAGAATTTGCCGAGCGGATTGAGTCTGTGGGTAATGCATACAAACTTTTCGTGCGGGTTAATACACAGTCAGGAACAAATATTCCTACTGATACAAAAAATTTCTGGGAAAATGGATTTGTCGCCTCTATAGGAAGAGGCGGTACCGGTGGGAAATATCATACTGAAGCGGATTCAATTAATTCCACATTTGATTCTACCTGGCTTGCAAAGGCTATTGCACCTGGTATAGCAGTGCTTGCAGATTGCGCAGAACCGCTGGGTGTCACCGAAAATTTGGCAAAGCAGACCGCCCGTTCATCCAATCCCGTCTCTATCATATTAAATCCTTCAGGATATCTCACAATTACACTCTCGGATGTAAAATTACCGTCTGAAAAAACGGTTTCCATCTTTGTCCTTTCAGGGAGACAAATAACGACAGTTACATTGAAAAAATCCGGAGACGCCGGTTATCGCGGTATATGGAATTACAGGGATTCTCGGAATGCTGTAAGTCCCGGATTATATATAATTAGCGGTACGATTCAGGATAAACGGTTTCAAGAGAAAGTCGTTATTAAAAGGTAATATATTTTCCTGATTAATGCGTTTGCAGTTACAGTATGCAGTAATCTTTGTACTTTTCTCCTGATCGCAGAGTTACAGTCCGTTGTGGACTTAATTATTCTTTCCGCTGATGGACTTTTGTTACGCAAGAAGAAAATGTGAGCGCATTTCGTCTGATGAGAAATAAAAAAGTGAAGAAAGGCATACGGCCTCTCTTCACTTAATAAGAATCCCGGCTTTAGTATGTGGATCGAAGATACTGGTTATTTCTTTTTTACCGCTTTTTTCTTTGCCGGTTTCTTCTTGGCAACCTTCTTCTTTGCCGGCTTTTTCTTGGCGACTTTTTTCTTTGCGACCTTCTTTTTCGCAACCTTCTTCTTTGCCGGCTTTTTCTTGGCAACTTTCTTCTTAGCAGCTTTTTTTACTGCCATAAAAACCTCCTTTAGAGGGTGAGAAAATGAAGAAATAATTTTATTGGTTAAATTATATATACAATAAATAGTGTTAAAAAGCAAGAAGAAATACAATATGTTGTGTGTTATAAAAAAGATGCGATAGGGGTCGGATGAAACGTTACCTGTAGTTGAAAAATAGTTATACAAAATACGATTGTTTAACAAATGAGAAAACAACAGGAAGGTGTCTCTCGATGACAGAGAAAATAACTACTGCAGTAATATATACAAAGATTGACTAGCGGTATATGGTATCAAAAATAGTAACACAGATGAGTAAAGTATATGGTGTGCCGGTTATATATCCCCACTATCCCAATACAAAAAATGTAGGATTATCCGGCGAAATATAAAAAAGTCGCCGCTTTGCATTTCCTGCCTGACGGTATAGGTAATGATAAACACATACTCATCTGGCGATGATTATATGCTGTTGAAAATAACGACATGTGTTTTCGGCTGTCATCGGTATTCTTTTCCGGTTCCTTTTCAGTAAGGACGGAGAATATACAAAAGACATGGCTATCCCTGAAAGATGGGGAAATTCCTGAAGAGTAATAGAACGTTTCCGCATAATAATATAACGCAACTAGCAACCTGCAACAGGTATTACTGAGAATATTTAATAAAAAGTACTTGCTAAATCATTAATTTGGTCGTACTCTTTAATAGGAAGCCGGCGTGTGGTAAAAGGATGAAAATACTCTAACGAAGATATTAATTAAGATCTTGAATAATAATGACATACGGAGTGACAGAAAAAAAGGATACGGCAGAGAAAAAAATTATAGTTTGTAAATATACTTCGTTCAAGGAGGATACATGAAAAGCGTCAATTACGGTACGCTGAAAGATCATCTCACTGCAGTAAAAGAAGGAAAGAGGGTATTTGAAAATGCCTTTGAAGCCGTCTCACGCATGGTGCTGGAAAAGGATATCAGTAAAGTGGTGGTGAATGGGAAGACTACGTTTGATTTTGGTATTTTCAGAGTCGGTAAGAAACATATCATTGGCATGTATGATGAAATAAACAGTTTTGTTTCGTATGTAAAAGATGCTGCGGAAAACGGTTCATCACGTGAAATGGCTTTTGTACTTGTGGGAGAGCCTGGCAACGGTAAAACGTTTTTTGTCGACTTTCTCTGTAGTAAGTATCGGGAGTTTCTCACAGAAGAGCGCAACAGAAAGTATACCTTCAGGTTTATATCTCTGGACAAACTGCAGGGATACGGGAAAATTTCGAGTGTTGAGTCGCAGACATATGAGGATCCCGTGATACTGGCGATGAATCTTTTTGAAAACGTTAAAGAAAGCAAGGAATACCTCTCTGAAACCTTCGGATTTGACGATAAACAGCTGGAGAAAATGTACGATGATTACCGTCCTCTCGGTGCCTGCAGTGACTACATATTGAAACAGGTGCGGGAGTATACAGACGGTAACATTGACGATATGTTGAAATTTATTGAAATAATACCGGTTCCCATGTCGGAAAGCCTTGGTACCATAACCGGAAAATATCCCGCCAAAGACAAGATAACCTCATCGGCGGTGGATTTACTGGGTGAAGAATCGATACAGCGTCTGTTACATATTACCGACACCAATAATCCCTATCGATTTGATCTCCGGCGCGGCGCTCTCGCCCGTGTTGCCGGCGGTGGTATACATTTCTGTGATGAGATATTTAAAAATAAGAAAGATCTGATTCAGGTCTATCTCGGAGTCATTCAGAATAGGATTATTGAGATAGACGGGTACAAATGGCCAATCGATACCCTGATAATAGCAACCAGCAACAATTCTGAATTTCATCAGTTTCTTGCAGAGAAAGAGGAAGCGCCGATAGTTGATCGGTGCCGTATCTGCTATGTCGCCCATAATACGAATTACAAGCTGCAGAAGGACCTTACCATGTATGCCATCGGCAACGAAAGCCGGACAACTCTCAGCAGTGAGGCACTGCATCAGGACCCGAATTTAAATTACGCCGCCTCAGTTGCCGTGGTACTCACGCGTCTGCCGCACTCGGAAAAACTGACACCGATAGAGATGATGAAGCTTGCTGCGGGTGAAGTCGCCGGAGAAAAAAGTATTAAGACACTCGCCGAGGTTATCGATATGCTTAACCAGGATCCGGAGATAATAAACCGGTTCGGCCAGAAGGGATTCGGCCAGCGGAACCTCGGCCGCGCTATCCAGCTACTGATTGAAAGCTCGGAGACCAATGAAGGGAAGTGCATGTTTGCCTGTGATATTTTCAGGACCATAGAACGAATTATACTTGATTACGTTACTGAAGCAGACAACCGGAAGAAATATCTCGAGGATCTGAAAATTGCAAAAGGGCTCTATCGGGAACGGATTATGACCGAGATGTTTAATGCGTATATGGACGAGCCTCTTGCGATTCGAAAAGATGTTATGAATTATGTCAATATGATTATCGGTATTGACGCTGAAAATCTGGGTCCGGATAAAATGTGGAAATATAAAGATCCGCAGTCCGGCGAGCTCAAGGCTCTTAAAATTGATGAGCGGTATATTAACAGTGTTGAGGAGCGTCTCGGGCTTAAAACGAAGGAGATGCGTGATACATTCCGCACATCGATCCGTAAAATTTACGGTCAGAAAATATCTACCGATCGCCAGTATGATTTTATGGACAATCTGGAACTGGTGAAGGCGGTTACCGATGTACGGTTGAAATCGGATATTGCCGGCGCCGGCAGTCTTGTCGGTGCGTTGGCGAATCGTACCAACGAAGAAAATCAGAAATTGTATGATCGCATGATTGATACCATGCTCAACAAACTCGGTTACTGTAAAACCTGCGCGCAGAAAACGATAGAATACTTCTGCACTCAGGATGATGAGAATTAAACAATACGTGGTGCGGGTGATAATGAATAAAAAACTGCAAATACTTTTTAAGAAACTGGATAAGCAAGGTCTTTCCCCCGAAAAGCGGGAGCGGATGCTGCCGGAAATGCAGCCACCCTGCGACCATGAGGTTGATGAGTCCGAAAGAGCAACAGAAAAAGAGTCGGAAAACGGTGTTATTAAAAAACTGTATATTTACAATGACATATCCGATCTGCAGGCATTTACCCTCTTACGCAGTCCGATATACAGTGAGTTGCAGCCTATAGATGAAATTCTGGAACGCGACAAGCAGCGTGAGAAAGACGGTTTTCCCCGTAAAATTGAGATAGGCCGTCTGATAAAACCGGGAAAGAGTGGTAAGGATAAGGTCGTGGTTGTTCCGACAACCGTCGAGGAAAAGCTTATGCACGATCCGAACTTTCATCCGCCGCAGGAAGAGGAACAGTCCGGCGGCGCCGGTGATGGTGAAGAGGGCGAGGTCATTGCGGAACAACCGATTCGGACTATGCAGGGAGAAGGCTCTTCAGCCGGTGAAGGAAGCGGCGGTACCCACGAGATGGAGTCGAGTGCCTACGAACTTGGTAAAATTCTTACCGACAAATTTAAACTCCCCAACCTGCAGGATAAAGGCAAGAAACGAACCTTGACAAAATACACCTATGATTTAACGGATCGCAATAAGGGATACGGGCAGTTGCTGGATAAAAAGGCCACATTGAAACAGATCGTTGATACCAATATCGGTCTGGGTATTATCAGGGAAGGGGAAACAATTGATCCGGTTGAACTGATGGTATCGCCGCGGGATCGGGTGTACCGAATCCTGTCACGGGAGAAGGATTACGAGTCGCAGGCGCTGGTGTTTTTCCTTCGTGACTATTCGGGTTCGATGGCCGGTAAGGCTACCAACCTGGTGGTGTCGCAGCATGTCATGTTATACAGCTGGCTGCTGTTTCAGTATGCAATGCAGGTGGAAACCAGGTTTATCCTTCATGATACAGAGGCGCGGGAAGTGCCGGATTTTTATACCTACTACAATTCAAAAGTAGCCGGCGGCACGCAGGTATATTCAGCGTTTCGGCTGGTGAATGAAATAGTGGAAAAAGAAAGTCTTGCGCAGGATTATAATATATACGTGTTTCACGGTACTGACGGTGATGACTGGGACAGTGAGGGTGAACTGGCAATACCCGAGTTAAAGAAGATGTTGTCATTCGCGAGCAGAATCGGTATCACCGTGATACGTCATTCGTTTAACGCCACGCAGCCGAGTGAAGTTGAGGAATATATAAAGAAATCAGGATTACTGAAAGAGAAGCCGGACTATGTACGTCTTGACTCCATGCGGGAAGATGCTGATGAAACGAGGATGATTGAAGGAATAAAGCGTCTTATTTCACAGGAAAAAACCGCAGCAGAGATGACGGTATAATACTTTTTATAAAGGCACGTGCATAAAATGGAATTAGTAAACCAGCATACAAAAGCAATCATGGAGGGATGTAAGGAACGAGCCCGGGACAAGGGGCTGCGTTTTCATGATGAATCCCTTGAATATATAGTTACCAACAGGGATCTTCTCGAATTGACACCGAAAGGAATGATCCCGACCTTATACGATTACTGGGTACAGGATATTGAAGTATATAAAGAAAAAGGCAGATATGAACTCTACCCTTCGAATCCATATGAAACTGTTATAAATACCCGGCCGCCGATTTCTTACTACAATGATAATAACCCCGACTGGCTTAACGTCATGATTTTCTATCATGTGCTGGCACATATTGATTTTTTCCATAACAATCAGTATTTCAGTGACACATGGGATTTCGATTTCACCGGTCAGGCACTTTCCGACAAACGAATGATAGCAAACCTTCGTTCCCAGAAAGGGCGGTGGGTTGATTATATCATTGAGTTTACCCGCGGTATTGATAATCTTGTCGGATATTACGACGAACTGTCTCATTCGGAAGGTTCAGACAGACCGTCAGTATCAAAAAAGGTAGATTACTATTTTGATGTATTTTTACAATCAGGGAAACGGGTACCGGTGAACAAGTTTATCAAGGAGATTGAGCGGTACAACAGTTGCCTGAAAAAGCATGGTAATGAGGTTGATGAGCAGTTTTTCTCTGAGGTTCGAAAGAAGTATCCTGAATTTGATGCGGTATATGAAAAACATCTGAAACAGTATAAGCCACGGCCACGGGATATTATTCAGTTCATTCTGGACAATTCCATTTTCCTGAAGAAAGAAGAGAATGAATGGATGAAACCGGTGATGGAAATTATACGAAAAACCTCTCTCTTTTTTCAACCGCAGATACGCACCAAGATCATGAATGAAGGATGGGCGAGCTACTGGCATGAAAATCTGTTTCTTGAGGATGATCGCATTAGCGGCCATGAGGTTGATTTTGCCCGTATCAATGCGGGGATTACCGCAATGCCGATCGTCGGTCTGAATCCGTATGCACTCGGCATGAAGCTGTTTTATTATCTTGAAGAGATTGTGGATAAAGGTAAATATACCCTTGATTTTCTTAAGCTTTCCGATGCGTATGTTCGTGATAAATTCGATTTAAAAACCGGTAAGGGGCGCGAATTTATCTTTTTTGTGCGAGAGCATTTCAATGATGCCACTATTATAAATACTTTTATTGATCAGGACTTTGTTACCAGGAATAATCTGTTTGTGACCGGGAAACGGTTGAACCGTGATAAAATGGTATGGGAATACTATATTAAAAGTAAGAATGCCGATGCGTATAAACAGATGCTGCTGGATATGTTGTATCATCCGCCCTACATTACTATTGATGAGTCTCAAAATAAAAACAATACCCTGTATCTATACCACCATTATGAAGGAAAGCCACTGGTAAAAGATTTTATCAATAACACGCTGCTTGGTATTGAATATCTCTGGGATGGGCCGGTGCAACTGGAGACCTCGGAGGTTAAAGCGGCAAAATCCTCGCAGACCGGGACCATCGGCTCGATGTTGCCTGGAACCGACAGGGAAAAAGAGGTTGCGGAAATTCAATGGCAGCGGGTGCTGTACACAATGCATAAAAGGAAAATGGTAAAGAAGATATTGTAATAGTGAGGCAATACGTAAACGAAATTGTCAATAAAGAAAAGTGTGACGGGATGTGATACTATGGATAATATTCAGAAAGCACTAAACAGTCTTAATAAAAACATTGTTGAAAAGAGAGAACATATCCCGATACCGTTTACAACCTTTCTTGAGTGGTGTGTGGAGCGTCCAACTATCGCCCTTCGTAATGTGTTTCAGGTTTTTTACGATATGGTTGTTTTCTATCTCGGTGAAGGGGAGAATGAGAATCCCAATGATCCCGAGTCAATTAAATTTATGAAATATGACTGCAACAACCTGTTTGTCGAAGGGGTTGATCATCCGTTTTTTGCCGACCGACTGTTTGCTAACCGATTTGTCAACCTTGCGCGCATGTTGAAAAGTGGCGCCCAGCAGAATATGGTTTACATTTTTAAAGGGCCAATCGGATCCGGGAAGAGCATGTTTCTCAACAATCTCCTGCTCAAGTTCGAAGAATTCGCCAACACGGAAGAAGGGGTGCGGTATGAAATCGTCTGGCGGTTTAACCGTCACACGTTTGGCGATATGCCTGAGCACGAAGCTTTTACTTTTTTCGAAAAATTGTATAATCTGGTTGAGGTGAAATCGGAGCGAAAGAAACCCAAACTGTCAACGCCGCAGGGAACACCGAATATATTCAATGACTATATCGATATTCCCTGTCCCAGTCATGACCACCCAATCCTGGTAATTCCGAAAAGATATCGCACCTCTTTTATCAAGAACCTTTTTACCGGCAGTAAATTTACCGAGCAGCTTTTCTCATTAATGGAATACGACTGGGTTTTCAGGGAAAACCCCTGTACCATCTGTACGTCATTATATCGGGCACTTCTGGGTAAGTACGGTACGCCGGAGAAAGTCTTTGAAAATGTTTATGCCCGTCCTTATGTCTTTAACCGGCAGCTTGGTGAAGGAATCAGTGTCTATAATCCCGGTGATGAGCCTCCGTCACAAAAGGTATTGAGGGATGAATTTATTCAGCGGCGGCTGAATTTTATTTTGAATGAAAGTAATAAGGTCAAGTATAAGTATTCACAGTATGCGAAGACCAATAACGGTATATACGGCCTTATGGATGTCAAGTCACACAATACCAATCGATTGATAGAGTTGCATAACATTATCAGCGAAGGGGTGCATAAGGTCGATGATATTGAAGAAAATGTCAACTCCCTGCTCGTGGCGGTCATGAATCCCGAAGATCAGAAAAATATACAGAATTTTAAATCATTCAGCGACCGCATTCATTATATCAATATACCCTATGTAATGGATCTGAATACGGAAGTTGAGATTTACCGTAATACCTTCGGCAGGCAGATTGATAAAAGTTTTCTCCCGCGTGTGCTGCATAATTTCGCTCGGGTTATTATTTCAACGCGATTAAGTAAGCAGTCGAAAGCACTTCTTGAGCTGATACATGATCCGGTAAAATACACACTCTATTGCGATAAAAATCTGAATCTCCTCAAAATGGAGTTTTATACCGGACATATTCCGGATTGGCTTACCGAAGAGGACCGGAAACGGTTAACGGCAAAGATGCGGCGAAAAATTATTGCCGAGTCCGAGACTGAAGGTGACCACGGCATTTCAGGACGTGATTCAATCCGGTACTTTAATACCTTCTATTCGCGGTATGCCAAGGATGATAAACTGATAACCATGTCTGATCTGGTCAAGTTTTTTACCAGTTCCCGGGATAATCTCGATAAAATAATTTCCAAAGAATTTCTTGACTCACTCGTTCGTCTCTATGATTTTACCGTGCTGCAGGAAGTCAAGGAATCATTATACTATTACAATCAGCAGCAGATAGAGAGAGATATTCTCAATTATCTTTTCGCCGTTAATTTTGAAATCGGCTCATCTGAGAAGTGTCCCTATACGGGCGACACCCTCCATATCACCGAAGAATTTTTTGAAGGGATTGAATCCCGTATCCTTACTAATAAAATTACCAAAACCGGTCGTCTGAAATTCAGGGAAGATACACAGAAAGAGTATACCACCACGGTATTAACCGGTGATAAAAAGAAGATAAAGAAGACCAAAATCTATACGGCGTTATCTGAACGGTACATGTTTAACATCAAGGAAAAGGCACTCGACCCCTTCCTGAAGAATGAGAATTTCCGGCGGGCTATCAAGGATTATGGTGAAAAGGAATTTCATACCTATGATAAGAAGATCAGGGATGACGTACAGTATTTAATTAAAAATCTCTGCGACCGTTTTGATTACTCCGAACAAGGTGCACGTGATATGTGTATCTATGTTATTGATAATGAGCTTGCCAAGAAATTCGGGCAAACGGGGTAGCTTCTTTATATTTGGTTCGTCAGTACCTAATTCTAAAACGAATTCTCAATCTCGCTGAAATTAATCAATACAATCGATTACCATTTTTATAAAGTAAACGAATTTGAAAAACCATTAATCCCACGGATAAATTCAAGTGTAAGTTATAGTGCCAAATTCGACTGAAAAAAACGTATAGCTACTAATAAAATAAAGTCATTACAAGTTCCCCTCCGGAGGATTCAGGGGGCGTGAAAGGGTACAATTTAACTATATTTAGAATCATATCGACAGCTGTAAATTTTTTAAATGGTACGGTATGGCCGAAGACAAACAACTCCCGCAACAATCCTTTTCGCTTCCGGATTATTGTGCAATAACCTGCTTTTTTATTTCAGGATTTACAAGTCTGGTATATGAGATATGCTGGATACGGAAAGCTTCGCTGGTTTTCGGCGCCACCACATTTGCGGTAAGTACTGTGACGGCCATTTTTTTTGCCGGTATGGCACTCGGCAGTTATGTGTTCGGCAGATATACCCTGAAAACAAACAAGCCGCTTAGAATATACGCAATACTGGAGATTGTACTCGGTATTCTTGTTTTCCTTAATCCGGCGCTGTTTTTTGTATTGCAGAAGATGTTTACCCGGGTATACCCCTTTCTGTATCAACATTTTTTACTGCTGTCACTGGTACGTTTACTTGTCTGTGCCGTACTTTTTTTACCGCCGACAGTACTGATTGGCGGTACCCTGCCGCTATTCTGCCGGCAGTATGTCCGTATAAAAAATCATATCTCACGCTCAGTCGGTTTACTATATGCGATTAATACTCTGGGAGCGGCTGTTGGGTGTGCTTTGTGTGGATTATACATCCTTCCATGTTTTGGTATGAATAAGACTGTCGTTATGGGTGGTATCGTAAATATCAGTATCGGTGTGATTATGTATATACTGAAAATGCCTCCTGTACGGTATTTACAGAAGGAGAAAAAATGCTCTCCGCATGAGCCTGCGGCTGATGCCATAAGAAGTGAGACATTTCTTTTATCGGGCTCCCGGTACCGTGCCGGAATTGCTCTCCTGTTTTTCTTTAACGGATTTGTCGCTCTGGGTAATGAGATACTCTGGACCCGTTTTTTATCATTGATAGTGCATAATACGGTGTTTACCTACACCATAACCCTTACGACAATTCTGGCCGGTATTGTTATCGGCAGTCTGATAGTCGCTCTGATTTCGGGAAAAATCCGGCATTGTGCATTTATATTCGGTATTATCAGTATGGTGATAGGGATCAGTGTGCTAAGTAGTATGATGCTGCCGGTATCAGTATGGAACAGCGTCAGGGATACTCACCGGATAGCAACACTTATTCTTATTGTAATCCTGGTATTTCCGGTTCCCTCTTTACTGTCAGGTATGGCTTTTCCACTCGCGATTCGGATGGTTGTTGGAAATCCGGTATTTGCCGGGGTCGGAGTCGGGAAAATGACGGCGGTAAATACTATCGGCGGTGTGTTCGGGGCATTGGGCGTCGGCTTTATTTTGGTCCCGGTTATGGGTTTGCAGAAAAGCGTTCTATTGACAACCGGGATTAGTATCGGCATTGGCTGTCTGGCGATTGGCCTGGTGGACCGGCATATAAAAATCACTATAAAAACGGCAGTAATAACGGCAGGCACAGTAATCTGGTGTGCCGTGCCGTTGTTGTCACCTGCTCAGGTGCCGGCAGGATACCTTGCGGAAGAGGGACGGTTGATTGATTTCAGGGAGGGAGTCGGGGGGCATCTTGCCGTAGTGAAAAACAGGTATGACGTTCCGGTGCTTGAAATTGATCGTATGTGGCAGGGGGAGGAGAGGGTAAGCCATCAGATTATGGCGGCCCATGTTCCCATGATTCTTCATCAGAACCCTGAACAGATTCTGGTAATCGGTGTAGGGGTGGGACAGACAGCATCACGGTTTCTCTATTATCCGATGAAAAAGCTTGATTGTATAGATATTGAAAAGGAGCTGTTTACACTTATACGCGACTATTTCGATTCGGAATGGATGGATGATAATCGGGTACAGTGCATCATCGAAGACGGACGGAACTTCGTTTCCCATACTGACCGAAAATACGATATTATTTCCGTAGAAACAGGACAGCTTTTCAGGCCGGGATGCGCGTCGTTTTATACATCAGATTTTTATCAATCAGCTAAAAGAAAATTAAAAAGAAACGGCTTACTCTGTCAGTTCATTCCCATCGTTTTCCTTGATACCAGAGAATTCCTCTCAGTGATTCACACGTTCATCGAAGTCTTTCCCAACAACGTGCTCTGGTATAATCGAAATGAATTTCTGCTAATCGGTTCTGCCGACACACAGCCGGTTTTGACAGACATACGACTCAGGATAGTAAAGAACAACACACTGGTGTCGAAGGATTTAACCTACTATTACTGGGGTGGCCCCAAAAATTCCCTTAATAACCCGGATGTATTTGCCGCAGGATTTCTCAGTGGACCGAAAAGCCTGTTCCGGTTAACGACAGATGCGCAGACATATACTGATGACAAACCGTTACTTGAATATGCAACTGCCGATGTCCGACGGAAAGAAGGTGGCGCAGTTAACCGCATCCTACATCAGGTCATGAAGCATTTGGATAATCCGAAACTGATTTTTTCAGACGGCATTCCTGATACGGTAAGCAGGAAGATTAGCCATATACGCCAATACAATCTCAGGAATATTACAGCCATGAGACTGTTTCGTTTCTACCTTGAAGGAGGGAATGAACAGTATCTGTTGCGCGCTTATACCCAAAATCCCTATAATTACGATTTCGCCTTTCAACTGGGGGAGCTTGCCGCAAAAAATAATAACATTGCAGGAGCTGAGGACTATTTCCGCCGGACACTGACGGTCTATCCTGAACATGGGAATGCTCATTATAATCTTGGGCTTATGCTGTTAAAACAGGGGAAGGTTGATTCAGCCCTGCACCATTTCAATGAAACGACGCGGCTTATTCCAGGACATGCCGAAGCGGGTAACAATATTGGGGTCATACTAGCGCAGAATGAGCAATATGAAAAGGCACTGGAGTATTTTACGCAGGCTATAGAGAGTAAACCGGGATATACGAGCGCTCTGAAGAATCGGGAGCGCGTTCTTGAGATAATAAACAAAAAGAAAGGGATACGACAATGAAAGGAATAGAGATAAAAGCGCTTCTTGCAGCGGGATTACAGGCTTGTGCCGTTTTTCTTATAATTGACTTTGCATTGGAGTTCATCGCAGCAAATGTTTTCGGCATCTCCATACAAGAAAATATCAGACAGGTCTCATCCGCTCAAACTGGACCTGGATAACATGTTATCAATATTGTGGCTCCATTTCTGGAATTACTTGTGATTATGGCTACCTGCAGGATAATAAGACCGTTTTTTCTCTCTCAGATAAAAGCCGCTTTAGTAACCGGCGGTATATTTATTTCATTTTCACTCCTGTTTTTGGCACATTTTGTCAATTTCGGTCTGTTCCCGCTGAAAATGTCTTTTTTGTATTTACTGTTCAATGTAATTGTATTACCTTTAGCGATAATTGCCGGTGTTTCAGTGTGCACCACCCGATAATCCTTAGATTTATTTTGTTACGTTAAAATTTGATTGTTACGGTACGCTTCTATTCGCGTAACTGTTTGTAAAATTTAACTTTAAATAAATTGCAATATCGTGTATAATTATATACAGGGGGAGTGGATGGTATTTGTTACCAGGAGGATTGTTAATGCAGTGCGAAATAAGCTCCCATGGGAAATACCGTGTTGTTGAGATTAATGAGGTGTTAAGCACCAATTCTAATTTAACCGATCTTGTGCCGATAATCGAGGAACTTCTTCGGGAAAATGTTCTGCATATTGGTATACGTTTCAGGGAAGGATCCTTTTTTACTTCCCGCACAGGTGCAATAATTATCAATTGCTGGGAGATGGTGAGACGGAAGCATGGTTCATTAACTCTTATTGAGCCGGGGTATGATATTCGACACTTCTTTCTGGTGTTGGAGCTTCACAATGAGATCCCCATGGTCGATTCGTTGGAAGAGCTGGAAGAATAAGATGATACATGCTATAACGCCATTACTTCATTAAAAGCATAATCATATTTATTAAAACTTTTTAGCATATTGTAAACGCAGACAGTTATTTTTCTCCGTATTTAAATAGTGTATACCCTCACCTCCTCATACTCCCGGCGGATTTCGGAGAGCGGTAATAACCCGACCTATTGAACAATTATTTCCAAATAAATATTTTACTATCCGAAGTGTGCACTGAAATTATGCAATTTTAATATATATAGCATTTATAATTTAATTAATATCAATTTGTTAATTTGAAAAGTGTACACTAATAGTGTACAAAAAAATAAAAACAACCAGTATTTTTTTTGGAAGAAAGGCAAAAAATTGGTTACATTAAGTATAATAGCAAATAATTAGGCAATCAGAGAGGGAATGCCAAAAAATATTCATCAATTTAAAATTATTTCCAAATTTATTGTCGATTTCCAGACATATTTTCTTTATATTGTGAGGGAGGGGGGCCTCTTGGAACTGGAAATCATTTAAAAAGACCTTATTAATAAAGCCATTAAGGAGTATAAAAAAATTTATCCCTGTAAAGATACTTTATCACTTTCTGAATGTTTTACCCATGGAGAGGATATTCTCTGTTTCTGGTTTAACGCTGAATATAATAATACGCATATGATTTCCTGTGAACTGAATAATCAAATGAGAACCCGTTATTAAATGGCCCCGAAAAAATTAAACATATTTGGCTATGTCGATTTTCGAGTTTTTTTAAGAGATTTTTATAATCTCCAGAAAAAGCAGACGCGGTATTTCTCATATCGTTATTTCTCTAATAAAGCGGGCTTTTCCTCGCATAATGTGTTGAAACAGGTAATAAACGGTGAACGGAATATTGCAGTAAAAAGTATTGAAAAGTTTTGCAGGGTACTGAATCTTACTGCCCGTGAATGTGACTATTTCCGGTTAATGGTTCTTTTCAATCAGTCGAAAAATGAGCAGGAAAAAAATGAGCTCTTTAAAGAGATGTTCCGGTATAAACAGGGCTCCAAAGCCAAGCGGCTCAATGAACTCCAATATAAAATGTACAGTGAGTGGTATCATGCCGCTATTCGGGAGCTTGTATCTTTTATGGATATAGGCGACGATTATGCTGCAATTGCGAAAATGCTGTCACCGCCGATAACACCGGGTCAGGTTAAAAAATCATTGCAATTACTTGAAGATATCGGCATTATCAGAAAGAATGGCAACGGTAAATGGGTCCAGTGTGACCCGATAATTAAAACCGATCCTGAAGTTGAATCATTGTCAATTCGTAACCACAATCGTAAAATGATTCAGCTTGGCGAGGAAGCGATTGAAAAGGTTAAGCCGGAGGAGAGGGAAGTCAGCGGTATGACGCTTGGTATTTCGCGCAAAACGTTTAATGAGATAAAATGGAAGATACAGAATTTCAAGGATGAGATACTCAGTGATGTTATGTCTGATACCTCAAAATCTGAAGAAGTGTATCAGCTCAATTTTCAGTTTTTCCCGGTTGTAAAAAGGAACGCCAGACAGGAGGGGGAATAACGTATGGATTTCGTTACACGCATCATGAAATGCATAGGTATTGCTTCTCTGGTATGGATGCTATCCTGTTCCTCAGGCGCGGATATAGCCGGGACCGGATCGAGTACGGGCAATGCCAAGGTGGTTGGGATCATCACCAATGAAAATAATGCTCCCGTTTCCGATGCCTATGTGTATTTCATACCAACCGGTTACAATCCCTGTCTTGGTTCGCAGCTTCCGGACTCACTACGGGATACCACCGATGCTGAAGGGCGATTTTCCTTACCGGCGGTGGATAGCGGGAGTAGCTATAATTTATATGCTTTGCATAAAGATGGTAATACCTCCCTGTTTCAGGCCGGCATTATCTTAACCGGCGACAGTATAGTTCTCACCGATATCGATCTGAGTCTGAAGGAACATGGAATTGTAAAGGTTTTACTCCCGGATTCGGTAGATACTGCTTCAGGTTATGTCTATATTCCCGGAACCTTTATTTATACTGTCACGTCGGGGAATACATTTTTCAATGCCGGCAACTTTATTCTTTATTTGCCGCAGGTGCCGTCGGCACAATTTAGCCGGCTTGATTTCAGAAATGCTGACGATCCTGAATACGTTTTCACAGTGAATGACAATCTTTTTACGGTCCCGGTGAAGGATACGGTAACGGTTGGCTCGTACGCACTGGGACTGGTCTATAACGCAGATAATTCAGGCCTTCCCGATAACGGGATATATTGTGCAGCCATAGATAATGACGGCAGTAAATGGTTCGCAGGATACAGTGCCAGGATAGCCCATTTTAATGATACCTCATGGCAGGTGTATGATGTCGCATCCTTTCTGGGCTTTCAGTCTTCAATACTCAGTATAGCCGTTGACCATAACGGTACGAAATGGTTTGGATCCCATTATGGCGTATTAGCCTATGACGGTACATCGTGGAAAGTATACAATATGGAAAACGCTTCAATTCCGTACGGGAGAATATATTCAATTGCAGTTGATAACGATGATAACAAGTGGATATCGATTAACGGGTATGGCCTTGTAAAATATGACGGCACGCAATGGATAAGGTACAATCCCCAGAATTCGGGGCTGCCGAGCGGTTATGTTTCCAAAATCGCCGTCGGTCCGGACAATAGTGTCTGGATACCGTCAAGACGAGGTCTCACAAACTTTAACGGAACCAATTGGATTACCTACAACACCACCAATTCTCCATTACCTATCGATACGCTCACCTGTGTGGCGGTCGACAAAAACGGCGCTATATGGATTGGCTCAAATCTCGGCGACGTTATAAAATTTGACGGTACCAATTGGAAAATTTTCAATAAGATAAATACAATTTTACCTACCTATCCAATTCATAATATTAAAGTCGATCACAACAATTTCATCTGGGTAGGGTCCGAACACGGTCACTTATTTAAGTATGATCATGCGGAATGGAGTATGTATAATTCGTCAAATACGAATATACCGACTCAGGCGGAGCATCTGTATACGATAGCCATCGATTCGTTAAATAATAAATGGGTCACCATGGACGGAGGCGGCGTCATTGTATTTGGCCCGGAGTTGAGGTAAAGTTTTCTAGCTACAATCAGGATTACGGATAATAAGATGGGAAGTGCAATAATTTTAAATTTTTAATGAAAGGGGAGCGTGATGAAACGGTATTTTCATTTGCTCGTTAAGGGAGGGTATACCGTGCTGTGTACCGGGATATTAATTACTGCATTTGCACTGGATTTGCAGAAGACTCCGACAGGGTATACCGGTGTCGTAAACCTGTCGAACGTTTCCATTGAGGATGCGGGAAATGGATATGTGGCGGTACAAATACCGGGATTTTATTACAATAATCCTGTTGGTATGGCTGGGCTGCCGGAAACAGTATTCCGGCTTGCCATAGGTAAACAGAAACTGAAACCTACCGTAAACGCAACTGTACTGGAAGTGGAGCATAAGGTGCTTTCAGCAAAAATACACCCCATGCAGGAAGATTTTCCTATTACTATTCCCCTGTCAAAACGGCCTTTGAGCCTTGATAGAGGATATTATACGAGTAGGGGTTTGCACGAACAGTTAGTTACGGTTTCCGATCCGTTTGTCTGCTTTGGTGTACCCGGTGTTGAGGTAATACTGCGCCCAGTCTCCTATAATCCGCTGAAGAATACGGTGACTATAGTTAAGAAATTCAAGCTGGATATTACTATGCCGGAGGGTATTTCGGCAATACCGGCAACTTATTCTGAAGACGGTCATGCCTATATTAAAAAACTGTTTGTTAATTATGATGTGCCACTCCCAAGAGGACTGGGAAAAGATGGGTATCTGATTCTGCATGAATCCCGGTATGCAGAAAATGAGGATCTTAAAACCTTTATTGAATTCCGTGAGGATTTATATGACGTGACAGCTGTTGATATAGATGATGCAGGGAGTGACGAGTCAGAGGTAAAATCGTATATAAATGATTTATCTCCAAAACCTACTTATATACTGTTTGTGGGTAATGCAGGTACAATGCCCCATTATACTGCATCTGTTGGTTCTCGTCCTCATACCTACTGGCCTTATAGTTTGGAGGAAGGTTCTGAAAAGTATTCTGATTGTTTTGTCGGGATGTTTTCTGTGAGAAGTGCCGAGGAATTGGGGAATATCGTACATAAGACAATGCATACGGAAAAAAATATTGATGACTATCCGAAACGGGTAACCCTCTATTCAACCTATGATGGGGATGGGCATATTCACGATCAAGTTACATACATTAAGGATCATTACTGGGAGCCCGGTGGATTTGAGATTGACTGGCAGATTGCTGATGGTGACCCTATGAATGCGTCTCAGGCAACCGCTGCTGCAAAAAAGGCAATTGCTGATAATGCTTCACGGTATGTCTGTTATCAGGGACATGGAGGTACTACTGGTTTCTCGGAAGGAATTAGTTCGTCAGATGTAACCAAGATGACAAACGATGAAGTGTATCCCTTTGTCTGGGGATTCGCATGTCTAACAGGTACATTCACTGGCAGTAAATGCTTTGGTGATGCCTGGATTTCCGCAGAGGGTGGTGCCTGTATGTACACCGGTGCTTCGGTAAGCTCCGCGTCCTATCAGAAAATTCTGAATGCGGGTATGGCGCGGATGGCGGCTGTTGAACCTGATTTGCATACAATAGGACAGATATTTTTCTTTGGAAAGCATTTTGTGTTTGATACGTCTATCTCTGCTTCTGGTTTTTCATGCAGTGAAACTGCAAAAAAAGAAGGTGCCAGTATGTATAATCTTTTTGGTGATCCGGCACTCGAGACTATAAGCTATGCGACAAACACCTCTGAAGACGACAAGATTGTTTTCGCAGGTAGTATGCAGGTAAAATCCTTTACTCCATCGATAATTACGCTTAATTTGCCAAGTGCAGGAAAATACAACCTTGATGCATACACTGCGGATGGAAAGAAAATCAGAACCATTGCTGCAGATAAATACCTTGCGGCTGGAGAACGGGTGCTGCCATGGAACGGTAGTAACTTTTCAAAGGGCGTTTATTTTATTCACTTGAGCAAAGAAAAGGAAAAAGTTGTAAATAAATTTATACTATTGCAGTAATTTTTACGCTGCATGACGAGCCGGCAGGCATTTTCCTATCCCTCTCCCTAATGTCTGCCGGCACTTAATAATTCTTGAAGGAGAGCGGGAACCCGAGGCACGTTACACATCCATTTAATAACCGAGGGAGGTTATAGCAAAATGGAAAAGGTAAAAGAGCCTTTCAGGAGAGAGAAAAAAAGTATAACCAAAGATAAAATCAGGGAGATGCTGGAGAAGTATAAATTCAAACCGGAATTTGTGCCGAATACAAGGCAGCTGGTATCGAATTTGAGCTCGATTCATGAATTGAAATTAAAAAAACTGAAAACATGATTTAAAACCAGGGGTGAAGGCAAATATTAGGAGTAATTGCAGGTATTTAAGCTTCTGAGTGCTTCCAATACCTCTTTAATAAAAGGATGTGAGGAAAGTAGTAAAGCCGGCAGGTGTCACCATTCCCTCTCCCAATCCGCCTGCCGGTACCTCACCCCTTTATACAAAGGTGAATGTGGATATTCCTGGAGGGAGGGGTGCTCTATCTATCCTTCACCGAACAGATACATTCTTCTCTCAAATGGGAAATCTTTTTCCGGTACTTATGGGAAAGTATTTTCCGGTGCCTACATATGGGTTACAGTACTGTTGGTAGAATATCCTGGGATGCCTATAACGAGAGTGAGAACTTGATAGTACAGGCAGAAAAATACCGTAAACGTTTTGGGTATTATCCCGCATTAATTCACGAAGGTAAGATATACAGGAATCGAGATAACAGGAAATGGTGTAAGAAACACGACATTCGCTTATCCGGTCCTCTGCTGGGACGTCCTTTGAAGATTACGGAACAGAATCACAAAGAGATAAAACTTCAGAAAGCACTTGTTCGGCAGGATGAACTTGACAGAATAGATATCGAGGAGCGATTCGGTCATTCCAAAAGGAAATATGGTTTAGGCAGAGTAATGGCAAAGTTGACAGATACTTCAGCAGGTGTAATTTTAATGGTGTTTTTGGTTATGAATTCAGAAAAGATCTTGAGAGATCTTTTTTAGCTTATTTTTTATCTTATACGAGCAGATTCATCTGTTACTGATGCCATAAATGAGGTTAGAAAGGGGCACAAGATTAATAATAATACCAAAATAGTCACACCACCAATTCTATTTGCGGAATATTTTGTCGTCTGAAAAAACTTATTCAGCAAGCCCTAATTATTCAATCAGATTCCTGTATGCCCGCCAATATCCCTCAGGAAGTATCTCAATTTTTTCATTCCTGATTTGAGGAAATGTACCCTTTCGATGGTCCGTTAAATAAACAGGTCGTGAATCTCCAACGCCTATAGTAATAATTCTCTCTGCGGATATTCCTCTGGCTACCAGGTACTCCTTGACTGTTTTCGCACGCTTCTGTGATAATTGCGTATTGGATGTTCTGTTCCCGTAACCGCCGGTGTGGCCGACAATTAATATTTTCACTGACGGATAGGAGGCTAAACTGTTGTATACCCTATCTAAGGCATAACAATCACTGCTGTCCAGGTCTGCAGAGTTTTTCTCAAATGCAACCTCCCTGAGAATGAAAGGGGTGGAAATTTTCCGTGGTTTTTTATTTGGCCAGGTCGATGGAGAAGAGCTCACACAGGCTGTTAGAAATAGCAGGGCAAAAAAGACAGTCAGATTTAGGCAGCCTTTTATTGTTACACCTGCCGGCCCTACTGTTTTCCTGCAACTATTCATCTGTAAACCTTTTCATATGTAAGAACATTGTGGAGATAGTAAAGATGAAAAACGGTATAAAAGTTATTTTTTGATGATAATGAAATAAAAATACTTTAATACACTGTGAAAAAGTATTTACACTCCTTTTGTTATCATTTACTATGGCAGTTTGACTTGGCAACTGTTTTGTTATATAATTAGTACCATATGCTGATCAATTTTTCCATTCTCGCCGTTCTTGCAATTACTACCGTACTGTCTGTCCGATTTATATTAATTACCGGTATCGATACCATCTGTACACGTTTTAAGTTGTCAAGTAAGACCAAGGGGCAGATTATCGGGTATGCAACAAGTGTACCTGAATTCACTGTTGTTGTATCCAGTGCCTTTGCCGGAGTATTCACGGCAGGGTTATGGAATATAGCATCCTCGAACATTATTAACTGGGTTCTGTTTTCCAGTGCTGTGCTTTTTTATCACCAGCAGAAGGACATGCTCCACAAAAAATTTATTGAAGAAATTATCTTTGCCTTTGTTGCAGTGCTTATTCCGCTTGGTTTATCAATTTCCCGGATTGGTTTGAATGCACCCATGGCAATCGGTCTTCTGCTTTTATTTGTTGTATATAAAATCCTGGATCACGTATTTAATTCTAAAACAGTGGTTACAATGAAATCCGATAAAAGTGCGTCCAATATTGAAATAGGTATCCTGCAGCTGATATCAGGCATACTGATTATCATTGTTTGTGGGAAATATCTCGGCAGATACAGTGAAAGACTTATAATGCAGATAGGCGTTCCTGCATGGGCTATAGGTTGGATTCTCGGTTTTATCACTTCCATCCCGGAAATGACTTCCTTTTTTGAGATTTTCAGGATTCATAAAAAGCGGGGAACCATTCATTTAACGGATGACATGCAGGAGGCTCTTGATACATTGGTGGCGAGCAATTTTACCAATTTAGGGATAATTTTACCAATTGGATTGATTATCTTGACATTTTTTTAAATGTGCAGTACCAAAAAGTTCTTGTTATCACTTGACAGTTGCGCCTTCTATGTCCTACAGGGGGCGTAACAGAATACGGAGTAAAATCTGTCTCTATTTAACAAGAACTAAAAAGAAAACCCGGAAATGGCTCAATGAGTCGGCATACACCACCTTTCCGAATTTTTATTTATAAAAATCGAGAAAAAAAAATGAAATGATACCCCATTTTAATAATCACCACTCAGATTGAAGCAAAACAGGAAGACAGTCAAATAAAATTAGGTGAGAATTATAAAAATGCTTTTTATTGGTCCACAATTTTACGAATAGCGTAATATTGAAAGTCTATTGCATAAAATCATATAACATGTTGATAATAAAGTGATTGAGATATATCACTAAAGTAGATTTCGTTTCATATATAATAGAATTAATGAAAGTTTTATTACGAATTAAAATAATTTTGTACTATATTAATGTATGTGGGGACAATCAGATATTATTAAAAGACTTCAGTATCACTTCAAAACGGGGAGAGGGATATGCATTATATTATCCTGCTGGCTGTACTATTTCTATTTACAACTATTCGGGCTGAGGGAGATGTTCCGGCAGAACATCTTCTTGCTGCTCTGGATTACGGTACCCAGGCTACCCAGAAACTGTTTATGATCGATGAAGGCAAGCAGCCGTCTGTTGAGATTCTCAGTCTGCAGAGTAATAAGAAGGCGATTTTCTGGAATGCGGATATGGATATCGACTGTGACGGTGAGCCTGATGATAAATGTAATGAAAACACTGATCCCTGGTTTTATCCGTCAACAAGTGCGGGTGATGGGATTTACGCGTCAGAAACACCGTTTTATGTGGTACCTGTTACTTTCAAAAATTATGTGTCCGGTGTGAATATCGGCACTGTCGGTGCAGTTATTTACAAAGGAAAGGTGGTCTATGGGCCGCTTCTTGATAAATGTGGGATGGATGATGTCACGGGTGAGGCGTCATACGCCATGGCTGAAGCCTTGGGCATAAATCCGGATCCCAAGTATGGCGGCACGTCGGGACCGGTTATCTACATTGCCTTTGTCGGTAAAGACGCTGAGCTTGATGAGGATGAGTACACCGATCATGAAAAAGCGGTAGCAATCGGCAATGCCCGGGCAAAGGAACTGGTGGAATTTTTTAATGTTACCGATATCAATGCGTTCAAACAGTCAGACAAACCGGTACATGATCCGGACAATGGGTATGCAATCTCAGTTCCGGAGATAAAAATTACCACTGCAGGGCACCATTCCATTACCGTTACCAATTTCAGAGGACAGCAGATAATGACGGTACACGGTGAAGGTGCACACTCGTATACGTTACCTGAATTCTCTGCAGGACTCTATATAATCAGTATTGTTACTCCAACAGCTTCAGTTGTGGAGCGCTTTATACTGTACTGAAAATTCTTTTTATGTAACCTCCTGCACACGGCAATTATTTTCTTCAGTTGAACTGTGGCGATAACATGGCTACCTGCACAGTCCTTTCTGTAAAGTAATTCTGTTGAGCATTTTCCTGTCAGACATATGGGAAAGCAGGGTTTCCTGAAAATCGCGGTGCTTGCAGCCGACGTTTTCAGCCGTCACGGGTATCCTATTACCACACAGGCTGTCAATTGAACTGAATAACGCCGTCTATATCGGAAAAAGCGTAACAAATTAACTATATTATCAGTGTAACACATTTTTCTTCTTATTTATTCAACAAACCTATTTCAATTCTAAGAAGGTGGGGTCTTGGATGAAGCAAACAGGTCTTATCATTGTTATATCCGCATGTATCATAAGCGCCCAGTGGGGCAGACCGCCGGCAAGCTGGGGTGATTTCCAGATGGGACTGGTCAACAACGACCGGGTCGAGTGGGACACGCCAATGAAAGCTGCGCTCAATGCCGGATTTATCGGTATGCTGGCCGGCTGCGCCAACCAGGGTAAGGGCACGGTCGCCACAATCGAACAGAATGCCGGTGACGGCGGCTGGTTCTACAGTAGACTGGAAGAATTTGACAAAGAACGACCGTTTGATATGAATATAATCAACACTGATGCACAGTATTATCCCTTTAAGGGAGCGGGTAAATCCGGCAGAGTACAGGGTATGATTCGTGGTGATAAACTATACGTATCGACTCCGGTGCATGGTAACTACCACCTCTCATTGCACGATATGTCGGGACGTACCGTAACGAATACATACACAGACGGCAGTGGGAGCAATGTGCCTTCAGGAGTGTATATCCTTTCAATAAAGTGTAAAGGGACCGTATGGAATAGTAAGGTAAATGTCGCCAGATGAAATTAAATAAAAAATTCAAAATCTAAAATCTAATAGCTATGGAATCAGACCACCGTATTTTGTATATTTTTAGTCACTCATCATCTCATAACCCTAATCGTACTCGTAATCATAATCTTTCTCATAAGCTGTAACCGACAAAAAAAGTTACTAACAATAAATGTGTACCATCAAAAGGAGTAACTATGGGTAAAGGAGACAGGAAAACAAAACGGGGCAAAATCTGGAGAGGCACTAACGGCAAACGACGTCTTAAAAGTGTGAAAAAGAAGGTTAAGGCGCAGGCTAAATAGGTGGGGGATAGAAGAAAGAGCGGGTTCCAGGTTTAATGTTCAAGGTTGGTTTAAGGTTTAAACTCCCGTGTTGACTGATTTTAAACTGCCAGCAAATAGGGGCTTTGTATTGTCAATTGTGTTGTGGTGGGTGTGAGTGAGAGCGAGTAAAATTACGATTTACGGTTGCTGTTGCGATTAAGATTAGGATTACGATTACGATCAGGTTCAGGAATGCAAGTACGATATGGCCGTCACCGAAATAACCGCCAAATCCGTTCGAATGATTTTCACCGGTGCATTACTGTTTACAACTCCTGACCCCGGTGCATTTGAGTTTTCAGATTCTTTATCTATAAAAAATTCATCCAGTAAAAGTTACCTGTTATCTCCCCAAATGTTTATTTACCCCAATCCTTTAGGCGTCACATATACCATTATGGTAAGGAATATTTCTTCAAAGGCGACAGCGAGTTGCAAATTGAGGATATATGACCTTCGTGGAAGATTGGTAGATGAATTGAAGTTGCTGGATGGAAAGTGTATCTGGAGTACGAATGTTATATCATGCGGAACCTATTTGATTCGGGTAGAAGGTATTGCTAACTATTCCTCCCGGAGGGTCGTTTTAACGAGGTAATAATAACAATCACTAGTTATTTTCCCAACACTCCATTAACTCATTACTCCAATCTTACAGGAGGCTTTTTTCTATGAACATCACCATTCGTGACGCCCAAAGAGAGGAGTTAGAATATCTGTATAAAGTTAACCAGGCACATACCCCGAATGTCGGTTCAATATCATTTCAGCGTATGCAACATTTGTATAAGGAAGCAGCCTGTTTCAAAGTTGCCGAAGTTGGCAAAGCATTCGCCGGTTTTATCATAGCTTTTACACCGGATGCCGATTATGACAGCCCCAATTTTCTCTATTTCAAACGGGAGTATGAGCGGTTTTTATATCTTGACAGAATTGTAGTTTTGGAAGAGTATCGACGAAACAGGGTCGGAACTGCATTCTATGACGCTATGGCAGCGTATGTAAAGGAGCATAACCTCGAAGTATTAACCTGCGAATATAACCTTCGCCCGCCGAACGAAATTTCCCGCAGGTTTCATGAGAGCTATGGTTTTCGTGAAGTGGACATCCAGGAAACGGAGGAGGGGAGGTATACTGTTTCGTTACAGGTTAAATATATCTAGAAAAGGGGAGTGGTTAAGGTAACGATGCCTGTTTTGTGGAACCCGGTTATGTCCAGGGTAAGGATGCCCGTTTAGGGCAGGTAAGGTGTTACAGATGAAATCCGGGGAAATCCTTTCCGTTTACCTTATTGTCCGTGCTCCTCATCTCTTCACTTCGCTGTTCGCTCATCCTAATTCGCCGTTCTCTTTATTCTTCCTGTGGCCCTTTCACTTTTTTCATTAAACCAGCCTTACCTATTCTTTCATTGTTTCTCGTGCAATAACAATCCGCTGTATCTCACTGGTACCTTCATAAATGGTAGTCACCCGCGCGTCACGGTAGAGCTTTTCAATTTTATAATCCTTCATGTACCCGTACCCGCCGAATATCTGCAGTGCTTTATATACCGTTTGATTTAAACTTTCCGAGGCAAAGAGTTTTGCCATGGACGCCTCTTTGGTCATCTTCTTATTGTTGTCTTTCAGGTAGGCGGCATGCAGAACCAGGTGATGAGCTGCACTTATACTGGTGGCCATGTCTGCTATCATCCATTGTATTGCCTGGAATCCGGTCAGTGGTTTGCCGAACTGCCTGCGGCTGGAACCATATTCTTTCGCTTCATCGAGTGCGGCGCGGGCAATCCCTACAGCCTGTGAGGCGATACCGATTCTGCCTGAATCGAGCGCTTTCATGGCAATTTTGAATCCATCTCCCTCTTTACCGAGGAGATTTTCCTTCGGCACAACACAGTCATCCAGAACCACTTCAGTGGTAATAGAAGATCGCAGTCCCATTTTATCTTCGATGGTGCCTATTGAAAACCCGGGAAATCCCTTTTCAACGATGAATGCGGATATACCGCGGCTGCCGCCTCCTTCATCGGTGCGGGCCATAACAATAAAAATGTCAGCCTGCTTACCGTTGGTGATAAATATTTTTGTACCGTTGATAATATAATGGTCGCCTTTCAGCTTTGCTTTGGCAGCAATATTTCCCGCATCGCTGCCGTATCCGGGTTCGGTGATACAGAAGGCGCCAAGCTTCTCACCGCTTGCCATGGGTACCAGGTATTTAATCTTCTGTGCTTCAGTGCCGAACTTGAGGATGGGCTCGCATGACAGGTTTGCTACGGACATGGTAACCCCGATACCCGCATCACCGTATGAAATCTCCTGCATGGCAAGGCAATAGGTCAGTGCTCCGGTTTCACTGCCGCCGTAGCTCTCAGGTATCATCATTCCCATAAATCCCAGACTACCCATTTCCCTGATAACGTCAGCAGGGAAATGTTTATCCTTATCCCACTGTAATGCATGCGGTTCGATTTTTTCACGGGCAAAATCTCTGGCCATAAGCTGAACAAGTTGTTGCTCCTGCGTTAATTCGAAATTCATAGGCTGTCACCTTTGTATAGTCAGTTTTTACGGAGAATAGGTTGCGACAAGAATAACCGTGGATTTTTTAGAGGTATTCCAGAGCTTATGCATTTTTGACGAGTCAAAATGGATGCTTTCATTCTGTTTCAGGGAATAGGTGTTTCTGCCGACCTCAAGTTTCAGATTTCCCGAGAGGACATAGATAAACTCTTCGCCGGGATGGTGATACTCAACCATGTTGTGTTCCCGTTGCGGTTCAATAGTAACTTTAAACGCGTTGAGATGTTTTTTGGAACCCAGAGGTGTCAGTACCTGGTAGGAGTAATTCTCCGCACGTTTTTTAAAGCCTTCCCGTCTCTGTCTAATTACTTTTCGCTTACTCCTGATTTCTTTTTTTGTGGAAAGGAAATCTTCAGACGCAATTGACAGGGCCTGTGAAACGGAGAAGATAACAGATACCGGTGCATGTATTTCATTGTTTTCAATCTGTGCAAGATATGATTCCGGGTATCCTGTCTCCTTTGCCAGTTTTTCGAGGCTGACTTTCTTTTTTTTACGGAGTTTTTTCATTTTTTCGGAGAAGTTGTCGGTTTTCGGCATATATGCTCCTTTTTTGCAACAGTTGACATATAAGAAAGATGGCGGTTTTATTAGAGGCTAACAATTGAATACACAATATCTTTTACAGTACCGCCGGTTTCCAGCTTGCGCAGCACCGGATCGAGATCGCTGGGTGAGCCGGCCAGAAAATAGGTCCAGCCGTGTGAATCGTTATTAACAAGCTCGCACGTTAAAAAGAATTCTTTCCCGGCAACATCGGGCGGTTGTAATTTACTTTCGGTAAGCATGATAACCGACTTCCGCAGTTTATGGGAATCATAGGGACGCTCTTCAAGATCGATTACCTTGCTCAGCCGTTTTATCTTTCGCGCCATAATATCCTTTTCTTCCCGGGTGCAGTAAAAAGTAATCACCAAACTTCCTTCAACAGATGCATTTTTTTCGAACCCGTGTCCCACGATTGTATTGATATTAATACCTTCATTGCTGAACGCTGAGGCAATACTGGTGAGGGCTCCCGCACGGTCAACCAGATGGACCCTGAATACCCAGTGATATTTTTTACCTGAACTTTTTTTCATGGTGAAACGCTCCTGTTATGGTTTCCGATAACGATGCGGTTTAGTCTGTCCTGTCAATGCATTGATTGCACCTGCGGCGAGGGCTGCCATCTCAAGGGATTCCTGAAAGATGAACACCGGCGCCAGTCTCGAAATACGGTGACGCAGACTGTCACGGATATACCTGCTTCGAACCAGTCCGCCGGTAAGGATAATCGCTTCAACATCACACCCGGCGGCAACAAACTGTGCGCCGATTTCCTTTGCGATCTGATATACCATTGCCGTGACTGCCGTCTCTGTTTTTGTATCTCCCTGAGCGATTTTCTTTTCAAGAAGCTCCATACGGTACTCGCCCAGATAGGACTGCAATCCTCCCTGTTTGGTAAGCTCTTCAATAAGTTGCTCGCGTGTAAACAGACCGGAGTAACAGAGATCGATAAGGCCGTCTATGGGCAATCCTCCGGTACGCTGTGGCGTGAAGGGTCCTTCGCCCAGGAGCGCTATGTTATTATCGATTATCTTCCCCTTTTTCACCGCAGCGACAGTAATACCTCCACCCATATGGGCCACGACCAGGTTGATATCTTTCAGCGGACGGTTGATTATCCCTGCGGCTTTCTTTGCAGCGGCTCGCACACTGAGTGCGTGAGCGGTACTCCTGCGCGGTATCGAAGCATAGCCCGATAATTCTGCTTCAGGGGAGAACTCATCGACTACAACAGGATCAACGGTATAGGCCGGTATTTTCAGTTCCTCCGCCAGACGGGCGGCGACGGGAATGCCGACATTACTGGCGTGCCATTTTTCTGGTCTGTATACAATAGCTGAAACCAGTGTTTTATCAATGCGGATTTTACCTTGTTTCTTTTGTGCAATGCTATAGGTTCCGCCGGACAATTTTTTCCCGGGACGCGGCAGGAATCCGCCGCGGGCGGCTATTGCATCAATGGTTCCTGCATTACAGACGTCCAGTGTCTTGTATATCAGAGCAGTAATCTCGTCAATAACCGTTTGCATAGCATCAGGTGTGTTTACCGGTGAAATGGTATATCGTATCTCCTTTTCTTTTACACTTTGATCATTTTCAAAGAGTGCCAGTTTGATTGAGGTGGAACCGGGATTGAAAACCAGCACCCGGTGGCGGGGTATGGATTTTGATTTTTCAGATATTTTTTTACCGGCTTTACGGGTAGCCATACGTTGTGCATAGATACTGCACAGGGCAATTGACAGAAGGCTGGTTTCGATAGGGTCTGCCCGTGAAAGTATAATATAGGGTACCGGAAAACCAACGGTGATGCCGGCCATGGAAGCCTGGCCGTATTTCGTCATCGACGTGAGTGTTTTATACAGGATATTGGCGGAATCGATTCCCGGGCAGACAAGAATATCCGCTTGCCCTGCTACTGAGAGGGCGTTGCCGTAATCGGGCAGTCCTTTTACCGCTACTGATTCGGGATCAACTGCCAGATCAAAAGAGAGAGGGCCGTATACAACGGCATCAGGCCATTGCCGCTCGGAAAGCATCTTACCAATCCACGTGGACGGCAGTGACGGTATCTGTTTTTCATTTGCCGAGAGCACCGCCACCCGCGGTTTTTTTATACCCATGACTACCTGCGCAACCTCGACAGAGTTGTTAATCAGGTCAACCATACGTCCGAAGTTACAGACTGTGGTTACGCCGGCGTCGGTCATCAGCATGGGTCTGCCGCCGGCAACAGGGGACGCTTCAAAAACCGTTGCCAGATTGACCGTTGATCGCGTCGGTAACGTAAGCATGTGGCGGTTGATAATAGGGGTTGATATGTGTCCTTTCAGGACAATATCCACTTTTCCGGACCGGATAAGCTTTACGGTTGCAGCGGCCGTTTCATCGTCGTTTTCAGTTGCAACAATGTCCTTCGGGGCAATTTCAATTCCGGCGGTTTCTACGGCGCGGGAGATTCTGTCCGCATTACCGACCAGGATGATACGGTCAACTATACCGTGATCACGCGCTGACTCGACAAGACGGAGATCTTCAATACGGTGTCCGCCGGCAATAACAACGGTTGACGTCTTAAGTCCGCCGGCTATTTCCACCAAATCGGTTACAGCCTGTAATATTCCTGAGTCATTTTTCCTGATGCGGTTTCTATTGTCCGGCATGATGCAGATACTCCTCTGCCGTGGTGTTTCGCTGTGTTACAACATATCGGTAATACACCTTGGTGAGTGCTGAATTTATGTCAGAAATAAAATAACTTACCGATAGTGCTTTGCAAACAGTAAGGGATGTATACGCGGTAATTTTAATCATCACCGGTTTTCACTTTCTGCCATTCACGTAACGGCTTGGGAGGCGGTTTTTTCCCGTAAAAGAGTGTGTCCAGAAACGGGGCAACTTTTCTGAATAGTGAAAAATGTCTGACCAGAAAGCGCACGGTGTTATGCAGGAATGTTTGCGGGTACGAATAGGGACAGACCGCCATGCAGCGGGCGCAGTCGGTTCCCGCTTTGCACCAGTAGGTGAAACATTTTTCATGATTGATTTTCCAGCGGAGGATACCGTGCTCCTCGGTTCTGTCGGTATATGAGATTGCCTGGCTGGGGCAGACAACAGCGCATTTTTTACAGCGGTTACAGAAGTCGATAATTGAATTATACGTTTTTTTCGTGTCGCAGATGAGCGGCAGCTCGGTGGTAATGACACCAAGTCTGCATCTCGGGCCGAGTTTCGGTGTCATGAGAATACTCATCCGTCCAACTTCACCCAGGCCGGCGTCGCTGGCTAAGGAGGGCGCGACAACCTGATAATTGGCATCAATATGTGCGCGTGCGGAATAACCCAGGGAGCGAAGGAACATGGCAACCTGTATTGCAATAGTACCGGCTCGTAAATACTGCTGTGCCGATTCCATGATAGTCGGTGCGGCAGGTGCGCTTGCTATCATCTCCGCATCCATTTCCACGGTATACACCAGGGCATATTTATGACGGAGTTTTATGGGTATACCATAGCGTTTATTACGTCCGCCGACCGTGTAGATATGGTATTCTTTCAGTTCTGTGATGCCGACCGAATGTGCACCGAGTTTCAGTATCCAGGTTTTAAGATATCGGGTGATGTCTTCGGTTGAGAGCGGCACCCGGTCAACCGCTACCGGCCCGTCAACAAGCCGCTGCATATTGTCAATAAATGAAAAATTGGAATTGGCTGAAGCATATATAACCGGATCGGCTTCACGGGACAGTGGGGAGAGTATTCCAGGCAGCTCACGGAACTTGTCGTCGAGAGGTTTCTTTTCCGGATGGATACGGTAATATTCTTCGTAGGCCTGCGTTCCCGGCTGCAGCTCATTCCGGGAAAACATGGTATCGCGCTCATCAAATCGTAATTCAGACATTACTTTTAACCGGTATAATTGACAGCGTTATCTCATTTCAGCCGGTGCGGGTATTATCACCATTCCCGCGCATCCGGCGCTCGCTTCGATATTCAAAATTCAATATTACAGACTCCCAACCGAGCGTGCATCCGGTTGTAGTCGTGGTCGTCAATCGATATTCATCGTTATCTACTTTACATATTTCTTCGGTACTGCCCGCCAACATTGAATAATTCGTTGGTAATCTGACCTATTGAGCAATATTTTGATACCTCCATCAGACTTTCGAATACATTCTTATTGTTAATTGCGGTGTTATGCAGTTCTTTCAGTTTGCGTGGAGCGATATCAGCATAGGTCGTGTGCAGCTCTTCCAGCATGGCTATCTGATACTGTTTTTCCTCCTCAGTTGCCCGGATCACCTCACCGGGGATAACCGTGGGGGAGCCTTTGGATGACAGGAATGTATTTACTCCCATAATGGGAAGTTCCCCGGAGTGTTTCAGGGTCTCATAGTAGAGTGATTCCTCCTGTATCTTACTCCGCTGATACATGGTCTCCATAGCGCCGAGTACACCTCCCCGCTCCGTGATACGGTCGAATTCCAGTAAGACCGCTTCTTCAACCAGTTCGGTAAGCTCTTCAATAATGAATGCTCCCTGCAACGGGTTCTGATTTTTCGCCAGGCCCAGCTCATGGTTGATAATTAATTGTATGGCCATGGCTCTGCGCACCGATTCTTCCGTCGGTGTAGTTATCGCCTCATCGTAGGAGTTGGTGTGCAGTGAGTTGCAGTTGTCATAGATGGCATACAGCGCCTGCAGGGTGGTGCGGATATCGTTGAAATCAATTTCCTGTGCGTGCAGTGAGCGGCCTGAGGTTTGAATATGGTATTTCAGTTTCTGGGAGCGCTCATCCGCATGGTACTTGAGCTTCATTGCTTTTGCCCAGATGAGTCTTGCAACTCTGCCCAGTACCGAGTATTCGGGATCGATACCGTTTGAAAAGAAAAAGGAGAGATTCGGCGCGAATTTATTGACATCCATACCGCGTGATTTGTAGTATTCCACATAAGTAAAGCCGTTGGACAGGGTAAAGGCGAGCTGGGATATTGGATTGGCCCCGGCTTCGGCGATATGGTAGCCCGATATGGATACGGAGTAGAAATTTCTGACGTTATTTTTAATAAAATATTCCTGTACGTCACCCATTAATTTCAGGGCAAAATCGGTTGAGTAGATACAGGTGTTCTGCGCCTGATCCTCTTTCAGAATATCCGACTGTACGGTTCCTCTGACTCTGCTCAAGGCGTCCGCCTTTATTTTCTCATATACCTCTTTCGGCAGCACCCGATCCCCGGTTGTTCCTAAAAGCAGTAATCCCAGTCCGTCGTTTCCTTCCGGCAACTCACCTTGATACTTTGGTCGCTGTGTGCCCGTTTCCTTATAAAAGTCTTCAATCTGCCTGGTAACTTTTTTCTCAAGCCCCTGTTCTTTTATGTATAGTTCGCATTGCTGGTCAATAGCCGTATTCATGAAATAGGCGGTCATAATAGGGCCTGGGCCGTTAATGGTCATTGATACCGATGTCTTCGGATCAACCAGGTTAAAGCCGGAATAGAGCTTTTTCGCATCATCAAGGCAGGAAACCGATACACCGGAATTACCGATCTTGCCGTAAATGTCTGGACGGCTCGACGGATTCTCACCGTAGAGAGTAACCGAATCAAATGCTGTTGACAGGCGTTTGGCCGGCATGCCCAGGGAAATATAGTGAAATCGTTTATTGGTACGCTCGGGCCCGCCTTCACCGGCAAACATGCGCGTCGGGTCTTCACCTTCGCGCCTGAACGGGTATACACCGGCGGCAAAGGGGAATTCTCCGGGTACATTTTCACGCAGATTCCATTTGAGTATATCTCCCCAGCCTTTATATTTTGGTAATGCAATTTTCGGTATCCGCAGGTGTGACAGTGACTCGGTATGGGTGGTAACGTCGATCTTTGTATCCCGGACCATATAGGAATATATGTCATCTTTGTACGATTGTGTTTTCTTCTCCCATTGATTTAATATTTCCCGGTTCTCCGGTGTCAGATTTGATTCAACATCGGCGTATTTCTGTTGCAGGGTTTCATACAGTTCTCCGTTTGCCGCTGCGTCCTTTTTACTCAGCATGTCAATGGTCTGCCGTATACCCTGCAGATGCTGCGCAGTATCGGCCTGCTCCTCGGTCCAGGCATTATACTCCCTGATGGCGTCGGCAATTTCAGAGAGGTATCGTGTTCTGTTCGGAGGAATAATAAATAATTTTTCCGACATCTCATCGGTTATTGTCATGGTTGACTCAAGGGTATATTTGTCATGGGTGTTCAGGGCGTCAATGATTGCTTTGTAAAGGCGATTGACTCCGGGATCGTTAAATTGCGATGCAATGGTTCCGAATACGGGAAGTGTATCGGGATCATCATGAAAGCGTCGGCGCGCCCGGGCGTATTGTTTCTTAACATCCCGCAATGCATCGGCTGCTCCGCGCTTGTCGGATTTATTCAGAGCAACAATATCGGCGAAATCGAGCATGTCTATCTTTTCCAGCTGGGTAGCCGCACCATATTCAGGGGTCATGACATAGAGAGAAAGGTCGCTGTAATCGACAATCGCGGTATCGGACTGGCCGATACCGGGTGTCTCTATTATTACACAATCATACCCAGCTGCTTTTACAATTGCAACAACATCATGCACGCAGTCCGGCATTGCCGGACTCGATTGCCGCATGGCAAGGGAGCGCATGTATACCCGCGGATTATTGATGGCATTCATACGTATCCGATCGCCCAGCAGGGCACCGCCGGTTTTCCGCTTTGACGGGTCTATTGATATAATCGCAATGGTTTTTTCGGGAAAGTCAATCAACCAGCGCCGCACAAGCTCATCAACAAGGGAGGATTTACCCGATCCGCCGGTGCCGGTGACCCCGAGAACCGGTATCGCTTTCTGTGAAGCACTCTTTCTGACATCGGCAAGGATTCCGGCGGCGATATCCGGCTTGTTTTCCGCAAGGGAAATCAACCGCGCAATAGTATTAATATCTCCCTTTGCAAGATTTTTAATCTGTATAGTAACGTTGCCGTCGGCGGGGAAGTCACATTTCTCCAGCATATCGTTTATCATCCCCTGGAGTCCCATCTCCCTGCCGTCGTCGGGAGAATAGATTCTGCAGATACCATAAGCGTGCAGTTGTTCCATTTCCTCGGGAAGGATAACCCCTCCGCCGCCGCCGAATATTTTTATGTGAACGCAGCCCTTTTCCCGGAGCAGATCATACATATAGGTAAAGAATTCTATATGACCGCCCTGATAGGAGGTGACGCCGATTGCCTGTACATCCTCCTGTACCGCACAGTTGACAATTTCCTCAACCGATCGGTTGTGACCAAGGTGAATCACTTCAGCACCCGTTTCCTGAAGTAAACGGCGGATAACGTTAATCGCGGCATCATGCCCGTCAAAGAGCGACGCAGCAGTAACGACACGTACATGATTCTTAAGCGTATATTTTTCTGTAATAATCATAATAATATATCATCTTGCAAGGAGGGTTAAGAATTAGTGTTACTTTCAATATTATATGTAACAATATTAAAGTATACATTATCAGGTAAACGATGAACGAAATATATGTAAAATAACGAAATGAGGCAAGAAATAGAATTATTCTGATTTTTAATGGTTTCTGTATTCCAGCTCACTTATAGTTGCGAAAAGTATAAAATAATATAAATAATTTGCATAATATAGAGAAAAGTGTGTATCTTTTACACTTTATAATAAATACCGGGCAATTATGCTATCAAAATAATTATATTATTTCTTCAGCTGTTTTAACGAAAAATTAATTCTGGAGAAAGGATTAGTTCATGCGTAGTATTGTTTGTGTAAAGCACGTACCTGATACGGCGGCAAAAATTACCATCAAAGGTGCCAACGGCATTGACGAATCAGTCAAATATGTCCTGAATCCCTACGATGAGTATGCTGTTGAAGAGGCTCTCAAGGTTAAAAGCGAGGCTGGTGGTGAAGTGGTTATCGTCTGTGTTGGAAAGGGAGATGCAATAAACAGCATCAGATCTGCATTGGCAATGGGAGCGGATAGAGGTATTTTGGTAAAAACGGAAGAAGCCGTGGATCAAGTCGTTATTTCTCTCGCTTTGACAAATGTAATTCGGCAGGAGGGAGAATTTGACATTATTTTTATGGGTAAACAGAGTGTTGACAGTGAAGCGATGCAGACACAGTATCGCCTGGGTGCACTTCTTGATATTCCGGTTGCTTCCAGCGTTATCGAATTCACTAAAAAAGATGATACCGTGGTTGTCGAAAGTGAGATTGAAGGTGGCGCACGGCAGGTAATCGAGATGAAAATGCCCTGCATTGTTGCTGCGATGAAAGGATTAAACGAGCCGCGCTATCCGAAATTACCCGATATTATGAAAGCAACAAAGAAACCGGTAAATCAGATGGATCTCAGTAGCCTCGGTCTCGATGCATCGCCAAGCGCAATGGAGGTTACTGAATTGAGTTGTCCTCCTGAAAAGGCTGAAGGCAGGATCATACCGGGAGATGATCCGAAACAGCTTGCTCAGGAACTGGTAAAAATGTTACGTGAAGAAGCTAAAGTACTCTAATCTATGCACATACCATTCTGATCTGAATATAGAGGGGAAATAACTATGGAAAAAATCGCTGTTTTTATGGAAACAAAAGATAAAACGATAAAAAAGGCCATTTACGGAGTCATCACCGGTGTCCGTGGTGAGGGTAATGAACTATATGCCTTGGTGCTTGACGGCAATGCGGAGAGCTACAGGGATGAATTACAGGAATACGGCATTAACAAGGTTGTCGATGTATCGGCGGAGAGCCCGACTGCCGAATATGATCCCGAGGTGTATGCAAAAGCTGTTGCTGAAGCGGTAAAACACCTTGGTGTAAACATTGTTGCAGGGTTGACCAGTGCAATAGGCAAGGATCTGCTGCCGCGTGTCGCCGCAGAATTAAACGCAGCCTGCGTTATTGACTGCATATCTGTTGATGTGGCGAACCGGACGGTGATCAAATCCAACTACTCCGGTAAAACACTTGCCTCAGTGAAATTGACCGGAGAGTATTATGTATATGGTATTCGTCCCAATGCAATTTCTCCTGAAAAGGCGGCAACTACTGCCGAGTTGGTCACCTATAAAGCTCCTGTACAGAATTCGGGACGCCTGGTGATAAAAGAGGTGAAAGAGAGTGCAAGCAAAGGCATAGATCTGACTGAAGCTGAAAAAATTATTTCAGGTGGCAGGGCAATAGGTTCTGCAGATAACTTTAAAATGCTGGAGCAATGTGCAGAAGTTCTTGGCGCTGCGGTTGGTGCGTCACGTGCCGCGGTTGATGCGGGGTATGCGCCGCAGAGTATGCAGGTCGGTCAGACAGGAAAAACGGTCAGTCCCAATTTGTATATTGCCTGTGGTATCTCGGGGGCGATTCAGCATCTGGCAGGTATGAAAACATCGAAGGTTATCGTTGCCATTAATAAAGATGCTGATGCACCTATTTTTAAGAAATGCGATTACGGTATTGTCGGCGATATCTTCAAGGTTGTACCTGAGTTGACTGAAGCATTAAAGAGTCATTAAACGGCGGTATTTTCACATACTATTTATTATTATTCGTTATCGTTTTCACGAAATAGCAAGAGGGGAGTAGTATAAGAAGTTAGTGCACAAAAACGATGTATAATATGGCTAAGATGTGCGAGATGTTCATGTCCTTGAAAAACCGGAAATCTTTAACAAATACCTTTAAATGCGTTTAAATACAATTTTAAGGAAAGGAATAAAATAGAACAGAAGTCTGATTCATACAGTACTGGGTAGTGCCTGTATAGACAACCGTCATTACCGAACATCGCAGCGGGAATCCTGCTGATTGTTTTAAGGAATGACTCACCGCAGAACGTGTCGGAACTTGACGATATATCTGTTGTAGTCAGACAAACACTGCTTAGCAATTTCATCACAGGAGGAAAAATGCTCACTGCCTCAGAGTTTGTAAAATATACCTCACCAATGCTGGAAATCGCCCAGGCTGTTGCTGAGGCCCGGGGAGAAGAGATTAAGCTGTGCTATCAGTGCGGTACCTGCACTGCGGTATGTCCCTGGGGAAATCTGAAGGATTTCAATCCACGTAAAATTATTGAGCAGGTCCGGCTTGGATTTGAGGGGTATGAGGAAGCTGCATGGACATGTGTCAATTGCCGTCTGTGTCAGGATAAATGCCCAAATGAAATAAATATTCCGCAGATATTCCAGGCGGTGCGCAGCATTTTATTGATGTGGAATGCATGTCCGCCGGAATTGAACGTAACGCTTGCCAGTCTCCGTGATGAGGGGAATCCCTGGCAGGAGTCCAGGGATAAAAGAGAGGAGTGGACAAAGGATTTCAACGTACCGGCCTATGAGGCCGGTAGCGAATACCTTCTGTTCTCCTGCTGCACCAACGATTACGATCCGAGAAATCAAAAGGACATTAAGGCTGCGGTGGAAATTCTTACGCAGGCCGGAGTTAAATTCGGTTATATGGGTAATAAAGAAGTGTGTTGCGGCGATATGGCATATACTGCCGGTGAGAATGATGCCTATAATAATTTGTCAAGTACCAATAAAGACGCGTTCAAAGAACTGCAGGTCGGCAACATTATCACCCTTTCACCGCATTGTCTCAATGCCTTTAAGAACCGGTATGAGTTTGAAGACAGTGACAGACCTGAATCGGTACATGTGGTTGAAATATATGCAAAGCTGATTAATGACAAGGTCATTCAGCCGGAACATGAGGTTGCCAGGAAGGTCACCTACCACGATCCCTGCTATCTGGGCAGATATAACAATATTTACGATGAACCCAGAGAGATAATCAATGCCATTCCCGGCATTGAACTGGTCGAGATGAATAATAACCGGGAGAACAGTTTCTGCTGCGGCGGCGGCGGTGGCGGCGCCTGGCTGGAGACGGTCAAGGGAGAGCGGCTCGGTGATTTACGGGTACTCGAGGCGATTGAGACCGGTGCTGAAGCTATTATCACCGCGTGCCCTTTCTGTGTACAGATGCTGGAAGCAAGTATCAAAGGACTTGAAGTAGAAGATAAAATCTCGGTAATTACTATATCGGAATTATTACTATCATCTCTGAAAAAAGAGGAACAGTAAAATAATGGCCCTAAAAATTAAAAAAGTAGGAGTATTTGTTTGTCATTGTGGGGTTAATATCGCCTCTGTTGTAAATGTGCATGAAGTTGTAGAAGCAGTGAGCAAGCTAAAAGAAGTATCTATTGCCCGTGAGTATAAATTTATGTGCTCTACACCGGGGCAGGATTTAATTGTTAAGGAGATTGTTGAGCATAGTCTTGATAGAGTAATTGTTGCAGCATGCTCACCACGATTACATGAAGAGACATTCCGAAGAGCGCTTGCGAGGGCCGGGGCGAATCCCTATTTTCTCCAGATGGTAAATATCAGAGAACAGGATGCGTGGGTTACGGTAGATAAGCAGAAGGCAACTGAGAAAGCCGTTGCATTAATTACTGCAGCGGTTAAAAGGGTACAGGATCATGAACCATTGCCCACAAGGGAAGTTGCTATAAATAAGAACGTATTGATTATTGGAGCCGGCATTGCAGGCATTGAAGCATCACTGCAGATTGCTGATGCGGGATATACCGTATATTTAATAGAAAGGGAGCCTTCAATCGGAGGGCATATGGCACAATTTGATAAGACATTTCCAACATTGGATTGTGCCGCCTGTATCCTGACGCCAAAGATGAATAGTGTCGGTGCGCATCCGAATATCAAACTTATGACCCGTTCGGAAGTTGTTGATATTTCGGGCTACATTGGCAATTATGAAGTTACCGTTAAGAAGTATGCCAAGTATGTTGATTACGATTTATGCACCGGCTGCGGAATTTGTATGGAGAAGTGTCCTTCAAAAGTACCGTCTGAGTTTGATGAGGGTTTAATAGATAGAAGGGCTATTTATACGCTTTTCCCACAGGCCGTTCCCAATAAACCGGTGATTGATGCTGCGCATTGCCTCTATTTGACAAAGGGAAAGTGTGGTGTCTGTCAAAAAATCTGTGAACGTAACGCAATTAATTATGAAGACACAGACAAGGAAGAGATTGTTAAGGTCGGATCGATAATTGTTGCAACAGGGTATTCCTTTGCCAAACCTGAAATCCTGAAAGATTACGGGTATGGTACGTATGATAATGTGTATACAGCCCTGGAATTCGAGCGCCTCAACAATGCTGCGGGACCGACTGCCGGTGAGGTTACCCTTAAAGATGGAAGGAAACCTGAGTCGGTGGCAATCGTGCATTGTGTCGGCAGCAGGGATAAAAACTACTATGAATATTGTTCCAAGGTTTGCTGCATGTACTCGCTGAAATTTTCTCATCTGGTGAGAGAAAAAACCGGTGCGGAGGTTTTTGAGTTCTATATTGACATTCGGTCGCCGGGTAAATCCTATGAAGAATTTTATAACAGGATACGTGAAGAGGACGTGCATTTGATTCGCGGTAAAGTCGCACGGGTAACCAATATCCCGGTTGCGGATGAGGAAAAAGACAAACTGGTTGTCATTGGTGAAAACACCCTGACCGGCCAGAGGCTCCGTGTCCCGGTAGATATGGTGATATTAAGTACCGGTCTTGCCTGTAATGATGATGTTATTCCTCTTTCACGATTAATTAAAGTAGCTACAGATAAGGATGGATTTTTTCTGGAAAAGCATCCCAAATTAGCACCGGTGGAAACCGCGAGTGACGGTATCTTTATTGCCGGGTGCTGCGCCGGACCGAAAGATATTCCTGAAACGGTGGCTTCTGCGCAGGCGGCTTCTTCTCAAGCCCTGAAATTAATTTGCAAAGGTTCGGTAGAAGTACCGGGGGCCACGGGATATATCGATCCTGATGTCTGTGCAGGATGTAAAATTTGTATTTCACAGTGTGTCTATAATGCTATTGAATTTGATGAAAAGAGAAATGTATCTGTTATAAATGAGGTCCTGTGTAAAGGCTGTGGCGCCTGTGCCGCGGTTTGTCCGAACGGTGCGGCTCAGGCACGGCATTTTAACTCTAAGCAGATTTTTAATGAAATTGACGGCGTGCTCGAGTAACACACGGGTTTTCGGAGTATATCCGGCGTGATATAATACGAATAACCTGAAACTATTGATGAAATGGTAAAGTGATACGCATGGTGAAAGAAAAGACGTTTGCTGAAGAAGTGCAGGAGCGAAGCGGGCAGAATATTACGCGCTGCTACCTTTGCCTTAAATGCTTTGTCGGCTGTCCCATGGCTCCCTATATGGATATTAAGCCGCATACGGTGATACGTATGATTCAGTATGGTCAAAAAAAGGAATTGCTTAAAAGCCGTACAATCTGGCTGTGCGTATCATGCATGACCTGTGGCGTCCGGTGCCCGAATGGAATCGATATTAGTGCAGTGATGGATACCTTAAAGGAGATGTCCGTTGAGGAGGGGTTGGCGCACGTTTCAGAGAAGAGAATTGTTGTGTTGCATGAGGAATTTTTACGAAGTGTGAAAATGTGGGGCCGTCTTCATGAAATGACCTTTTACATGCCGCTGTTATTTCGAACGTTAGATAAAGTCAAGGCTTTGGACCTCGTGTCTACCTTCAGGTCGGCAGTGTTATTGCTGAGTAGATTAAAGCTACCGTTTCTTCCCAAACAGATCAAGGGTATCAGGGAGATACGGAAGCTTTATTCGAAGGCGTATAAAACAAAGGGCCAGATGATCGGAAAGGAATAATTCGTTGGAAGTCTCTTATTACCCAGGGTGTACAGCACATTCAACCTCGGTTGAATACAGTATGTCGATTAAATCTGTATGCAACGCGTTGGGAATAAAACTGAGGGAACTGGATGATTGGAACTGCTGTGGCGGCGCCTCTGCAAAAAGCTTGAGTAATTTACTCGGTCTTGCACTCCCCGCCAGAAATATAGCACAGGCACAAAAGAGAGATTTACCTTTGGTAATTCCCTGTACCGGCTGTTTTAATGCAGTAAAACGTGCTCAGGATGCTCTTGAAAATGATCCGGTTATGAAAGAACAAATTGAGGATATTGTCGGTTTTACTTATAATGGAAATCTATCGGTTAAAGCAATTCATGAAGTTGTATTGGAATTGGTTGGCTTGGACAGGATCAGAGAGGTAATAAAAAAGCCGCTCACGTCTCTGAAGGTTGTTTCCTATTATGGCTGCCAGCTGGTGCGTAACCCGCAGGTAGTGCATATGGGTGATTATGAAAATCCGATGTTTTTTGATGAGATTGTTGCTGCACTTGGTGCTGAAGCATTGGATTGGTCCTATAAAACGGATTGTTGTGGTGTCGATGCCTCTTTGACACATACGGAAGTTGCGAATGATCGGGCTGATAAAATATGTTCCATGGCGGTGGAAGCGGGTGCTGATTGCATAATAACCAGCTGTGGACTCTGTCAGATAAATCTGGATATGTACCAAACGGGTGAGGGATACCGGAAAATACCTGTTTTGTATCTGTCGGAATTGATGGGTATTGCAATGGACCTCCCGAATAGAAATGTATGGTGGGGTAAACATATTGTGGATCCGAGGGAATTATTAAAATCACGGGGTTTGCAATGAATTTAGGAATTGTATGAAAAATAATGATGTACTAATACTGGGTGGTGGTATTGCCGGGATGCAGTCTGCTCTGCTGCTGGCTGAAAAAGATCATCATGTGTATGTTATGGACAGCGCTCCGGCTATCGGAGGTTTTTTCCCACTGCTGGATCGTCAATTCCCTACAAACTCCTGCGGCGTCTGTTTTATGAGTCCGAAACCACCGGCGTTCTGCCCGATTTATGAGAGTGAGTTTCACGAAAATATCGAGATTCTTACCAATTGCAGTATCACAGGACTTGAAGGAAGTGCCGGGGACTTCCGGGCAACTGTTGTGCAGAAACCACGATTTGTTGATATGGAGAAATGTACCTTATGCAATGAATGTACTGAGGTTTGCCCCGTTCAGGTTGACAGTAAGATGAGTGCCGGCCTTGAAAAACGCAAAGCGATTTATCTGCCCTTTGCACAGGCGATACCGCGCTCGTTTGTCATTGACGAAAGTGCTTGTACTAAATGTGGAGAGTGTGTTACGGTGTGTTCTTCAAAGGCAATCAATCTTGAAGAAGAACCTGTTGAAAAAACGCTGAACATCGGGGCCGTTATCCTGGGATTCGGCTTTGAACCGTTTCAGGCCGAACTCAGGGGGGAATATGGCCTGGGAAGATATGCCAATGTGCTCTCAAGCATTCAGTATGAGCGGATGCTGAGCCTGTCCGGACCCACTCAAGGTATACCACTGCAAATGTCTTCCGGAAAAAAGGCGGCAAAGGTTGCATTTATCCAGTGTGTGGGATCACGGGATATTTCATGTAATCAGGAATACTGTTCAAATATCTGCTGTATGTATGCAACAAAACAGGCGATGCTTTCAAAAGATCGTACACCCGATATTAATGCCGCTGTATTCTATATGGATATTCGGACGATGGGTAAAAATTATGAACGGTATTATGAAAAAGCAAAAAATGAATATGGCATACGGTATATCAGGAGTGCCGTTTCAACCGTCAGGGAGTTGAAAAGAAGCAACAGATTGGTTATTGCCTATGGAACGGAAAGCGGTGAATTAAAAGAAGAAGAATTTGACCTGGTTGTCCTTTCCGTCGGGTTCACACCACCGGAAGATATAACCGGAATTGCCAGAACTCTTGGTATTGAATTAAACCCATACGGTTTTTGCGCAACTGAGGAATTTCTCACTACAAATACCTCAATTCCGGGTATATTTGTTGCCGGTGCCTTTCGTGAACCGCGCGACATACCTGAGACAGTAGTCGAAGCTTCAAGTGCTGCTGCTGACGTCTCGGCGCTGCTGGAAGATTTTAACAAAAGAGAAACAACGGATGTTTCTGAGGAATCCAGTACGGTAGTATCAGATGGGGATTTACGCATTGGCGTCTTTTTCTGTGATTCGAAGAGAATGCTTGCAGAAAAGTTGCACATGTCTGATTTGGATACCGGTTTAAAGAAGAATACCAGTATCGTGACTATTGATACTGTTGATGTTTCCTCTCTTATTAAAGGAGCGGAAGCGATTCAGGAAAAAATTATTGCGGAAAAAATAAACAGAGTTGTGCTAACCGGGTATAAAGGAGTCGCTTTACATAGAAAACTGCGGGACATGCTCCGGGGAAAAGGATTAATGGATATCCGTCTTGAATGTATAAACATCGGAGAGCAGTGCGCCGATGTACATACGGATGATGTATTGAAAGCTACTAAGAAAGCATTAGTCCTTGTAAAAGCGGGTATAAAGAAGCTGAAATATGCCTCTTCGCCGAATGTGGGAAAGAAAAAACTGCATTCGCGGGTCCTGGTTGTTGGCGGCGGTGTGTCCGGACTTGCAAGCAGCCTGTCTCTGGCTGAACAGGGCATGCCGGTAACGCTTGTTGAGAAGGATGAGGAACTGGGAGGTTTGGCTCGCTCTGCATATTATACATTGAAAGGGTCGGATATTCAGCATCTGGTTACCGATTTGGTTTCCCGGGTTGAAAAAAATGCCGCTATTGAAGTACTGAAAAAAGCTGAATTAAAAAAACTGAGCGGGGTCTGGGGTAACTTCCGGTCACAGGTAGTCTGTGGCGGTGAGAATAGTGAAATCGAACATGGTGCGGTAATAGTTGCAACCGGAGGCAGAGAAGTTGTACCTGATGAGTATCTTTACGGCAGGAATGAGTATGTTGTTACCCAGCGGGCTTTTGAGGGTCTGCTTGTTAATGGAGATGAACGGGCGATCCATGCCCGGGAGATTGTGATGATCCAATGCGTCGGTTCACGGGATCAGGATCGGCCATACTGCAGCCGGGTCTGCTGTAATCATGCGGTAAAGAACGCACTGAAGGTGAAAGAGCTTAATCCGGATGCAACAATCTATATTCTCAATCGTGATGTGCGGACCTATGGGTTTTATGAGAAAAAATATCTGGAGGCACGTGATAAGGGGATACTGTTCATACGTTATGATGTTTCTGAGAAACCGGCGGTAACTGAGAAAGAAGGCGTGCTGGAAGTCTCCTTCTTTGACGGAGTGACCGGGGAGAAAAGGCATACGAATCCTGATTATGTTGTTCTCAGTGTTGGTATTGAACCGAATGACAACCGTGAGCTGGCGGAAATCGCCGGGTTGGAAAGAAATGCAGACGGCTTTTTTGTCGAGGCCAATCCGAAATCCGCACCTCTTGATTCTGTCGATCATGGTAAATACTTTTGTGGCCTCTGTCATTCTCCCAACCATATCGAGGATGCAATCTGCCAGGGGAAAGCGGCTGCCGCCAGGGCATCGGCATTACTCTGGAAAGGTGTTGCGGAATATTCGGAGAATCAGGCATATGTAAACGAACGCCGCTGTTGCGGATGTGGATTGTGTGTTTCCGCATGCCCGTATGAAGCGCGTATTATTGATACCATAAAAAATAAAGCAATGGTAATTGAGGAGTTGTGCAAGGGATGCGGTACGTGTACCATCGCATGCCCGAACAGCGCCTCGCAACAGTATAATTTTAATAAATCGACCATGCTTGATGTTTTAAATGAGGTTTTGGATTAGACATATTTCGCACCATTGATGGTGCCGGAGGAATGTATGAGTGATTTTGAGCCGAAAATAGTAGCATTTCTATGTCACTGGTGTACCTATACAGGAGCGGATCTTGCAGGAACAAGCCGAATAAAATATCCGGCGAATGTGCGGATTATCCGGCTTATGTGCTCCGGTGCCGTTGATATGCTGTATGTACTGAAAGCCTTGCTTGACGGCGCGGATGGTGTGCTTATCGGTGGCTGCCATCCCGGAGACTGCCATTATCAGAATGGTAATTATAAAGTTCGACGCCGGGTGGCAATTCTGAAGAAGATTGTAAGCCAGTTCGGGTATGATGAAGAGCGCATCTGGCTGCGATGGATAAGTGCATCGGAGGGAAAGGTGTTTGCCGATACAGTAACAAGTATGGTTGATAGCCTGAAAGAAAAAGGGCCGAATCCAATAAAAGAATTATGGACGGTATAGGAGTGCTGGCGATGAAACATGTTCTACGGACAGTCGAAAATAAAAACGTTATAGAAAGCATACAAACTTTTTTACAACAGTTACTGGAAAGTAAGTGTGTTGATGCGTTGCTCGTTCCAAGGGTACTTCCCGGTAAAGACGGTTTTGTCCAGGTTCTTATAAAAGATCCGGAGGTGGTTAAGGAAACGAATCCGCTGGCACCAACTATGGCAGTGCAGTCCGCAACAATCATCAAACAACTGAGTATGGCTGATGAAGATACTAGAATTGGTGTCGTATTGAAGCCGTGTGAGTTACGCGCAGGCATTGAACTGGTCAAATTTCTTCAGGCGAACTTTGAAAACCTGGTTATTATCGGGGTGGATTGTCCAGGTACCGTTGAAGTGCGGGATTACGCTGCAATGGAGGAAAATGATCGGGCCGTTACGGAAAAGGCTTTGATTGACTGGTCTTCCGATGCACCCGCTGATATAAAGATTCGGGATGCCTGCAGGATATGCGAATTCCCTGCACCGGTACAGGCCGATATTACCATCGGAATTATCGGCTGCGACATTTCCCGTGAGATTGCATGTATTATTAATGAACGTTTTGAAGAAAAATATAAGGAGTCATTGCAACTTGACTTGAAGGATGGCATGCCCGACGGCAGGGAAGAAGCAGTTAAGGCAATTGTTGCCAAACGCAGAGAGACACGGGGAAAAATACTGGGAGAGATGCGCGGACAGATTGATAGTATAGATAAATTCCTTAAGACATTTTCTACCTGTATTCGCTGTTATAATTGTATGCATGCCTGTCCTATATGTTACTGTAAAGAATGTGTCTTTGAATCTCCGGTTTTTGAGCATAGTGCCGATCAATTATTAAAACTGGTTGATAGGAAAAATGCTGTCAGAATGCCTGCTGATACCCTGATGTTTCATCTCACACGGCTTACGCATATGGCAACCTCCTGTGTCGGCTGCGGAATGTGCGACAGCGCCTGCCCGAATAACCTGCCGGTATCAAGATTATTTAATCTGATTGGGAAAGAACTTCAGGATATGTTTGAATATGTGCCGGGAAGAAATGTTGAAGAAGAAGCACCGGTTAAAGAATTTAAAGAGCAGGAGTTCCTTGCTGAAGGTGGGGCTGAATAGACACATGCTTTTTTAAACGGGTTATTTCTCGCTATAAACTATTTCAAACAGTAATCTCCCGCAAAGAACGCGAAGGGCGCAAAGGAAAAATTATTTAAAGAAGGAGAAAATCCATGCAGCTTGACATGCACTACTATGGTACCTATGCAATGGCGCGGGCATCAGGGCTGACACCCGAGGCCTGTCGTATTATTGCCACTGCTTCGCAGTTTGTTGATGACAATGCGCAGAGGAACTGTGTTGAATTCAGGGATGCGGGCAGTATTGATAGCGAGGCTACAGCACATCATGTGCTGGATTTGCGAAATATCGATAGAAGGGATCAGCGGCAGATATGGGTGCCGTTTCATTTTCTTCCCGGTAATGAAGGCGACGGTTTTACCGAGCGGCTGATATGTCGAAAAGGGAGCGCCGTGGTAAAAGATATGGTCGCCCATAATATCGGGCTGCACACGGCTGAGTATTATCTGGAGCTTGTGGGCATTACCGCTCATGTCTACGCCGATACCTTCTCCCATTTCGGCTTTTCCGGAGTCAGCTCCAGGAAGAATAAGGTAATGAATGACAGTTTTCACTTTTATGAACTGGTTCCACAGATTGAAGAGTATATAAAAGAAAAGGAGAAACGGTTCAGAGAGTCATATCATGCAGAGTGCGGTTTTTTAGGCAATATCAAGAGCTGGCTTGCTGAAACAACTTCCGGGGCGCTGGGGCATGGAGCGGTGGCGACATTTCCTGACAGACCCTATTTGATATGGGATTTTGTGTATGAAGAGGATGCTACCCCTTCACCGCTAAGGAACAATCCGGAGACTTTCATGGAAGCGTGCGAGGCGCTATATACCATGTTTGTTGAGGTCGGCGAACGGGTTCCTCATTACTGCGAGTCGGAAAAGCGGCGGGAGTTTTCTTCGATACGGGAAAAAGTAAATGAATTGATTACTTTTCAGGGAAAGAAAGAGGAGCGAATAGAGGCCTGGAAAAACGCGGCACTTGACGACTCCTTATTTGGTGATGCCGAGCAGATACCGGTATATGAAGACTGGAACAATGCATTCAGGGCTCTTGACGGTCAGGGTGATTCTCAGGTGGCGCGAAGCGCAAATATTTACAGATTCTATCAGGCGGCATCTCTGCACCGGCAGCATGTTTTACGGCATTTACTGCCGATGTATGATCTCATTGTTGCCTGATTTGCTCAAGCGGAACACTATTGAAGGCTCGAGAGGCATCGATTGACGATCTAACCGGAAAATATAGCCACAGACACGAAGTCACGCAGAAAGGGCATCCACGGGATAAGACTCTCTGTACTGGTTCATTTCCGATAAGATTTAATTTTTTCCTAACAATTTACGGCAAAATCATTTATATTTTAATATACTTTATTTATTGAATATTATATTTCCATGAAACAAATATAATAAATAATTGTCATTCACGATACTGATTTAATAGCATATTCAGGAAAATATCGATACTTTATTAATTAGTTTGTCGTTTAATTAAATAAACAAATTACTTCATAACCATTTGAAAAAGAAGAAGGTATGAAACAGGAAGTTTTCAAGTATACCGACTACAGAAAGTTCCTTCATGACTATTATCAGCATGAAAAGAAAAAGAATAAACGATTTACGTACCGGTATCTTGCGGAGCATGTCGGCTTTAAATCAGCGGGGCAATTCACCAAGATAATAAAGGCGGAAACCAATATATCCATCGAACTGGCGCTTCGGTTTGCCAGGTTTATGAAATTTACCCGGCGTCAGACCAATTATTTCCAGAACATGGTGCTGTTTAACCAGGCAAAAACAAGCACGGAGAAGAAAACCTATTTTGATAATATGTTGTCCTATAAAGAGGCGCAGATTAGGCTGGTAGGAACTGACAAGTATGAGTTTTATGAAAAGTGGTACTACTCGGTAATACGGGAAATTCTGGCTTATTTCCCTTTCAAGGATGATTATGCAACATTATCGAATTTAGTGGAACCGCCGATTACCCAGCAGGAGGCACAGAAAGCGATAACGGTGCTTGAAAAACTCAATTTTATTGTAAAAGACGGGCAGGGTTTCTACAAGCAGGTCACTCCGCTTATCTCCGCCAATCCTGAATTAACATCTGTAGCGCTCAATAATTATATCATATCATCACTTGACATTGCAAAACGGGCTATCGATATATTTTCCAAAAAGGAACGGATGCTTTCAGCGACGCTGATAACGGTCTCTCCGGAAACCATGCAGGAGATAATCCGGCGTACAAGAGAATTTCGCAAGGAGATTCAGAAGCTGGCCGAGGGGGATCAGGACCCGCAGAAGGTCCATATGCTTATGTTTGAGATTTTTCCCGTCTCGAAAGCAATGCAGAACTATAACGAGCGTGGGGAAGATTGAGTTAGTAGGTATAAAGATTAGCCGGGTATTAATTTTTCCATTTCTCTCGTATGTCCCGATGTAATACTTATGGATAATACATTTCCCAATAAAGAAGAAACAACTGTTTATGGTAATTATACATCGGCCGGAAACCTATGAAAAAAGCAGATCTGATTATCCACAACGGTACCATTTATACCATGGACAATAAAAAGCCGGTTGCGGAAGCAATGGTTGTAAAAAACGGTATGATAACTTTTATCGGCAGTAATGAAGATGTTCAACCATTGATTAGTGATAAAACACCGAGTCTTGACCTTGCAGGCAGGACAATGACACCGGGATTTATTGACTGTCATACGCACCTGGTAAATCACGGTTACACGAAAATGCAGCTTGATTTGCGAGTGGTAAAAGACTACGATGAGTTGGTTGATAGAGTGGCACAGGCAGTAGAAAAGGTCCGGCCGGGTACCTGGATCGTTGGCAGGAGCTGGCACCAGGGTAAGTGGTATTCGCAGCCTGCGCAGCGAGTACAGGAATTACCGACTCATCATTCCCTGAGCAGGGTTTCACCGGATAATCCGGTCTTTCTCTATCATGCCAGTTGCCACGCAGCCCTGGCCAATGCAAAGGCAATGGCAATTGCCGGGATTACCCGGGACAGCGCCTGCACCGAGGATGGTGAGATAGTAAAGGATGACATGGGCAATCCGAGCGGTATTTTTAATGAGCAGGCAATGGAGCTGATAAAAAACTGTATTCCTGCATATACTGAAGACGACAATAGAAGGGCACTGAGGCTTGCACTTAATGACTGTCTCGCTCACGGTATTACCACAGTCCATGAGGCAGGAGTTTCGGGGCAGGCAGTAAACCTCTTTAAAGATTTTCTTGGTGCAGGCAGATTACCGATTCGTGTATACCTGATGATCGATGGAACGGATGAACAATTGCTCAATGAGTGGTTATCGCGCGGGCCGGAAATCGGTATTGGCGATAATTTCCTTACCGTCAGGACGATAAAACTGTTAATGGATGGCGCACTTGGCGCACGCGGTGCGTGGATGATTGAGCCGTATACGGATTGTTCCGGACAGTATGGTCTCCGCAATCTCCCACTTGACTATGTATATACGGTATCTGAAAATGCTTTAAAGCACGGATTTCAGATGAGCGTGCATGCGATAGGGGACAGGGCAAACCATGAACTCCTGAATCAGTTTGAAAAGGTATTACGCAAGAACCCGGATAGGGCAAATAACTCCCGTTTTCGCATTGAGCATGCGCAGCATTTACAGCCATCGGATATTCCCCGCTTTGGAAAGCTGGGGGTGATAGCGTCCGTGCAGTGTATTCATATGGCTTCGGACCGGGTATGGGCAATTGAACGACTGGGGGAGAAGCGCATCAAAGAAGGCGCCTATATGTGGCAGTCGCTCCTGCGATCAGGAGCGAAACTTATCAACGGTACTGATATTCCGGCGGAGCCGATCGACCCAATAGCCTGTTTTTATGCAGCCATTACGCGGCGCACGCTGGACGGGTATCCTGCGGAGGGATTTGAACCGGAACAGAAAATGACCCGTGAGCAGGCACTGCGATCCTATACGCTGGATGCGGCGTATGGGGCTTTTGAGGAAAAAATAAAAGGCTCGATAGAGGTTGGTAAAGAAGCGGATTGTACTGTTTTTTCGCAGGATATAATGACCGTGGATGAAGACAGGTTACTTCAGACAAAGATTGATTATACTGTTGTCAATGGGGAGGTCGTGTATAAAAGAGAATGACACCATAAGTAAAAGAGCTTCAAGAACTAAAAGAGTAAGAGATTATTATTGGCGAGGGAAAATATCCAGTATACTAACCGGCACACAATTCTGCAGAAGCCTTCGATTTACTACTTCTATCAAAACCGGCAGAAATCTAACGAAACTTTCCAGTTGTTATATAGTAGCGGGGACAGTTTTCTATTCTAAAAGGTGGTTTCATTAAAACTATACCGATAGTAGTGTGTATTGTATTGCTTTCAGTCAACATGATTTACGCAAAGGACTATTATTTCGGTACTACCTGCATTAATTCGCGGTTCACTGTCCGTGTTGTCTCTACCCGCGCAGGTCTTACCTTTACCGATACGGAACGCCTGATATCAGAGTGAGGATTGACGGCGTTTTTATGGATGTCGTTGTGTCATACATTATACAGGAGCTCGGTGATTCATGGACAGTCAACGGTACTGTGAATTTTGATCCGGGCACTTCGGAGAAACAGTTATAGCTCAATCTGCCGAACCGTGGACTGTATCGCCTTACGCTTTCTGCTGGATAGGGTGGAGAAAGCGAGCATGCAATCGTCACTATTGCGGTGGTTTTTACCCCCCGTGCCCTCAGGTTTGTATCTGGTGCATATTAGCACAGGAAAAGCGTGCTGAACCGTCGGGTGCTTGTAGTCAGATAGGACGATATATTCAGTATTCAGTATGAATAACACCTCAGAAATCCTGATACACCTCTTGATTAATCCGGAAATCGTCTTATATATTAAGTATATTTGGACCAATTATGTGCTTCCAATCATACGTTATCCAATAAAAAATCAGTATAAAGCTATGCCATCTGTAATTTTTATATGCTTTTTTGCAGTAATCGAAATTTTTGCAGAACAGTCTGTCCAATGTATTGAGAACAGCTGTGATGATGTTTTTCTTAGATTTACCCTGCCGGAATATTGTATTAAAGATATCGTGGTCAATGGCGAACGGTGTCAATCAATTATGGCTGATGGCGGGGTGTATTTACCGGAAAAAGGAGCACCACGGCTGCCGATATTCACCCGGAGTATTATCATACCCGAAAGGGGAGCGGTACATCTGGAAATTGTCGACATTACCTGTAGGGAAATCAGTGTCGGAAAAATAGCACCGTCACAGGGAGATATGTACCGCAATCAGTATCCGGTATCTGTCCCGTACCTGTTTGGCGGTGTATACAGAACGGACGCCTGGTATCCGAAAGAGCAGGTTTCTCTGGGCATACCCTTTATTTTACGGGATTTTCGCGGTGTGGTAGTCTCTTTCCATCCTTTTCAGTACAATCCCATCTCGGGAAGATTACGAATCGCAGAATCGATTGCGGTGAAGGTAACCTGCGGTAATGGTTGTTCTATCTCTCCACACAGAAAAATAGCATCCTCATTCAGGGAATTATACCGGCAGACATTTATAAATTTTCGGCAGGTGCGTTACCCGGAGATATATGACGGTGAACGGATGATTGTTATTACTGCAGCGGCGTATAAAAACAGTATGGCACCATTTGTGGCATGGAAAAACCGCAAAGGGATATGGACTGAGCTGTACGAATATCCTTCGGAAACGGGTGGTGAGGGTACTGACGCGTTGAAAGCGTTTATTCAGCAGCAGTATGATACCGATACCATTTCCTATGTGCTGCTGGTTGGTGATGCTGATGATATACCGTCACTGAACGGCACCGTTGCAGGTCTCTCCGATTTGTCGTATGTGAAACTGGCGGGTGATGATCACTACCCCGATGCCGTTATCGGCAGGTTTTCCGTGGAGGAATCCGGTCATGCCGATAATATAGTGCACAAGGTATTGCAGTATGAGCAGGTACCTGACCCTGACGGTGAGTGGTATGCCAAAGCAATCGGTATGGCATGCAGTGAGGACGGCGGCACCGGTGTTACCGATGAGGAGTGGATGGAGGAGATGTGTCTGGCTATGGAAAATGCCACATATACGCATATCGATCGCATATACCAGTCGCAGAGTAACACAACCGATGAGGTGAACGCGGCTTTGAATGAGGGAAGGGGCTGGTTTAACTATCAGGGCCACGGTCTTCAGAAGCAGTTCGGCTTTGTAAACGCCTATGTCACGAATGATCTTTTTAAATCATTAACCAATACCGGTAAAACCCCGGTTATCGTGTGCGTTGCCTGTAATACCGGGCAATTTGATTATCAACAGGAGTGTATTGCCGAATGTGCAACGCGTTGTGACAGTACCGGTGCGATCGCATTTGTCGGGTCATACGTGCCCCAGCCCTGGAACCCTCCGCAGCATGGGCAGAAGGAGGTAGTCAGGCTTCTCACCGAAGATGTTCATATCTCGTTCGGCGCAATGATATACAACGGTATTTGTAAAATCCTCGAGGTCGGCAATTCTGAAGGTAATTTTCTGGAAACCGCTGAAACCTGGACACTCTTCGGTGACCCGACTCTCCTTGTGTTTAATCGTAAACCAGTTCCGATGGCTGTAACCTGCCCGGAGAAAATTACAACCGGGACGCAAGCGGTGACAGTCATACTTGACTGTAATATTAAAGGACGGGTTTGTCTGTACAGTGAGAAAAAAGGTATACTCGCATCGTCAATTGTCTCCGGTCGAGATACGATAACCATGGGTATAGCCTTAACAGATGAAAAGAAGATTTATCTAACGGTAACGGCACGAAACAGGATACCGGTGATGAAAGAGATAAAGGTCGGTTCAAATGCCGTTGACGAAAGTAATATGGTGGTATGTACCAATCGTTTTATGATTAAACCGGTAGGTACATCGTTGCTGCTCCATATACCACGTGCTGGAAAAGGCAGTATCGTAATGACCGATTTACAGGGAAGATACATTGCAGGGATAACAACAACCCCGGATAAAGAATGGTATCACCTTCCCCACACCCTTTCTTCGGGTATGTATATCGCAGGTATTACCACACAGGAAAGGGTAATGACCCGTCAGTTTCTTTTAGTGAAATAGTAAAAGGGCTGTTCAGGGAGGGGACGGGGGGAGAACGGTACTGCGTCGATAACATTGTACTTTCCTTCTCATATGCCCGTTTCTATTGATTATCGAGGAAATCGCCTTGTATTTTAATACAAAAGGAAAGGGTTATGTTTTCAGTAATCGGATTTATGGGAAAATGTATGAGCAGGGTATTACTTACAGTCTGTTTATGTACCGTTATGTATTCCTTCGCGGAACCACCGGTTCGTCTCGTTGCGGACAGGGGAGACTGTATTATCCTCGAATTTATCCTGCCCGAATATACATTGCAGGAAAGGGTAATCAACGGTGAAATGTACCGGTCTGTTGTTGTTCCCGACGCGGTGTATACCTCTGTAAAGGGTGCGCCGCGGGTACCGCAATTTGCTCAAAGTATTGTTATACCGGACAGGGGAGCGCCGGCACTGGAAATCGATGCGGTTTCTTTTCGGGAGATTAGCGTGGATAACATTATCCCGTCAAAAGGGGTGCTGTACCGTAATCAAAACCCTTCAACGGTTCCCTATACTTTCGGCACTGTTTACCGAACCGATACCTGGTATCCCAAAGAGCCAGTTTCTTTAGGTAGACCGTTTATTTTGAGAAATTTTCGCGGTGTTGTGGTATATTTTTATCCCTTTCAATATAATCCGGTACGGAAGATACTTAGAATCGCCGGGTCTATTAAAGTCAAGGTTATTAAAGGTGGCGGCACCGCAATAAACCAGCTTTACTCTGCGAATAAGAAGGTGCCTGCAGCATTTGCAGAGATTTACAAACAGCGGTTTGTCAATTTCAATACCGGTCGATATCCCGAGCTGTATGACGGTGAGCGGATGCTGGTCATTTCCGCGGCTGATTATACAGCCAATATGGCACCTTTTATTGCCTGGAAGAATCGTGTCGGGATTAGAACTGAATTGTATGAATACCCCGCAGAGACAGGTGGTACCGGGACCGATGCACTGAAGGGTTTTATCAAGCAGAAGTACGATACCGATTCCATAACTTACATACTGTTTGTCGGTGATGCCGCTGATATACCCACACTCGAAGGTACTATATTCGGTAAATCGGATCCGTCATATCTCAAGCTGGCCGGCGACGATCACTATCCGGATGCATTTCTCGGCAGGTTTTCCGTAGAGCAGCCTGCCGAAGCGGACCGGATGGTTAACAAGCTGTTATACTATGAGCAGACACCAGATCCTGACGGTGAGTGGTACACAAAGGCGATTGGCATGGCCTGTGATATGGACGGCGGTACCGGGGTATCCGATGAGGACTGGATTGAGGATATGTGTGTATCTATGGAAAGTACCACCTATACCCATATCGATCGGATCTTTGAGTCGGAAAGCGGTACTGTCAGTCAAGTGATTGCTGCTTTGAATGAAGGACGGGGCTGGTTTAACTATCAGGGACACGGGCTGCAGATGCAGTTCGGTTTCCCCGGCTGTTTTGTAAAGAACGGCACCTTTTTACAGTTGAAAAACAAAGGTATGCTCCCGGTAATCCTCTGTGTTGCCTGTAACACCGGTGAATTCGATTACACCTATCCCTGCATTGCGGAATGTGCAACCCGGCAGGACAGCACCGGTGCCATTGCTTTTCTGGGATCCTACATAGGTCAGCCCTTTAATCCGCCGCAGGTTGGGCAGAAGGAGATGGTCAGGCTCCTTGTGGAAGACACTCACCTCTCACTCGGTGCCATGGTTTACAACGGAACCAGTAAAATTCTTGAAGCGGGTAACTCTGAAGGCCAGTATCTGGAAACCTTTGAAACCTGGACACTGTTCGGGGACCCGAGCCTTCTCTATTTCAGCTCAAAACCCACCCCGATGAGTGTAACGTTTCCGCAAACACTCGATACCGGCACACAGGCGGTCACCATAACCTTTGATGATGTCATTAAAGGACGTGTCTGCCTGTACAGTGAAGAAAACGGTATTCTTGCATCAAAAATTGTTTCCGGCCGCGACTCGGTAACCTTGACAGCCTCAATAACCACCGAGAAGAAGATTCATCTGACAGTAACTGCGCGGAACCGGATGCCGGTAATGGAAGAGATTGTGGTTGGAACCAACGCGATACAGAAACAGAATACACCGACAGGTATCGAGAAATGCAGGTTGAAAAGGGTTGGTAATGCTTTGATGCTCTATATGCCGTTCGCAGAGGAGGGGGTGGTGACGGTTTCTGACTTAAAGGGAAGACAGATGGTGACGTTTAAAACTTCACCGGGCGAGAAATGGTATCAACTGCCGAAACTTTTCTCATCAGGCATGTATTTCGTTACAGTTGTTATGAAGAGCGGGGTAATTACCCGAAAGTTTGCGTCTGTCAGGTAATGGTTATTATAGACAGCAGATTGAAAGGTTGGAAGAATTATTTGAAACAATGATGTTGCACATTTAACTTATAGAATGCGAAAAAATGATTAGATTAAGCGAATTTCGATGATTTTACGATTTCTAATATGAAGTGAGTAATAAACGTAAGGCGTTGTTTTATATAATATTATAAAGATAGTGCAACATTATTAACTAAAATCATTTCAATTATTACTATTCTTGCCGGTATTCTTTTTATCAGTTGTGACGATTCCAATCCTGTCGGTGTCTCTGCGGAGGATTTGATCGGCAACTGGATCTTGGCAAAACAGATTATGAATATGAAAGTAAACGGCAAAGATAATATTACAACGGCTACGTATTCAGTTGCAACGTCACTGCTGTTAATCGTTGTCTCAAACAGCAGCACAGTAACGTACACAAACTGGGCTGATGAGACTACCGTTGAACAGTTTCTCCAGGGAGCACAGGACGATATTATTTATCTCATGGGTTCACCGGTTCCATGCAGTATGAAAAACGGACAGATTTACATTAAAGAATCATACACCTTTGACGATACCACCTATATTACGGAAGTGTTTTTAGACCCATACACCGGCACGGTGCCGCCTGATCTGTGGCCTGACCTGGCAACCGTATCTCTGCCGACCACGGTAAAAACAATAAAAACGGACGGCACGTCAATTACCGACTCAATTGAAGACTGGGATGATACCCTGTGGTATTCATTCTCAGCATCGGGAGGGAATTCCTACACTATAGAGACGACCGGTGAATCCGACCCGTCACTCTCCCTGTTCGGGAAATCGGGAGGTTTACTTGAAATAATACTGGTTAATTACGATAAGAGCTGGATGGATGAGAATGCAAAGATTGTATGGAACTGCAGCTCCTCCGGTACATACTATGTCGCGGTTGAAGGCTGGTGCGATGACGGCTATACCATTTCGGTGAATAAGTCGTACTATCGCACCGCCGGTGAGATACTGGTGCGGCGGCTGCGCGATATAGCACTCAGAAGGGCACGATTGAACAATAAATGATCTTGGTAGTAACGTCACTATAATTATAACCCCGGTACGGAATTGACAAATCCGGTAACATTTCCTACCAAAAAGGTTACTGTAATTGTGTGGGGAGTATTTGACAAAGAGTGATGAAAAGGTGTTGAGTGGATTCCACCCGAAACCGGTACCGGGATAAAAAATCAGGATAGTTGCCAATCTTTGGGTTTATAATATAAGAATACAAATATATTTACATCATCCGTTTTTTTAATCTTCTCGTTTCGGATGTATTTATCGGCGCTTTGAATTGTGTGGCACGTGAGACAGTGCGTCATGCCGGAATGTATATACGGAAAATCATCACAGCAGCTTCAATCCTCCTGATTCTCTATTGTATACGCGAGTACAATCCGTTCAACGACCCGTCCAATGCCGGTATAATCATAACATCGCATCCCTTTACAGATTCGGATTCCATTGCAATTTTCAGCGCGGAGACTCTCAGTGTCGATCTCACTCTGAAAGAGCTTCTTTAGTCATTCCGGGCCAGTATCGAAAATAACCGATACTGGCAGGATACGTTGATCCGACAGGCCGGTTTTACCGATAATCATCACTTTATCTTCACCTGTTTCGATACCGGTTATCACGACATTATTATCACCGCGTATCGTATCGGAGCGGATCCGCAGGAGAAGCGGTTACGGATGTACTGTTACAGTCCTCTGTTTCAGGATACGGTTTACGGATTCGGCAAGTATGGAGATTCAGTTGCGGTACCTGCAATTTTTTGATTAATCGAAAAAGGCGGCAAAAAATGCCCCTTCAATAGAAATTACTATCACTCTATTTCCTCTCAATTCACTATCACGACAATCAATACTCATATAATTCAATAACTTATATACCACCTGTCACCCCGGCATGAAATATGCTGAACATTAAACTGATTACTCTATTTATATAATGAATAACGCATTTATCCGGAGAGAATCATGATTCAAGGTATTAAAACAGCGCTTCAGGGTATGACTTCTCAGATGCAGAAGCAGGATCAGATAGCCAACAATCTTGCCAATATCAATACCACGGGCTATAAACAGAGCGGTTTATTTGTGAAGTCGTATCAGAAATATCTGGCCAATGATGAGCAGCAGCCTTTTGCCAACCGTGAGATTAAGGCGGATGAGGTGTTTGTGGACTATCGTGAAGGCCCTATGAAAAAAACGAATAATGACCTGGATCTGATGATAAAGGGCTCAGGCTTTTTCACGGTGATGACACCGCGTGGAGTCAGATATACCCGCAATGGTAACTTTGGACTGAATCCCGACGGATTTCTGGTTACCTCAGACGGCTCCAGGGTTATGTCAACTGAGGGTTTTATCCGTGTAGATCGTGACGGCGGCAGGATACAGGTGAATACTGACGGTGAAGTTATTCAGGATGATAATTCGTTGGGAGAGTTGCGTATTGCTGATTTCGGGAAGCCCTATAGGCTCCTGCGTGACGGCAACAGTTATTTCCGTCCGGAATTGCCCAATAACCCTGTGAGAAAATCACCGGGATTTCTTATCAAGCAGGGATTTCTGGAAGGGTCAAATGCAGGGCCGGTGCAGAATATGGTTGAGATGATTCGGGCATTTCGGGTGTATGAAGCGGACCAGAAGGCGCTGCAAGCGCAGGATCAGACTTTGGATAAGTCGGTTAACAGCGTAGGCAGGGTAGGATAAGCGCGGTTAAAAGTTGAAAGTTTAAAGTTATAAAGAAAAAAGAAATAAATAATTGAAAAGAGGTGAGTTATGATACGTTCAATGTATACTGCGGCGACCGGCATGGAGGCACAACAGTTGTATATGGATACGATATCGCATAACCTTTCAAATGTGAATACTACCGGATTCAAGCGACAGAAACTGGAGTTTCAGGACCTTATGTATCAGACATTACGCGAGCCGGGGGTCAGGAATGTTGAAGGTGGCATGGCACCGGCTGGAATTGAGGTCGGGTGTGGCGTGCGCTCTGCTGCGAGCCAGCGTATTTTCATGCAGGGATCACTTATTGAGACAGGCGCTGAACTTGATTGGGCGATTCAGGGTGAAGGCTTTTTCCAGATTACTCTTCCTGACGGCGGTACCGCCTATACACGTGACGGCCAGTTCAAACTCTCCAGTGACGGTACTATTGTCACTTCTCAGGGTTTTATCGTGTATCCAGAGCTGGTAATCCCTGAAGGTGCGCAGGATCTGACGGTCACCGGTGATGGCCTATGCCATATCAGACTGCAGGGTGAGGATACCTCAACGGAATTCGGTCAGATTGAGCTTGCACGGTTTATCAATCCCAGCGGTTTGAAAGCGATCGGCAGTAACATGTTTGTTGTAACTGAAGCTTCAGGCGAGCCCACAATATATCAGCCCGGTGAAGAGGGTACCGGAGTTATTATGCAGAAGTATACTGAAGCATCAAATGTGCAGATTGTCGATGAAATGGTGAATATGATTACTGCTCAGAGAGCATACGAAATCGTCTCGAAAGCGATTCAGGTTTCTGAAGATATGATGCAGGTCGCTAATAATTTAAAGCGATAATAACTTATTGATATAGAAAAAGATAAATGTATTTATATGAATAATTACATTAAACATAAAACCGGACTAAAAGCAGCAGGTATATTTGCAGTTCTTGCTGCCGGTTTCACTCTGTCCGCACAATCTGTTACTCTGTATTTCAGGGATTCGGTTGTGGTTAATACCAGCACGATACTTTTACAAGACGTTGCTCAGATTCATGGGAAATTGGATGAAAATACCCGTGAGAAACTGGAAACAGCCATTGTTGGCGAAGCTGCACCGGCCGGTTTTTCCAGAAGAATGAATGTATATGATGTCATACAGTTTATGCTGAAACCACGGTTTGAAAATATAAAAATGGAGACCGCTGGTGCAAAGCAGATAACTGTACAAACCGATGCAAGGGTACGCTGTGTAGGTGATTTTGAACAGGAGATTCTGGAATATCTGTATGATAATATTGCCTGGGAGAGTGATAATTATACCGTCTCTATTGTGAATATGGATCGGGAATGGCGTTGTTATCGAAAACCGTCACAGGTGGCGGTAAAAGGGCTTTTGTCACCCTATCCCAAAGGAAATATTCGTTTAAAACTGGAAATTACACAGGATGATAAAGTTTTTTATGTGCCGGTTCAATGCAGAGTGGCGGTAACTGTACCCGTTGTATGTGCAAAAACGGTTATTTCCCGCAATACAGTTATCAGCGGTGAACAGCTCGAGATTGTACCGATGGACATTACCAATTTCCGTTATAATCCAATAATTGATAAAGACTTAGCTATAGGTAGAGTAGCGATACGAACACTGACTCCGGGAATGATGTTAAATAAAAAGTGCATAAAAATAGCACCTGAGATTGAGAAGGGTGATAATGTAGTCATTCTCGTGAATAAAGGACCTATCAGGGTTTCAGTACCTGCACGAGCCCGTGAGGAGGGTGCGAAAGGGGATAGAATCTGGGTAGAGAATCTGAAAACACATAAACTTATACGGGTTATCGTTAGTGAAAAGGGAATCGTTTACCTTAAGGAAGGGGAAAGCATATGAGTTCAAGAGCACGTATTTTCTCCCTGTTAGCTTTATTTTCAATGAGTTATAGTGCATTATGCGGTGACGTATACAGCCTGTATACCGATCATCGTGCCATGAAAACGCATGATATTCTTACCGTGCTGATAGTGGAGAATGCAAAAGCAGGCAGTCAGAGCAGCACCAATACCAACAAAAAGAACTCTTTTGGGTTGAAGAATAGTGCGGGAAGCGGTCCGCTGGATATCATTCCGGGATTTGGGGCCGGAGGCAGCTCGAGTGTCGGTTATGACGGTGAAGGCGGTACCTCACGGGAGGGAAATCTTGTTGCTACCATATCCGCCCGGGTCGTGGAAGTTCTTGATAATGGTAACCTTGTGATAGACGGCAATAAGGTTGTCGAGATCAATGAGGAAAAGGAGATAATAAAGATATCCGGAGTGGTCAGGCCGGAAGATATTGAGCAGGATAATACCGTATATTCATACAACATTTCCGATGCAAAAATAACCTATTCCGGAAAAGGGGTTGCCAATACCGGACGAAGGCCGGGTTTCATTGCACGGTTTCTTAATTGGATATTTTAACCTGTTAAAGGACAATATGTTATGGAGAACAATGCAAGAAGATTGTTAGGAGCTGTAATCGCTGTTTTTATTATCACTTCCGGATCTGCATTGGCACAGCAGGGGGTTCGGGTAAAGGATGTCGCCTCTATTTCAGGTTTGGAGGACCTGCAGGTATTCGGTTATGGACTGGTGGTTGGCCTGGCTGGAACCGGAGACAGAACTCAGACAATATTTACCATTCAGACCATAAAAAATATGCTGAAAAATATGGGTATTGAATTGCCCGACAAGCACATACGTACGAGAAATGTAGCATCGGTAATGGTAACCGGAACACTGCCTCCCTTCAAGCGGCAGGGCACCAAATTTGATGTGATGGTATCGTCATTGGGTGATGCAAAGAGTCTTGAGGGCGGAACGTTGATTATGACACCAGTGCAGGGACCTGACGGTGAGATATACGCCAGCGCCCAGGGACCACTTGCCACGGGCGGTTATGATATCAGAAACCGGGGTTTAACGCATATTAAGAAAAATCATGTACTTGTGGGAAGAATTCCAGATGGGGCCATTGTGCAGAAGGAGTATAAATTTAATGTTTTGGACAATAATAATATTTCGTTGTCACTTTTCAAACCTGACTTTACTTCAGCAGTATCAATGGCTGACGCAATAAACGCCTATTTTAAGGAGACATTTGAGAATCTCAAGGGCACTGTGGCACGTGCGATTGATCCGTCAACTGTTGAATTAAATTATAGCGTTGTATCTCGTGATACGATAAGAAATTATATTCCTATTGTTAATTTTATTTCTCAGGTAGAGAATGTACGATTTGATGTGGCAATGGCTGCAAAAGTAGTAATGAATGAGCGAACCGGGACCATTGTGGCAGGGGGGAATGTTCGCATATCCGAGGTTGCAGTTACCCATGGCGGGGTTAAAGTTGAGATAGTAAATGTGCCTGAAGTTATTCAACCGCAACCGGTTACGCTTGGTCAGACAACAGTGATTCCCAATCCTGAGATGGTAGTTGAAGAGAAAGATATGGAAATGGTGGTACTTGACCAGACCACTACGGTTACCGATTTAGCGCAAGCTCTTAATTCTCTTGGTGTTGCACCGCGAGATGTGATAGCAATATTTCAGGCTATCAAGGAGGCAGGTGCGCTGCAGGGACAGTTGATTATAATGTAAGAAATGGCAATGGAGTAATGAATTGTTGGAGTGTTTGATATCTGTAACACGATGATATTCAGGAAATTAATGCCAATAATACATAAAACTATTCCTTTGTTTAAAAAAAGAGCCTTAAGGAGGAGCTTTAGTGACAATGATTTGATTCTTTAAATCTTTTTACGAATAGCCACATACTGTTATAAATTTACAATAATAAACACCATTTGATAGTTTTTAGAGGACGCTTTTAGGCGTCTTTTTTATTATGTAAACAGTATATATTGCATTGAAATTATGATAGATACGAAGATATGTTTGCATCACTATTTTATATAAAATATTGAAAATATTATACTTAGAGGTATGTTAAAAAAATAATTTTATAATTTTTTTTCCATTTTTACCATAAAATCAATGTGTTAGGTTACTATTTAATGTACTTTTTAAAACTGTGTTATTTAATTGTATTGATAGCAATGTGTTACGTGATTAATAGTAAAAATTTACTCGATATCATCCAAACACTATACAGATACAATTCTCATTGGGTA
>CAZIYW010000012.1:0-65824 GCA_964543525.1 uncultured Fibrobacterota bacterium | reverse complement strand
TGAATCCAGGGTATCAGATTATGGCGCAGGTCTCCCAAATTCTACGCTACTAAATATTTTAAAAATATGCCAACGTTCGAACATAAATTTATAATAGCTGAGAAACACGGAAAAGGAATCTTCGGATTCGTACTGCCGAAAGACATTTCCTGGAAAGTACACTATGTGAACGGAAAAGTGCAGCAAAACTGGACTGATACAACCCTATATAATTATCTCAATGATGAGGGGCAAAAAGGATGGGAAGTAGTGTGTATGACCAGCCATATGAGCATCAGATCCGGTTCTCTCCCTGTAGAACATCTATACATCACAATGAAACGGTGCAAATAAATCACTGTTTCAACTAATTCTCAACAAACAATCGGATTTTCGGAAATCACTGTTCCACTTTTTCTTTTTATTACGGGTTTTTCTTAAAAATCATTGACATTATTTCACAAAATATGTAATATAATATTCAGTGGCATGAAGATAACGGGACAGACGCCTGTCCGGAAAGGAGTTAATACCCCGAAATTGTACTTTATTTTTTTGCCTCGATTTTAAATCAAACAGTACGTATCACAAAGAACGCTCTTAACCGAAAGGAAAACCTATGAACAGGAAAGGTTTTACACTCGTCGAATTAATGGTGGTTATTGTTATCGTCGGTATTCTGGCTGCGGTTGCGATTCCGAAATTTACTCATGCTTCGCACAAAGCGAAAGCATCCGAGTTCCCGACTATTCTTGCACAGATATTTACCGCTGAAGCGGCATATGAAGCTGAGACAGGTAGTTTCACCACGTCCTTTACTTCGCTCAATATGTCTGACCCCACAAATGCGTCAACATATTTCACCTATTCTATTCCCAGTGCTGACGCATCAACCGGCAATGCGCGCGCAATGGTTAAAAAGGATTTCGGAGATGCTGAAGCCAATACCGATAATGCGACTATTAATTTAAGTAGCGGTGCAAAAACAGCAACAGCAAATCTTGGCAAATATGCACCAACCTGGAAATAATTATTAATGACATGATTCAAAAACGCAATCCCTTTAATAAAAAGGGATTGCGTTTTTTTTTGCGAATATTTATGAATATTTTTTTTATCTTTTTGCCTGTTATCCCTTTTTTTATTCATATATACCTTTTTCATTCCTATGAAGATATAAGATTTATTTCTTTTATTGTCATTCTGACTCCCCTGTCACTATACTTAGCTTCCCGGTTCAACCTGTCAAAACTGAGTAATAAATCTTCCGGTCATTTCCCTGTCTTCACTATACTGTTCACAGGACTTATTTGCTATATCCTTTTTAACTGGTACCTGTTAAGTAATCCATATTATGGCAACAGGGCAATCGTCTTTTTCTGGGTTTCATTTCTCAGTTTTATCACCGTTTCTCTGATTTCCGATGAAAATAAAAAACAGTATCTTCTCTCCACCTGCATTGCAATCGGTTTCATAGGCAGTATTGTTGCGCTCCTGGAATACGCCGGATATATCCAGACAACCGCAGGCTACTACCCACCCCAGCCGAGCGGCTTTATCGGGCATAAAAATATGCTTGCGATGGTCCTTATGACCTGTGTTATGTGGACATTCTTTGCTGCATTAAAAAAAATTCAGACAGAAAAAAAGTCAGGTATTCTGTTACTGGCGTTTTGCTTTATACAATTATTAGCGCTTGTCATTTCCGATTCTCGAGGCCCGTTATTGACATCGCTGGTTTTCCTGCTGGTGATTTTTTTCTTCCGTTTTGCCAATCAGTTGAAACGAAATATGTATCTCCGGATCTCTCTGTATCTGTTTTTTTTGGTGTTTACACTCCTGCCGCTCATTCTCTGGAATGAAAACTCGTGGTTTCGCTACGCATCTCTCTTTATTGGTAGAGATTCTGCTAATATAGCCAGGGATATATCTCCTCGACCTATATACTTTACGTCAATGATAAAACTATTCTTAGAAAAACCCGTCTTTGGAATAGGCATTGGCAATTTCATTCCTGAATCTATCCGTTTCTGGCCTTTCCAATTTCGAGCTTTTTCGGAACCGTTTACTCTTGCAGATGCGGGCCATAATGATTTCCTCCAGGCATGGTGTGAACTCGGAATTATCGGCGGCACACTCTATAATTTCTTCTGGTTCGGAGCGCTGTTCATTGCGTTAAAAAACTTTATAAAATCCAAAAACCTGGAATCTCTCGTGCTTCTTCTGGTTTTTACATCGATCCTGCTGCATGCAGGTTACAATACCGCATCCCGCCATGTTCCCTCTTCTGTCATGGCATGGGCACACCTGGGGCTCATCTGGAGAGATCATTTCAATATCAACTCTGTTCTATCCATGAAAAAAGTAAAGCATGTTTTTACAATCATCCTGATATTCTTCTCTTCTCTCTTTCTGTTCCTGGCCATTCAGATTTCACTCGGTGACTTCTATTTCTTTAAATCGGAAATTGCCAGAACCCAAGAACTGTCTATACAGACCCAGAACACAATCCTTCTGAAGAGTGTCGCCTGTTGCCCATATCACCCTAATGCAAACTACAAACTTGCTTATTTTAATGCTATGAATAAAAATCATAACGTAGCCCTGCCAACCTGTGATTACCTTGATGAAAAGTACCCAAACACGTTACCAACAGATTATGTTCGTGCTTATTGTCATTATCATAAAGGTAACTACGATTCTACCCTCTATTTTTCAAACAGGCTCCTCGATCTCTGGCCTAAATTCAGAAAAGTTTATATCTACCAGGCATTGGCGTATCAGCAGTTAAAGAAATGTCAGGAATTGGAGCGATTAAAAAGGATAATCTCGCCGAGAAAAAAAACACCTCCCAAAAACGTTTCTTCAAATGAAAAATCACAGCCCGTTGCTGAAGACAATCAGAAAGATAAGGATTATCTGAAAAAGTTAAGCATCTTCCAGAAAAAATTCGGCGGACCGTTTATAAAAAATGCATACAACATCAACCGGTACACCCCTTTATTGGAATCCAGGAATCTGCAAAGAAGCTTTATAAAAATTCTCGAACTGAAATGCGATTCTTCCGATACATTGCATAACTAAGAATTTGACACAACACCGAACGCTATATATATTTCACTCCTCTTTATCCAACGAGCCAGTAGCTCAGTCGGTAGAGCAACGGCCTTTTAAGCCGTGGGTCGCGGGTTCGATTCCCTCCTGGCTCACTTTTTTTCTCTCAGTACATCTCCTCAAAGTATTTTCATTTTATCAATACCCTGGCTGATGAGAAAAGTATGACCATTCAACCATTCTCTCTGGCAACCGTTGAGCCTCTGTTCACCGGCATTCCTCCTCTGGAGAAAGGCCGTGGGAATCTACATATAACCGGTTGTGCCGGAAGCTCTGATGCGTTCATTATCTGTCACTTTTTCCGGAAACATAACCAACCGGTTCTGGTGATAGTGCCGGAAACCAAAAAAGCAGAATCGCTCTCGAAAGAGTGCGCTTCACTTATTGGAAATCAGTTTGTTGCGACCTTTCCCTCCCGTGATGCAATTCCCTATAATATGCGATCACCTTTTGGCCCCACTGTTGAGAGACGTTTTGATATTCTCTCCCGCCTGATGAATAACAGCATTTCAATTTATATAACCACCAGCGCAGCATTGTTGCAGAAGATACCCGCAAAAAAGGAGCTGTTCAATCATACAATAAAACTCCAGGTAAACGATGAAATATCACAGGAGAAGCTGGCATTATGGCTGACGGACAACGGCTTTACCCGCGAAACGCAGGTGCAGGATATCGGCGCCTTTGCGGTGCGGGGAGGCATTGTTGACATCTATCCATTTCTTGTTGAAAACCCTGTTCGTCTGGAGTTCTGGGGTGATTCAATTGAATCTATACGCGAATTTGATATATTTACGCAAAAATCTCTCTCTCACCGATCACGGGTTGACATCTTTCCGGTAAAAGAATTCTGTTTCTCTGAAAACCGCATTGAAAGGTCAATAGAAAAAATCGAGGCTTTTTGCAGGAATAATGCCGTTAATATCCATTCCTTTCAAACCCTGAAACACGCATGGAAAACGCAGACGGATCATGAAGGCATTGAATGGTTTCTTCACTGGTTTGATATACCGGAAGTATCAATTCTCGACTACCTGCCATCCGACACTATTATTTTCTGGAACGATCTGTTTAATCCCCAACGCCGTCTCAATGAAGATCGGGAAAATTACGCCAGGCGCCTTAACAGGGTTCCCGAATCCTTGTATCCTTTTATATCCAAACCGGACACCCTTTTAATTCCGAACACTCAAGTAACGGATAAACTGGCCGGATACCGGACGGTTTTTATGGATACAGGCGTCACATCGAAAGAAACGGTATCGTATAAAACCTCTTATCAGGAACAACCGCATTATAACAGCAATATCAAATTGCTCCTCACTGATCTGAAGCGGAAAGAATCTGAGGGATACCTTATTACTATTCTATGTGAAAGCAAAGGGCATGCGGAACGCCTCCGGGAAATTATTGAGGAAGATTGCGATTCTGTAACGATAGCGCTTGGCTACCTTGAGCGCGGCTTTTTTGATTTGGAACATAAAATCGCCTGTTACTCCGAATATCACATTTTCAACCGCGCTCACCGAACAGTCCGTATAAAAAAATCGAAAAGGAGGGTCCCGGTCAGCGGCTATGATTCCTTCTCACCGGGAGACTATGTGGTGCATATCGATCACGGCATCGCCAGATTCCTTGGAACTGAACGTATACAGACAAAGGGTAACCAACAGGACTGTATGGTACTGGTATACCAGAACAATTCAAAGGTATATGTTCCTGTTGAGGATTTCTATAAAGTCCAGAAATATATAGGCAAAGATTCCACTCCGCCGGTGCTTTCCAGACTTGGAACTGCCCGGTGGGAAAAACAGAAAGCTAAGGCGAGAGAATCCCTTCGGGAAATGGCCGAGGATCTTATTTCCCTGTATGCAAAACGTGAATGCCTGAAAGGAATTGCCTTCTCAGAAGACTCCTCCTGGCAGAAAGAATTTGAAGACGCGTTTATCTATGAACCAACGCCTGACCAGATCAGTGCAATAAATGAGGTCAAAAAAGATATGATATCGCCGAAACCCATGGATCGGTTGGTATGCGGCGATGTTGGATTCGGAAAAACGGAAATTGCCATGCGTGCTGCCGTCAAAGCGGCTCTCGACGGATACCAGGTAGCACTCCTCGCACCAACGACCATTCTCACTGCACAACATTATACTACCTTCTCCGAGCGAATGGCAAACCTCCCACTCACGGTCGCCGCACTCAGCCGTTTTATGACACCGAAAGAACAGCGGGAAACAATTAAAAAGTTAAAAAACGGCTCCATAGACATTTTGATAGGTACTCACCGTATCCTATCAAAGGACGTTCAATTTAAAAACCTCGGTTTGCTTATAATAGATGAAGAACAGCGCTTTGGTGTCCGTCATAAAGAGAAACTGAAGGAATACCGCTATAAGGTGGATGTCCTCTCAATGACGGCGACGCCGATTCCGCGAACCCTGCATATGTCATTAACAGGTATTCGCGACTTGTCAATTATCAATACCCCGCCACGAAACCGTCTTCCTATAGAAACCCATGTAACCGAGTACCATGATGAAGTAATTAAAGAGGCAATAGAAAATGAAATCAACCGGGGAGGACAGGTATATTTCGTCCACAACCGGATAAAGAACCTTCCGCTTCTCCAGGAGCGTATAGAAACGGCTGTCCCTCGTGCACGAATTGCGGTCGCTCATGGCCAGATGGATGAACCCCTGCTGGAACGGGTTATGAAAGAGTTTGTTGCAGGAAAATTCGATATTCTGCTTTCCACGGCAATCATTGAAAATGGCCTTGATATCCCGAATGTTAACACTATCATTGTAAACCGGGCGGACAGCATGGGTCTCTCCCAGCTCTATCAGCTGCGGGGTCGGGTTGGTCGATCTGCGGAACAGGCGTATGCTTATTTTCTAACCAAACCCTTTAAAGAAATAAAAGAGGTTTCACTCAGACGTCTCCGCGCCCTTGAACAATATACGGATCTCGGTTCCGGATTCCAGATAGCCATGAGGGATCTTGAAATACGCGGTGCGGGAAACATACTTGGCACCGATCAGCACGGTACCATTGCAGATATCGGATTTGATCTCTATTGCCGCCTGCTTAAAGAAGAAATCGACTCTCTTACAGGACAGACCTCTGATGAAAAGGTGTCGGATATAAAAATAGAGATCCCCGTCGATGCTTATATTCCCTCAGAGTACGTTCCCGACAGTGCAATTAGAATCAGACTGTATCAGGACTGCTCTTCCTGTTCAAGCAACGAGGACCTTTGTAACATCGAAAACGAATTTGTCGACAGGTTCGGCCCCCTTCCTCTCCCGGTAAAAACATTATTAACGCTGATTCAAATAAAAATCATAGGACGAAAAATTGACATATCACAGATCAGTGTCACCTCCGGCACCATTCTATCTCTGTCGTTTTCCGGTACTGATAATGAAGTTGCGCAACGTATTAAACAGGTTGTTTCTACTACCAAAAAATCATTTGAAGTTGTTTATGGTTCTCCAATACTGCTTAAAACGAAACTGATTTCCACGTCACCCCACGACATTCCCAATGAAATTAAAGATATTATAGATTCATGTACAACATAATAACCGGTCTCTCCTGCATATAAAATCAATACCAAATTATCCAGAAAATTATTAACCTCTCCAAAATATTTCCCTTTTATTTACGAAGTTCCTGAAAAGTGTTCAGTAATTGTAAAAAAATTAAAGACTTACTTTAAGATGCATATACATTTTCATTGATTTACTCATCGTCTCCAAATGGATTTTTTTCTTGTTATTATGTATTTTTTATCGAATCCGGCATATAATGAGAAAGGTTGAGAAGTTATGAAAAAATATTATACAATCCGATTTTCCCATATTTCTCTCATGGTTTCTGTTCTCCTAATTATATCCTGCCAAAAAACACCACAGGACAATAGCCCGATTATCGCCCGCGTGGGACGCTCAATTCTAACTATGCAGGATCTAAATAGAAGCATTCCCCCTGAATATAGCGATCAAATTACCCATAAACAACGGCTCAATTATGTAAAACAGTGGATTGACACGGAACTGCTCTACCAGGAAGCTGTTCGCCGGAATATCCACAAGGAAGAAGAAATTATCAAGCGTCTTGATCAGATGAAAAAGGATTTGTTAAGCGCGGAAATGATTAACAGAAATTCATCGGGTATGCAAAAACAGCGTATCCCGGAGGAAACAATAAAAGACTATTATGAAAAACACAAGGAGTCATTTATCCGGGAACATGATGTTGTGAAATATATAGAAATTATTGTTGAAGATCTCGTTACCGGTTGGAAGGTCAGGAATTTAGTAACGGCAACAAATTTTCTCGAACTCGCAAAGGAGTACTCAACAATACCGGTTCAGGATCCGAATACCGCCTCTTTTGTGCCTCTTAAAAATCTTCCTCCGGAAATAGCAAATGTCGTCTTCAATATACGGATTAACGGAACCACCAGTCCAATAAAATTATCCGATGGGGTACATATAATACGGGTTCTCGATAAACAGAAAGCCGGTGAAATCTGTCTTTTAGAGGAAGTTCGGGAAGAAATCATAAGCACCCTCTCTGCTCAATCCCAAAAAAAGGATATTGAAAACCTTCTTGCTGCACTACGGCAAAAATCTGATTATGTATTCAACTTTGAATTGCTGACCCAAGACCGTAAGGACTCGAAATCAACTGACAAAAAACCCTCAACAGAATCAATAAAAAAAGAAAAGGTAACACAATGAATCGCTTACTTACAATAATCCTGTTTGCAACATTTTGTCTTTCATCAACCCGGGCAGCAGAAAGGCTTGATGGTATCATTGCCGTGGTGGGAGACTCTATTATTCTCTCCTCCGAACTTGAAGCATATATGTTTCTGAAAATAAATCAACTTGGATTAAAGCCTGACTCGCTCGAAAAAAATATGATGCAGTATAAACTGCTTGAAGAGTTAATTGAAGGAAAAGTTCTATTGGTACATGCTGAAAAAGATACAAACATAACGGTGTTTGCCGATGAGATTGAGAGCGAGCTCACCAATCGAATAAATTATATTCTTAAACAGAACCGCATTTCAATGGACGAGTTTGAAGTCCTTCTTGAAAAAGAACAGGGAATAAGCCTTACCAAATTTAAAAAGGAAATCCGACAGCAGATTCGTCAGGAACTCCTCAAACAGAAGGTACAGCAGTTTTATATTGCTGCAAATAAAATCAACCGCAGTGATGTTGAGAATTTTTATAATGAGTACCGGGACAGTCTTCCCGCCCTGGGAAAAAGTATTCGTCTGTCAAAAATAACCGTTAATCTCACTCCTTCAGACAAAATACGTCAGAAAGCCTATGCAAAAATCACCTCGCTTAAAGAGATGCTTGATAACGGAGAGGATTTTGAAAAGGTTGCGAAACTTCACTCGGAAGGGCCGAACGCTGCAAATGGCGGTGAACTGGGATACATCGCAAAGGGAACGCTCAATGAGTTAACTTTTGAGGAGAAAATTTTTTCATTAAAACCCGGCGAAACCAGTGAGCCGTTTGAAACACGGTTAGGATTTCATATTGTAAACATACTTGATCGTAAGGATCAGAAAGTTAACGTCCGCCAGTTGTTTGTCGGTATTACACCCCCGGAAAAAGAAATTCAAAGAACTATAGCGCTGCTCGATTCATTAAAAATCAATTGTACAACTTCTGATTGCTTTAAAAAGGCCGTGCAAAAGTACAGCACGGATAAAGCTTCAAAAGTAAAAGACGGACAAATGAAATGGTTTACTCTTGCAGAGCTCCCATCACAGATACATGATGCATTCGATACTCTTACTGTCGGCGCCCTCTCTTCACCGGTAAAAACAGACAACAGCATTTCATTATTCAGAATAGATAAAATTGTAGAGAACCGGCGCCTCTCTCTTTCTGAAGACTGGAATGAAATAGCACAGATTGCCCAACGGATTTTTACCCAGAAAAAACTTATTGACCTGGTTGATAAGTGGCAACAGGAAACTTTTATCGATATAAGGCTGTAATAATCCTTGTGAATTACTCTGCCCTTGCCCCGTTATATGACAGATTAATGGCTCATGTCAAGTATGAACTCTGGCTCGCTTTAATTAAAAAAATCCATGCAAGATATTTTCCCGGCAACAAACCTTCAATCCTGGAAATCGGTGGAGGTACGGGAACGCTCGGGTCCTTGCTTTTAAAAAATGGTTATGAGTGCCTCTGTTCCGATATTTCTCCCGGTATGTGCTATGAGGCAGCAAAGAAAGGCTTGCCTGTATTCTGTGCCGATGCAAAGTCTTTGCCGGTAAAAAGAAATTTTACTTTAGTTATATTCCTCTACGATGGCATAAATTATCTCCGTTCGCTTCATGAGTACACCCATTTATTCCACGAAATATACTCGGTTCTTGACAAAAATGGCTGTTTTCTTTTTGATATTACGACTGAAACAAATTCTAAAAATAATTTCCTTGATTTTTTTGAAACCGAAGATTTCGGCGATTCATCCTATATAAGGCACAGCTACTACAACAAAAAACAGAAGTCGCAACACAATGACTTTACTGTGTATCTGCAGCACGAAAAGCACCCATCGTGTTATACCAAACACTATGAAAACCACATTCAGAACATTTTTTCAGTTAATGAGATTTTGCAGGCTTTACCTGATAACTATTTTAAGGTATTAGGAGTGTGGGATAATTATTCATTTAATAAATATACCCATCGGTCAGAACGTATTCACTTCCTTTTGCAGAAGAATGATAAAAAATGATAGAGTTTTCACACGTAAATAAACGATTCGATGGCAAATTCAACGCCTTAAATGATATTAATTTATTCATTGATAAGGGAGAATTTGTTTTTCTTACCGGTGCAAGCGGTGCTGGAAAAACAACTTTGCTGAAACATATCTACATGGAAGAATTGCCGTCAACGGGACAGGTCTTCGTGTGTGGATATGAATCAAAATATATCCGGCGCTTTGATATACCGCGTCTACGAAGGAAACTCGGTATCGTGTTTCAGGATTTTCGATTACTTCTCGACAGAAACGTTTTCGAAAATGTTGCCTTTGCTATCCGTGTCACCGGATTAAAAGAACGATTGGTTAAAAGAAAGGTTTTTGAAGTACTTGCACAGACCGGTCTGTCACATAAAACCTCCTACATACCAACACAGCTCTCCGGAGGTGAGCAGCAACGGGTATGTATTGCCCGTGCTATAGCCAACGATCCCATGGTACTTATCGCCGATGAACCGACTGGAAACCTTGATATCGATATATCCATGGAAATCTTTGAGCTGCTGAAAAAAATAAACAGCTGGGGAACAACTGTTATTATGGCAACACATGATACTCATATAACTGAAAAATATCACTATAGGAAAATTACTCTTGATCATGGTTTTATTACGGGAGGAAGCAACTCTACAGTAAAACCAAAGTTTTTACGATAACTTTTCATATTTTGTTACTATGTACATATTTAATATATTTTCTAATACGTTTTATGTAAATTACCGAAAAGTATCATATATTAAGGATTTTTATGAAAAACATTAGAAACAGTTTGGTATCTACTTCTCTGGTTATCTTCTCTTGTTTGTTCTGTGTATACAGTCAGTTTACTGCATCAGAAATTAATAAATTAAAAAGCCATTATTCTATCAAAGAGCTGCAGCAACAGTCCAGACTACTGAACGAACTTGACGAAGATACTCTTGAAGTCTCTGATACTACCGGCATTGATTCTCTCAGGTTAGATTCGCTCGAAAAAATACCTGAAGAATTTTCAATCTATGAAAAACTTCTAAAGAAAGAAATAATCAATCCCGACAGCATTCTCGAAGATCTGGAGATCTTCGGTCATTCAGTCTTTCGAAAAGTAAAATCTCCCCAGTTTAAATCAGAGAACCAGATATCGGTACCCGCAGATTATCCCGTCGCCTCGGGTGATGAAATTATTATTCTCCTATGGGGTCGTATCAACGAAGAGCATCATCTTACTGTCGACAGAAATGGTAAGGTAAATATCCCCCGTATCGGTCCCGTTTCCGTTGCCGGACTTCCTTTTAAGGCTATGCAGAAAAACCTCACAAACCGTATTCAGACTATTGAAGGTGTTCAGGCAGCTGTCAGTATGGGCACACTAAGTGACATTAGGGTTTTCGTGGTTGGTGAAGTAAACATTCCCGGACAATACACGGTAAGTGCGCTCACCAATGTCACCAATGCACTCTTTTTTGCCGACGGTTTTTCAAAAAACGGCTCAATGCGTCATGTCAAGTTAAAACGCAACGGAAGAACCATAAAAACATTTGACTTCTATAAATTTCTTCTCTCAGGAGATAATTTCGGCAATGTCCGTCTCAAAACAGGAGACGTAATTTTTATTCCCGTCGTGAAAAAAATGGCAGCCATTGCCGGTAATGTAAGACGAAGCGCACTGTATGAATTAAAAGACAAAACAGGATTAAAGGATTTAATCGATCTTGCCGGTGGGCTTACACCGAATGCATGGGTAAATCGTATACAGGTAGAACGCTTCCAGGAAAAGAAACAGCAGGTTGTTCTCGATCTGGACATTACCGCCGGTGAAAGGCTGCCGGATTTTACTATTGAGGACGGCGATATTGTTAAGATTTTTCCTGTGGTACAATTCGATAAAAATGCCGTGTTCCTTTCCGGTAACGTTACCCGTCCGGGAAAGTATGAATTTCGTGAAAATATGCGAGTCTCCGATTTGCTCAACAGCTATGATCATTTTTTGCCTGAGACGTATTTCAATTATGCGGTCATTCGCCGTCAGGAGCCGCCTTCCTATGCTGAACGAATAATTTCCTTTAATCTTGGTAAGGTTCTTGAGGACAGCTCTTCACCCGAAAATATTGCCCTCGCACCTCTGGATAATATTATTATTTACAATCAGGACTTTTTCGAACGGGACCGGGAGGTCTCCATAGACGGATCCGTTACCAACCCGGGTACCTATAAACTCCTTGAAAACATGTGCGTTAAAGATCTTATTTTAGAAGCCGGCGGTCTCAGCGAAGAAGCAAGTAATGAAAGAGGAGAACTATACAAAAGAACCTTCGAAGATGAAGAAGTGCATACGGAGAAAATAGATTTTAATATATCTGCGGCCATGCAGGATAATCCTGACCATAATATTCCTCTCTCCAAATTTGATCATGTATCCATACGCCCGAAACAGGGATGGGAGGAGCAGAAAACAATATCACTCGTCGGTGAATTTAATTATCCCGGCTCGTATATTGTTCTTGAAGGCGAAACGCTCGGGAACCTCATCAAGCGGGCAGGTGGATTCAAACCGGACGCTTACCTTTCAGCCGCAATTTATACCCGTGAATCAGTAAAGAAACTCGAAAAAGAGAGAACTGAGGAATATATAAATAAGCTTGAACTGGATATTGTCAACCTTTCCAACGAAATGACTTTAAAGGGAAATACCGCACCCGAAGCACAGGCTCTTCTTGACCGGCAGAAACAGCTTCTGGATAAACTGAAAAAGATGGAACCGATAGGCCGTGTCGTTATCGATTTTGAAAATGAAGAAAATTACCGGGATCTGCAAATTGAAGACGGTGATGTTTTCTATGTTCCAAAAGATAAAAGCACCGTCTCCGTAATAGGTGAAGTATTCAATCCAGCCACCTTTGTTATCGATAAAGCTGATTCCCGGGTTTATCATTACATTCAACTATCCGGTGGATATAAGGAGAATGCGAATAAAAGGGATGTCTATGTTATCAAGGCAAATGGCAGTGTTCGTACCCGTAAAATGGTGCGGCTTTCCCGTTATAACCTCGAGCCGGGTGATGCAGTCGTTGTCCCCTTTAAATTACCGCAAACGGACCAACGATTTAAGATTTTTCTTGAAACAACCAAAGATATCCTTGCAATAACATCAAGCATGTTATTAATTGCAATCACTATTAAATCTATTCAGCAAAAATAATATTATAATCGTAGTGATCCATACGTTTTCGTCTACCTATACTCTCACTGTTACTCTATTGTCTCAATCTCCTCTTTTTGCTCTTCTTCGTCGTCTCTCCTGCAAAGAGCAACATCAATAACAGCGTCACCCTCCTCAAGGTTAATCAACTTTACCCCCTGTGTATTACGACCTATTAACGATATCTTCGACCCGTCGCAACGAATAATAATACCATTCCTGGTAATTAACAACACATCATGGGCCTCACCAATTCTTTTAATACCAACTACGGAACCGTTTCTCTTGGTGGTTTTTATATTGATAATACCGATACCTCCTCTATTGGTACGACGGTATTCGGTAACCGCAGTTCTTTTTCCATAGCCGTTTTCCGTCACTGAAAGTAATAAATTCGACTCATCGACTATTACCATACCGATAACGGCATCGCCCTCCCGCAGAGTAATCCCTCGTACCCCATGGGTATTTCTTCCCAATTCCCGGATAGCGCTCTCATGAAATCGTACCGCCATACCCTTCTTGGTCCCGATTATAATATCATTATTTCCATCGGTGAGTTTACATTCAACAACCCGATCCCCTTCATCAAGATTAATTGCATTGATACCGTCTCTACGAACATTGGAATAGGCATTCAGCGGCTGTTTGTTAACAATCCCGTTTTTTGTTATCACAACAATAAAGTGTGTGTCATCAAATTCTTTAATTGGCATAAAAGATGCGACCTCTTCATCGGTCCGAAGCTGCAATAGATTTACAATAGGTCTTCCGCGAGAATACCTTCCCGCTTCGGGTATCTTATATACCTTTAACCAGTAACATCTTCCGGTGTTGGTAAAGAAAAGGATATATGAATGTGTGGAAGCAATAAATAGTGTATCTACAAAATCATCCTCTTTTGAATCCATCCCTTTAACGCCGCGACCTCCCCGACCCTGAGAACGATAGGTGTTAACCGGGCAACGCTTAATATACCCCTCGTGGGTCATGGTAATTACCATATCCTCATTTGCAATCATATCTTCAATATCTATATCAACATCGCCCTCATCTTCGACAATCTCCGTTCTTCGCTCATCTTTGAATTTTTTCTTTATCTCCAGAAGCTCATCTTTTATAATCCCCATCCGCCTTTCACGGCGCTCAAGAATATCCTTTAATTCCTCTATCTGCCTAAGTAGCGTCTTATATTCTTCCTCTATCTTCTCCCGTTCAAGGCCCGTCAACCGTTGCAGGCGCATCTCCAGAATCGCCTTACTCTGAATATCCGACAGGCTGAACCGTTCCTGAAGTCTGGTGTTTGCTTCTTCTGTTGATGATGATGTTTTGATAAGCTCGACGATCTCATCGATATTATCAATAGCGACACGCAACCCTTCAAGAATATGCGCCCGCTCCTGTGCCTTCTTCAGTTCAAATTGAGTGCGGCGCTCTACGACAGTATGTCGATGATCAATAAAAAGTTCAATCAAATCTTTCAGACAAAGAAGTCTTGGCTTTTTATCAACAAGCGCCAGGTTGTTAATACCAAATGTTGTCTGCAGATGGGTATATTTATACAGTTTGTTAAGAATGACATCTGCAAAATCATCTTTTTTAACCCCTATTACAATACGCATACCTCTTCTATCAGACTCATCACGGATAAAAGAAATCCCTTCAATTGTCTTCAACCGAACAAGATCGGCCATCTTCTCCAGAAGGCCTGTTTTATTTACCATGTAAGGAATCTCGGTTATCACGATCTTCTCTCTATCCTGTTGTCCTTTTTCTATCTCCACCTTTCCACGCAGGATCACCTTTCCTTTTCCGGTTTTATAGGCCTGCCATATACCACCCCTGCCGTAAATAATACCACCGGTCGGAAAATCCGGCCCGGGAATAATGTCGATTAATTTGTCGAGCTTGATCTCCGGATCATCAATAACCGCGATTATAGCATCTATTACTTCCGCAAGGTTGTGTGGCGCCATATTGGTTGCCATACCAACGGCAATACCGGTACCTCCATTCAGCAATAAGAAGGGTATTTTAGCCGGTAGTACTGAAGGCTCCTGCATTGAATCATCATAGTTGGGAACATAATCAACGGTATCTTTATCCAGATCTATCAGCATTTCCTCTGCAAGGCGGGTCATCCGACACTCAGTATATCGCATAGCAGCGGGCGGATCACCGTCAATGGAGCCGAAATTTCCCTGCCCATCAACCATGCAATATCTGAGAGAAAAATCCTGTGCCATTCGTACCAGAGTATCATATACCGCAGCATCTCCGTGTGGATGATACTTACCGATAACATCTCCAACAACCCTGGCACATTTCTTTGGTTGCTTGTTATGAACCAGTCCGAGCTCACTCATACCATACATTACACGCCGATGTACCGGTTTCAGTCCGTCACGAACATCCGGCAACGCACGTGCTGTAATCATACTCATGGAATAATCCAGGTATGACTTTTTCATCTCGTCTTCAATGAACACATAATTTTTTATATCAGTAGAGTCGCTCATATATGCTCCTTCTGTGTCTATAGAATATCATCAAACTGGGATGATGACTTAAATGCATCTACCGCTGTGTTATCAATATGAAGGGGGGTTATTGTAATATATCTGTCATTTATCGCCCGCGTGTCGTACTCATTGTGTTCTTCAACATCCTTTCGCTCTCCATTCAACCAATACTCCACTTTTCCAGTATCATTCTCTACGGGCGTATAGATATCATTCCAGAATGACAAGCTCTGTCTGGTAAGCTTTACCCCGGCACAATCATTCACACGGCATGAGGGAAAATTTACGTTATAATACACCATGTCCCTTCTGTTACCCGACTTCCTTCCATTTAAAATCTTTAAAAGAATCTTTCTGGAAACCTCTGCATAATCCGCCATATATTTTGTCGCGTCTTCTCCTTCACAGGAAAAAGCGACTCCGGTTACCTGCCAGAAAGCGCTTTCTCTGGCGGCAGCGACTGTACCGGAATAAAAACCTGCAATACCGGTATTCCCTCCGTTGTTAATCCCCGAAACAATACTGTCCGGCCTCTCATCCATAAGGTAGCTCAGCGCAAATTTAACACAATCGGCAGGTGTTCCCGCCACACTGTAACCGACACTATCCTGAAACCTTTTCTCATTAACCACAAGCGGTTTATGGTAGGTAAATGCATGACCTATACCGCTCTGCTCTTCTTCGGGTGCAATAACTGTTACTTCAAATTCATCCCGTAATTCGGAATATATGTGTTGTATTCCCGGTGTAGAAAAACCGTCGTCATTGGTTAAGAGCACTCTTAACTTTCTTCCCATAGGTATTTCTATACATCCAGATTCTGTACTTTAGATGCGTTTTCCTCGATAAACCGTCGCCGGGGAAGGACCTCCTCTCCCATTAGCATGGTAAATATTCTATCAGCTTCAACGACATCCTCCAATTTCACCTTCATTAGTACTCTTTTCTCCGGATTCATGGTGGTTTCTGCAAGTTGATCCGGATTCATTTCACCGAGACCTTTAAAGCGTTGTACCGTTACATTTTTCCTGTTCTTCCACTCCTCAACCAGCATATCCTTTTCCTGCTCGGAAAAACAATATTTTTCTTCTTTCCCGGATTTCACTCTATACAGTGGCGGTTGTGCAATATACACATGTCCGCTTTCAACCAGACCGGGCATGTGACGGAAAAGGAAAGTTAAAAGCAAGGTTCTGATATGAGAACCGTCAACATCTGCATCGGTCATTATTATTATTTTATGATATCGTAATTTGCTGATATCAAAATCCTCATCATCAAGTTTCCCTAGACCGATACCAAAGGCCTGTACCATCGTCTGTATCTCTTCATGAGCCATTACCTTATCAATACGCGCTTTTTCAACGTTAATAATTTTCCCTTTTAACGGCAAAATGGCCTGGTAATTTCTATCGCGCCCCATTTTAGCACTACCGCCGGCACTATCACCCTCTACAAGAAAAATCTCGCACTTCTCCGGGTCACGCTCTGTACAATCCGCGAGCTTTCCTGGAAGCCCGCCCCCATCCATAATATTTTTCCTTCGTGCAAGCTGACGGGCATTACGGGCGGCTTCACGGGCAATTGCAGAATTGACACACTTTTCAACTATCTTCTTAGCAATTGCCGGATTTTCTTCAAGATAAATAGTCAGGCGCTCATTTACATAGGATTCAACAATACCGTTCACAATCGAATTGCCGAGCTTATTCTTGGTCTGCCCCTCAAATTGAGGATTAGACAATTTCACACTAACAACCGCGGTAAGACCTTCACGAAGATCTTCACCGCGCATCTCGACCTTATTGTTTTTCAATAGATTATTATTGCTTATATACGCATTTATTGTGCGTGTTAATCCCTTTTTAAATCCGGATAAATGAGTCCCGCCGTCTACGGTATTTATATTATTTGCAAAAGAAAAAATATTCTCCTGGTAGGTTTCATTATATTGAAACGCTATCTCCAGCTCCATTTCATCACCCGCATGCTGGAAATAGACCGGCTCATCATGTAACGGTGTTTTATTTTCATCGAGAAATTTTATAAAAGATACAAGTCCGCCCGGATAGCAGAAATCATGTCTCTTTGTCTCATCCCGCTCATCTATTACTTTTATATGGATACCCTTGTTTAGAAATGCCAACTCCCGTAAACGCTTGGATAATATATCGAAACTGAATTCTATTGATTCAAATACGGTATCATCCGGCAGGAATGTTATTGAGGTACCCTGTTTATCGGTTTCGCCAATAACCTTAAGCTCATCCAGAGGCGTTCCCCGTTCAAATTCCATAAAGTAAATCTTCCCGTCACGATACACCTCTGCCTTTAAACGAGTTGACAAGGCATTAACACATGAAACGCCCACCCCGTGAAGCCCTCCTGAAACTTTATACGAAGAATTGTCAAACTTACCGCCAGAGTGCAGGGTCGTAAGCACAAGCTGCAATGCTGACATCTTTTCTTCTTCATGGTAGCCAACGGGAATACCTCGTCCATTATCCAGAATTGTAACAGAATTATCGGTATGAATCGTTACGGTAATGGTGTCACAGTAACCGGCAAGCGCTTCATCTATGGAATTGTCAACAACTTCATAGACAAGGTGATGTAACCCGTGAGAACCGGTACTTCCGATATACATGGCCGGACGCTTTCTTACCGCTTCGAGCCCCTTAAGCGTCTTTATATTTTCGGCTTCATACTTCCCTTTTTGCATTATTTTTGTTCTTCCTTTCCCGCGGATCCGCTTTTTACCGACAAACCATTTTGTAAAAATATTATTTACAAAAGCAAATGCCTTTCAGTAAATTTAAATGCGTATAATTCCATTGAAATTCTTTTTCTGAAAAGGACTGTTTTTATTCGACTTTTTCAGACACATTACCACTGATAAAAAATACATTTTTCCACGGATTTTTCCTATCTTTTATATGCGAAATATGCAATAAAAAAACGCTTAAAATGATTAAAAAACAGGGGAATTGAAGCTGTTTGTGTTCGGTAGAAATTCACCGAGAAGGATTTTTATTCTTACCGGATCTTTCTTGTCACTTTCTCATGGGTATCCGATGCATTGTCTCTTTACAAAATCAGCAAAAAATGATATCGTTTATCCTCGCGTGATGTATCTCACTTTTTATTTTCTCAATTATCTCATCTTTAAAAAAAGACAACTCCTGTCTCCATGACGCAGAAGAGACTTTCACATACAAAATTCTGTCGCGTATCTCAGTGCATTCTGTAACCTGTGCTATCTTCTCGCCAACAATAGTTCTCCATCTTCTTAACACTTCAGCCTCGAAATACGACTCCAAATATCCCCGCTCTGAAAGAACTGAGTACATAACATCACCAAGCTTTTTTGGTTCTTTGCCTTTTTTCATACTGATGTAATCATATTTTTTTCTATATTAAAAACAGGAAGCTTATCAATAAATATATCTTTTTCAGATAATGCCGTTAAAAAAATCTGGCCCCTGCCCTCAACCAGAGAACAGGTGTTACTTCTACGTTTGGTATCAAGCTCGGTAAATGCATCATCAATAAGAATAATACTTTTTTTACTGGTATGCTTCTCAAGAAAACTAAGTGCGCAAAGCCGTATTGACAGTGACATTGCTCTACATTGACCCTGTGATCCATATGATTTAATCGGTATGCCATTAATATAACATCTAAAGTCATCCCTGTGCGGCCCTATTGACGTAAAACCCAAAACAATGTCTTTTTCCCTCTTCTCCCGCAATTCCTTTAAAAACAATTTGTATAATGTCTCTTTATCATCAGACTCTATAGAAATGGATGGTTTGTAAATAATATCAACCTTCCCCGTATATAGACTGATTTGGCAAAAGTATTTAGATAGTAATTGCGCAATATCTAAAAAGAATTTTTTCCTTGTAAATACAATTGTAGCGGCATACTCAGCCATTTTCTCCTCATAAATATCTACTGATCGATCCAATGTATCTCTCTTTAAAAGTGTATTCCTGTTTAAAAGATTCTTCCGATAGAGTACAAGATGATCCAGATAGGTTGAATTTACCTGGCAGAGTATACTGTCAATAAACCTTCTTCTCTCTGCCGGCTCCCCATAAATAAGAGCGATATCCTGCGATCCAAATGAAATAATCGTATTGTGGAAAAGTAATTCTGAAAGAGTAGATACTTTTTGATTATTCCTTCTTAATATAAGGCTTCCGTCGCGTGAAAAACCTATAGATAACGACAACGGTGTCACTGAAACACTCTCACTAAAAACGCCTTCTAAAAAGGTCTCATGTGCATCCCTGTGTATCATATCTCTTTTTAAGGCACCTCTTTGAGATCGTCCTAAAGAAATCATATGTATTGCTTCAAGTATATTGGTTTTACCGGACCCGTTTTCTCCAATAAATACAGCACCTTTACTGCTTAAACTTAGGGAACAATCTAAATAATTTCTGAAATTACTAATTGTAAGTGAAGAGAGATACACAGTATAAACCGGTTGTATTACATCAGAAAACAGTAACTACTTTATAAGAACTTGATATTACTCTATTTATAGAATCAACAAGTATTAGTTTGATATAATAAGTGCCATTTTTAACCAAATTTCCTTCATTATTTCTTCCTTCCCATACTATTGAAGTAGGTGGTACATTACCACCTGAAAAAGTCTTTATAACAGCTCCCTTCCGATCCTTCTCATCGGTTATTAATATGGTCCATCGCTTGATTCTAACTTCGTCCTTCTGAAATGAACCCCGTATAGTAATAACAACATTATCGTGTATATTATCGCCGTTAGGTGTCATTTTAGAAGAATTAAGCTCTAATGAGCAGTCTAAATCTCCAATTTTTCTTTTAAAGAGAGGATTATAGTAAATGGAAAACACCACACTATTCATCTCTGAAAGTGAATAATGTTTATATCCTGCATATATACCAAGAGAAAAACGGTTGAAACGGTGATGATATCCAAGAAGTGATTCCATATTCCACGTAAGATTCTTATCATGCGCATAAAGTACCGTTCCTTTTAAATAGATACTTAAGGAAGGGTTATTAAATATGAATTTATGTACATTAATATCGCCGCCATATCCGTAATCCTTTTCTTTAAAATCAAAAAGTATTCCTCGTGCTTTAGCAGTAAAAAATAATCTGTCTACTTTAGGTATATTTCCTCCACCTGTTAAACATAGCTCCCGCGCCAACAGTTCATTACCGTTATCAATCTCTAATATATTCTTCATCACAAGACCTATATATCTTCTTTCCTTAAAATGATAAGTAATTCCCGCATCAAGGGTAAAATCAGGTTCCTCATCAAAAAAGAGAAAGTGGAAAGAGGCTCCGAACGAGATCATTTTACAGGCGGTTGAAAAGGCGGTTGAAAAACGATTATATTCCTCCTGAGTATCTTTTAAGTAATTTATAGAAAAAGCACTTTTATCGAAGGACTCACTAAATCCTGTCAGTATTAAGTATTTCTGCAATGACGTATTGTAATAGAAGGAAAAACCAATAGGAACTCCCTTCTGTCTGTTTATCATTGCGGGATTATTAATAATAAGAAATGGATTCCCAAACCCATCGTTTCCAATAACGAGAGGTGATGAAAATCCAGGGGTGATCATTAGACAAGGAAGCCACAATACATATAAAAAAAACTTTTTTGTCAACAATTTTTCTCTGTCTTTAAAATTATTTCTCCGTTATTATTATAGTTCTTCAAGAATGCGCAAAGGCATTATAAGAAACAGATCATCACTTTCCTTTTCCTTATCATCCTCATATACCGGGAAAAGTAAACAGGCGCTAATCTGAGTATTCATCTCTAAACGGATGGAAGATGTTTTAATTATCGAAAGTATCTCGAGAAAATATAAAGCATTAAATCCAATCGTATGTTCTTCTCCATCATAATCAACCGGTATCACCTGTCGCGCTTCGCCACCGATATCCCTGTTCATGACAACTATCTCCAATTCATTCTTACCAAAAACAAATTTTACAAGATGTGTTTTTTGATTCGATAAAACAGAAACCCTTTTAACTGCCTCAAGGAGAATACCCTTATCAATTACAGCTTTTTTTGGATTATTACCCGGAATTACTTTCTCATAATCAGGATAAGGTCCATCAATAAGCTTTGAGCATAATGTCAGTGAGTCACTCTTAAAAACGATATATTTATCACCATAGGCTACTGAAATGGTATCATCCACCTCTTCAGAATCAAGTATCCTTACCAGATGAATAAGGCTTTTAGGAGAAATAATACTGCCAATATCACTATCTACTCCTGTGTCACTGCTATAAAACGAACAGCCTAATCTATGTCCATCAGTGGCAATCATACCCATTTTACCTTTTTCTACCTTCCAGAATACACCACATAAGCAGGCACGTGCTTCATCCCTCGAAACAGCAAAGCTGCTTTTCGTTACCATATTTTTAAAATTCCGGAGAGGTATCTCTATCTGATTAAAATTTTCCAGCTCCGGAAAAGGAGGAAAATCGCGGGTATCTGCGCCTGATATCTTACACGAGAAAGAGCCCCCGCTCTCGATTGTAAGCACATTTTCATCACAATCAATAGTAAGATTATCATCATGCAACTCTCTGACTATTTCAAATAGTTTCTTCGCATTAACCGTTATCTCAAATTCACCTTCGCCTGTAATAGGTGTTTTTAACTTAATAGAGTGATCAAGATCTGTTGCAACAATTTCAAGTGATTCCGGCGAGAAAATTAGTTTAAAATTAAGTAAAATCTGTAAAGAGCTTTTTGAGGGAACAATAGGATATGCTTTCTGAATAATTTCAAAAAAATCCTTTTTATGAATTGTGAGTGCCATATTAACTCCCGTATAAAGTTTTTATTATATATATCAACATATTCATATCTGTTTATAAATTATATATATATAAATAATCAAAAGCAATTAGGTGTGTTGATAGTATATAAATAATCACTAACCTGTTATAAAATAAATAAATATAGATGTTGATAATTTATTAATTTAATAAAAAAAAGAAAATAACATGTTTATTGTTTTAATTGTTACAGGTTATCCACATTACATTAACATCTTTTTCAATCATTTTCCTATCTGAGAAAGAATATAATTAATATCTTTTGAAAGAATTTTGTCTTTTTCTTTATTTTTATCAATTTGCTTTATTGCATGAATAACTGTGCTGTGGTCTCTGCCACCGAAGTGGAGTCCTATTGTTTTCAGAGAATAATTTGTATACATCTTTGCAATATACATGGCAACCTGTCTGCAGTGAGCAACCTCTTTACTTCTGTTTTTTTCACGCAGATTATCCACAGAAATATTGTAATAAGATGAAACAGTATTAATTATGTCTTCAATAGATACTTTTGCATGTTCTTTTTTTATAGAATCACTAAGAATATTTTTTACTAAATCTATTGTGATATCAGTTTTCGTAATAGAAGCAAATGCAAGAAGACGAATAATAACTCCTTCAAGCTTTCTGATATTTGTCGATATATGTTCTGCAATAAAATAGATTATATCTTCCGGAATAGTTAGATGATCACGCTCAGCTTTCTTCTTAAGAATTGCAACGCGGGTTTCTAAATCAGGCGGTTGAATATCAACACACAATCCCCATTGAAAACGTGAAATAAGGCGATCATGAAGTCCTTTTAGATCATTGGGAGGTAAATCTGATGTAAGGACTATCTGTTTACCCTGTTGATAGAGGGTATTAAATATATAGAAGAATTCTTCCTGTGTACGCTCTTTACCGGAAAAAAACTGAATATCATCAACAAGCAGTATATCTGATTTTCTGAATATATCTGTATATTCTTTTGTACTACTGTTTTTAATTGCTTCAATAAAATTAAAATAGAATTCTTCAGATGGAGTAAAATTTACAGCAAAATCGTTATTATTTTCTACTATATGATTACCGATTGCATGAAGAAGATGTGTTTTACCAAGGCCAACACCGCCATAAATAAGCAAAGGATTAAATTTAGTTTTACCTGGATTTTCAGCAACCGCTAAAGAAACACTTTTTGCAAACTCATTGCCAGATCCCGCAACAAAGAGATCAAAAGAATATTGACTATTAAGCATCAGGGTTGATTTTTGTTTTAACTGTATATCAATAGTTTTGTTATAATTTGACGGCGAACGAGACAGCTCAGAAAAGGGATAATCATCGTTGTTGTTAAGACGGAATGAAACAGTACGGATTAACGGCGATACCTTTTGAGCAAAGGAAAGAATTTTGTCATGATAATGTTGTTCAAGAAAATCAAGCATGAATTTATTTTGCACAGATAAAACAAGTTCGGTTTTATCTTCTGTTTCAATTTGGGTAAGAGGACGTATCCATGTATCAAAACGATTTGCATCAATTGTTTTTGATATTAGCGCCAGAATTTCATTCCAGAGTGAAATATGCATAATTCATTTCTAATGGATGGAATATGAGAAATTGTGTGAAAAAAATAATATCCGGGTAGAAGAAAAATAAGTTTATTATTGTTCTTTTAAAAGGTATTATAGATTTATCTGAATTAAATAATCTTATGTTGTGTTAAAAATAAACAAATATATAGTTTTAGATTGAGAAAGAGGTATGAAATATATTCTGAAACTACATTATATAGAAACAGCAATACTATATATAGTATTTATTACCTATAGAGTTTAAACTAATTGACAAAAAATTTGTATTAAAGCATTTTTTATAGCTTATTTTTGCTAATATAATCAGTAAGGAGCTGTAAATGAAACGTACCTATCAGCCATCAAATCGTAAGAGAGCAAATAAACACGGCTTTAGAAAGAGAATGGCTACAAAAAGCGGGCAGGATATACTTAAGAGAAGAAGACTTAAGAAGCGCAAAAGACTTACCGTTTCCGACAATTAACATGGAACAGTATATTGAGCTATACTTTTCGTAGTTTACATAAGATAAAAAATGAAAAGGAAATATCATCTCTTTTAAGAAGCGGGCACAGGTTTAGGTGTTCGTATTTTAATCTGGTATATCGTAAGAATACTGAGTTATATGATAGAGCGGCAATTCTTGTTTCGAAAAAGAACGGAGCCGCAGTAACAAGAAACAGAATTAAAAGAGTACTGAGAGAAATATTTAGAAGTACAAAAATTGAGCATCCCCCTTACTATGATATTTTGATTTGTCCTCATTACTCATCTTCAATTGATATGAAGGTTTTAAAAGAAATTTATTCATCATGGCGAACAGAATTAGAAACATAAATGCAATTAGTATTATAAACATTATAACGTTTATACGAACATTGTTTCTTTTACCTCATGGAACATGTAAATATCAACCATCCTGTACTGTATATGCAAAAGAGGCATTGCTAAACATGCCGTTTCATAAAGCAGTATATGCAATAGTATGTAGAGTGGTAAGATGTAATCCTTTTTCAAAAGGGGGATATGATCCCGTTATTAAAAGTAATCTAAACAATAGAGGAGTTAATTTTGAATAGAAATGTTATTAACATGTTAATGGCGTTCCTGCTGATAATAGTATGTTTCCGGTTTTTTACCAGTAGAATGTATTATGAAAAGATATTAAAAAAACCGTACCCATTCGAAAATAAGCAGGTTATAAATGAAGAAAAAGGTGAAAGCGCGAAGGATATTTCTGAGTCGACCAGTGTCGTTAATGGTAAAGTCGATAGGAGAGAATCTGTTTCAAATATCAACGAACCAATAGAGACACCTGGTACAGATACCACCACCCTTGACACTGTTTCTTCAGATACTTTAACAGTAATAGATACGATTTATGTCGAGACAGATAAATATATTTGTGCAATTAGTGAAATGGGTGGAAGAATAATAACACTGAAAACAAAAGAATATACCTATAAACACGAAAAAAATAAAAATGACACAGGATTTATTGAATTATTAAATTTCAGGAATAAAGGTGGTGGAAATCTTAAAATAAACGATAAAAACTATGATAATAAAATATTCAAATATACAGGTGATGAAAAGAAAATTGTGGTTGAAAACGATAGCAAAGTAACTTTAACATTCAGCTTTATCGATTTAAATGAGAGTGCGGTCAAAAAGGAATTCACATTTTTTAAGAATAATTACACCATCGGTTATTCTGTGATTTCTGATGAAATTATAGATAAAAAAGTAGAGATTGGATGGGAGGGTGGAATTAAGGAAAGTGAAATAGCTGCCGGAAGAAGTGCCCGTTTTGATAAAAAGAAAATACATTTTCTTGGTGGTGATGAAGGAGAACACATGGAGGGCAATAAGGAAGAAGAGGTATCTCGTTCAGGAAATTATAACTGGGTTGCAATAACATCGAAATATTTTGCAGTAGCATTGATCCCTGAGAAAATTTCAGACGGTACTTTTAAGGTCGATTGCTATTACGATAAAAAAGAGGAAAACAAAAAGAAAAACGAAAGAGAAATTAGTCTTTCAGTCAGTGTAGAGAGATTCAGTAATAACAGAGAGGAAAAATATACAATATATGCTGGGCCGACAAAGCTGAATGAATTAAAGCTGGTAAATGTAAAACTGGAGAAGATTCTTTTTGGTGTATCAACGAAAACAGGAAAAGTTTTTGCAACCGTTTTTATAGGCGGAAAAGTATGGTTTCCGAAGTTATGTGAATTTGTACTGTGGTTACTCATTCAATTGCAGAAGGGGGTAAAAGACTATGGTATAGTAATAATTATTCTTACCATAATTCTTAAAGTTGTCACTTACCCACTTACCCAGAGCAGTATGAAGTCTATGAGTAAAATGAAGGAAATTCAACCTCGGATAAATAAAATACGTGAAAAGTATAAGGGAAACCCGCAGCAGATGAACCAGAAAATAATGGAGTTTTATCGGAAGGAAGGAATAAATCCTCTCGGTGGTATGGGAGGGTGTCTGCCGATGATATTACAGATGCCTATTATGATTTCACTTTTTATAGTATTGAGAAAGGCAATAGAATTGCGTGGCCAGGGCACCTTTTTAGTACCATGGATAAAGGATTTATCACAGGCAGAGGTTTTATTCCCCATTGGAGTAAACATTCCAATGTATGGAAGTAATTTTGCTCTTCTACCGGTAGTAATGGCTGTTCTCATGTACTTTCAAAATAAATCTACCATAAAAGATCCGAATCAAAAGGCGATGATTTATATGATGCCGATAATGATGCTGGTATTATTCAATAATTTTCCATCAGGTTTATGTCTCTATTTTACTTTTTCTACAGCACTACAGTTGGTACAACAAAAATTGATGGATAAAAAGAAGAAAGAGTCCAACCAGTAAAAAGTTGTTGAAGGAAACATTTTTGGATCATTCCATGGAAATGAACGATACAATTGTTGCAATAGCTACACCTTCAGGTATTGGCGCATTGGCTTTAATTAGGGTTTCAGGTGAAAAAGCATGCTCTATTGTGCAGAAGCATATAAAAGAAGAAGAGACATTTGAAAAAGCAAGACCTCAGAAGATACGATTATACCATTTTTCAGAAAATGGGAGTGATGAAATAATTGATGAGATAACCGCAATAAAATATAAGGCACCACGTTCTTTTACCGGCGAGGATATGGTTGAAATAATATGCCACGGAGGTGAGGTTGTACCGTCGAGGATACTGGAACTAATTATTGATTCAGGAGCCCGATATGCAGAAAAAGGAGAATTCACCAGGAGGGCGTTTTATAACGGTAAGACAAATCTGGCAAAGGCGGAATCAATAAATCAGATTGTTAACAGTAAAACAGAGACTCAGCATAAAAGCGCAATACAATCTTATCTTGGTGGTTATCAATTTCTTATTAATAGTTGGAAAAAAGAAATTGAAGATATACTGGTTATAATAGAGTCGAATATAGAGTTTGGTGAAGAAGATGATATTGAAAGGAGAGATAGTGAAGGTATAATAGATAAAAAAGTGAAGAATTTAAAAAAAAGTATACTTTCTGAGATTGAAAAAAGGCGTATTATAAAAGATGTAGAGAACGGTATACACCTTGCTATAGTTGGTCCGACTAATGCGGGTAAATCAAGTCTGTTAAATCTGATATTGGGATACGAAAGATCTATTGTAGATAAAGAGGGTGGAACAACAAGAGATTTTATATCAGAGAAAAGAGTAATAGGAGATATACCTGTAACATTTATAGATACAGCCGGGTTGAAGAAGGAAGCTCGGGGAGTTGAAAGAATAGGTATTGAGAGAAGCAGAGAGATAATACAAAACAGCAGGATAGATATTTGGGTAACGGCTGCAGACGAAGAGATAAAAGAAGAAGAAAAAGAGATTGAAAAACTAAAGAAACAGAAAATAATTGGTATTATAAATAAAATTGATCTTGCGTATGGGGAGGAAAAAGAGATTTTCTTTAAAAAAAACTCAATTCCATTTATTAAAATTTCTGCGATTAATACAAATGAAAGGAAAAGGGTAGAAGAATTTATAAGGGAGCATTGTAAGGAAATATATAATTGTATGCAATATGACTGTATCATTGCAAACAAAAGGCAGGAAAAAATAATGGAGGGAGTACTTGAAGAGATAGAGAAAATAGATGGTTGTGGCATACAGGAGGAGATAAAGGCGGAATACTGCAGAAATATATTGAAAAGGTTTGATGAATTTGTAGGAAAAACAACGACAGAAGATGTATTGGAAAAGATTTTTAAAGAATTTTGTATTGGAAAATAAAATATAAAATATTGTTTTCAGGACAGTTATTTTAAAATGTTTCACGTGAAACATTTGAGCTATGAAATATGATATAATTGTAGTTGGTGGTGGGCACGCAGGTGTTGAAGCGGTGAACAGTGCTGCGAAGTCGGGATTGTCAGTTCTGCTTATAACTGCCCATGCGGATCTGATTGGACAGATGTCCTGTAACCCTGCTATTGGCGGTATTGCAAAGGGGAATATTGTTCGTGAAATTGATGCCCTTGGTGGATTAATGGGGAAAATTACCGACATGGCAGGTATTCAGTTTCGAATGTTGAATAAAAGTAAAGGGGTTGCTGTATGGGGGCCTCGTGCACAAGTGGATAAGACACGTTACAGGATTCTGTGTCGTCAGTATCTTGAGAGACTGGAGAATGTTGCAATTTTTCAGGATATGGTCCAAAAAATTATTGTTAAAAATAAAAGGGTGCAGGGGGTCGTAACAGAATCAGGTCAACATATTGAAGCTGCTGCAGTAATACTGGCAATGGGTACATTTTTAAACGGGCTTGCACATATTGGTATGCACTCTTTTTCATGCGGAAGATTAGGTGAATCACCATCACTGCTACTCAGTGAATCTGTGCAGGAACAGGGAATTACCGCAGGAAGAATGAAAACAGGAACACCGGCACGAATTGATGGGCGTACAGTGAATTTCTCTAATATGACCAGACAGGAAGGCGATGAACACCCGTGGCCGTTTTCTTTCAGCACAACAGAACTGCCTGAAAATAAGGCTGTCTGCTGGGAGTTAAAAACAACAAAAAAAACACATGAAATCATAAGAAACAATCTCGATAAGTCTCCCTTGTTCGGGGGAAGAATTGTCGGAGTTGGTCCACGATACTGCCCGTCGATTGAAGATAAGGTCGTAAGGTTTGGGGACCGGAACGGGCATACATTATTTTTAGAACCTGAAGGGTTGTGTACTCATGAAATGTACCTCAATGGTTTTTCCACATCACTACCCTTTGAAGTTCAGATCGAGATGATAAAAAGCCTGAACGGTTTTGGCCGGGCGAGGATGATAAAACCCGCGTATGCAATAGAATATGACTATTTTCACCCTGTGCAGCTCTTTGCATCACTGGAATCGAGAAAAGTGGAGCGCCTCTTTTTTACCGGTCAGATAAACGGCACATCAGGATATGAAGAGGCTGCGTGCCAGGGGTTGATTGCAGGGTTGAATGCGGCGAAAAGGGTTCGTGGTGAAGAATGTATCGTATTAGGTAGAGATACATCGTATACAGGAGTACTGATTGATGACCTTGTTACCAAGGGTACGGAAGAACCGTACCGGATGTTTACATCCCGGGCGGAATACCGGTTGCTTCTGAGACAGGATAATGCAGACGAGCGGCTCATGCCGTTTGCAAAAAGACACGGGTTAATAGATGATACTTTATTTAGAGATCGTGAAAAAGCGTGGCAGGAGAGAGAATCGATTAAAAAGAGACTGTTTTCAACCGGGATTAGTCCGGAGCGTTGGAATGCAGCACGAAAAAATATAAAAACCGAACTTAAGCGGAAGATACCGGCTGCGGAGCTTCTGAAAAGACCGCAGGTTGGTCTTGAAGACATTTTTGATGTCATTGACGAAGAAAAACCGTCAAGAGAACAGAAAGTAACTATTGAAGCGGATATTAAATATGAGGGTTTTATAACAAAGCAAAAAAGGGAGATAGAGCGACAGAAAAGGATAGAAGAGACACCAATACCTGCGGATATCGATTATCAATCGATTGAAGGTCTGTTAACGGAATCAAGAGTGAAATTGAACAATATACGACCGTTGACCATTGGTCAGGCATCAAGAATTTCTGGAGTTACACCGGCGGATGTGTCTGTACTTATAATGAATATAGTAAAAAAATTATAGATGTTTCACGTGAAACTTATGGATAGTGCCTATGAATGAGAAGTTAAAACCGTTTCTAGCAAAAGCAAAAGAGTGTTACGAATTAAAGGAACTGGAGCGTCTTGGATTAAGTCCTGATTTGGATCAGAGGGAAATGATATTAACCTATCTTTCTCTTATTATTAAATGGAATCCTGCAGTAGGTCTTGTTTCGCCAAAAGATGAGGACAGACTGTTTCTCCGCCATTTCTGCGATTCTATACAACCGCTTCTTCTTTTCGGATTTAAAAAGAATGCCACCGTTTTTGATATCGGTGCAGGAGGCGGTTTCCCGTCGATCCCCATACGGATATTCAGGCCGGATTTAACATTTGAACTCGCAGAGTCAAACAAAAAGAAGTCTTCATTTTTGAGAGAAGTTATTTCAGAACTGGGATTTGAAAATGTACGTATCCACAATAAAAGAACGGAGCGAATTGATATTCCGGAAAGTGGATTTGATTATATTATCAGCAGAGGTATCGGTTCACTCACTAAAATAGCACAACTGGCGAAACCATTCGTTGCAAAAGATGGAAGGATATATACGTTTAAGACAAAGCAATTTGAGAAGGAGCTTGCGGAAATTACCATGAATAAAGAGAAAAATGGTATTGGTATCAGTGAGATTGCAGAATATGATCTTGGCAATCAGATCCTTGGACTTAATCTTGTTTCACTTGCCCTTGTGTGACGGCGTACGATAAACTAATTTCTTATTTCAAAAATATCAGGAACGGGTTTACACAGTTTTCAGTATATGAGGCTCGTGGATGAAGATTATTGCGGTATGTAACCAGAAGGGTGGGGTTGGAAAGACAACAACAGCAATTAATCTTGCTGCCTGCCTTGCTGCCACAGAAAAGAAAACGCTCCTTGTTGATATGGATGCACAGTGCAATGCAACCACGGGTATCGGTCTGGAAAAGGATTCCAGAGATGTTTCTGTTTATGACGTTTTGACAAATCAGAAAAAAAACGGTGCTCAGGCCTCAATCAAAGAGGTTATCATACCGAGTGAACAGATTACCTATCTTGATATTATCCCTTCAACCGTTGATCTTGCGGGAGCAGAAATAGAACTGGTTAATGTGATTGCCCGTGAGAGACAGCTTGCCAATGCACTTGATGATATCAGGGGTGCATACGACTATGTTATCATTGATTCACCGCCTTCGCTCGGTCTCATTACCATAAATGTTCTTACTGCAACCGATTCGGTTCTCATTCCCATTCAGTGTGAGTATTATGCCTTGGAAGGGCTGGCTGAGCTGCTTAATACCATAAGGCTGGTTCAAAAGAACCTTAACAGGAATTTGGTTATTGAAGGGGTGTTGTTGACCATGTATGACAGCAGGCTTAACTTATCGAAGCAGGTTGCCGAGGATGTTCGTAACTGTTTTTCAGGAAAAGTTTTTGACTCCATAGTGCCAAGAAATGTAAAATTATCAGAGTCACCATCATTTGGAAAGCCGATTATACTTTATGATATTATGTCATCCGGAGCGGAAAGTTATCTATCATTAGCAAAGGAAATCATGCAGAATGACGTCTAAGAAGAGTCGCCGGGCGCTTGGTCGGGGGCTATCCAATCTCATTCCGGTTGCAGATCCGGAGAACGAGGTGGAGAATGAGGTTGTTGATATTTCAGTTTCCCGGATACAGGCAAACCCTTTTCAGCCAAGAAGAACCTTCCATGATGATGATATTAAGAATCTGGCGGACAGTATTAAGAGCCAGGGGCTTTTACAGCCGATAGTGGTGCGCAGGAAGGGCGATGGGTTTGAGATTGTTTCCGGTGAACGCCGGTTACGGGCGCTTAAATATCTCGGTTCACCGAAGGTACCGTGTGTAATAAAGGAGCGTGTTTCCGATACCAAGATGCTTGAGATGGCTCTGGTTGAGAATATTCAGCGGGAGAATCTTAACGATGTTGAAATAGCCGAGTCATATCAGAAATTGCTGCTGCAGTGTGGATTATCACATCAGCAGCTGTCTGATCAGGTGGGTAAAAGCCGGAGTGTGATTACCAATACGTTGCGTTTACTGAAGCTGCCGGAACAAATACAGGTAATGGTCCGGGAGGGAGCGATCAGCACGGGCCACGCGCGCGCCCTTTTGTCAATTGATAATGCAAAAGAGCAATGTGCCCTTGCCGAGAAGGTTGTTGTACAGGGCTTGACTGTACGGGATGTTGAGCGGCTGGTACAGCCGAATGTGAACAGAAAGAAAAAAAGAAACCAGGGTGCCGTGAAGCAGCATTCCGCCCATCCGGATATTCTTCACCAGGAAGAGCGGTTGCGGTATCACTATGGTACTGAGGTGAAAATTGTCACGAAAAATAATGAAAAAGGAAAAGTGGAAATATTTTATTACAGTAAAGAGGATCTGAATCGGGTCCTGAATATCCTCATACCCTGAACACACTATGAAAAAAAAGAAAAAGAAAAAGAAATCCTACACCGTCATGTTTGTACCTGATGATAATGGACGGACCTTTTATATCCGTATAAACCGCTCCATACTGTATGCCCTTATCTTTTTCTGTATTATTTTTGTTTTCGGTATTAGTGCCCTTTTACTGAGATCCGGCGAAATAGGGGCGAAACTGCAGTTAACCTATTCCTTGCTCAATGAGAATAAACGTCTTGCAGAGGAAAATAAAAAACTGCGGAATATCTCACAAAAAATAGTGTCTATTGAGCAAACCAGCAGTTATCTGAAACGGTTGGCAACCTCTGTTGGTGAAAGCGATATCATTACCTCGGTCTCAGCGTTATCGAAAAAGAACGAGGATCTTTTCACTGAGGACAGCCTTGATGCTTTTATCGGTGATCTGAGAACAGAGGGGGCAGAGGTATATAAAGAAGTAAAAGCTTCATCCGCCACAGGGGTAGAGCTTTCCCTCTCTATACCAAATATCAGTCCGGTTGACGGTTGGATAACCAAAAGGTTTAATAAGGACACAAAAACACCGGGTGATAATCATCTCGGGCTGGATGTTGCAGCGACAACCGGAACACCCATTCGTGCAACCGCACCCGGAGTTGTGCATGATGTTTCGCACGATACCTATTTCGGACTTATTGTGACGATTAAACATAAGTTTGGTTTTATAACCAGATACGGTCATTGTATGCAGGCACTCGTGGCTAAAGGTGACCGTGTGCAAAGAGGTCAGACAATCGCGCTTTTAGGGAATACCGGGAGATCATCAGCACCCCATGTACACTATGAGATACTAAGAGACGGCAAGAATGTTGACCCGGAGAAATACATATATAAGCGGCTTTAAGTGAGATAACATATTGATATTTAACGATATAAGGAGCATGTTATGGAGAAAGGTCACGGCAAGGGATCTTATACAATTCTTGGTGAAGGTACTGTTTTTGAGGGTTCCATGGTTGTACCGCATAATCTGCGTATTGAAGGATCTATTAAAGGAAGAATCGAGACATCAGAAGAAATAACAATAAGCGGTTCTGGAATAGTTAATGCGGATATCAAGGCAAAAAGTGCTATTATCGGCGGGCAGATTGTCGGGAACCTGATGGTTGAAGACCGTGTTGAACTGGAGCAGAATGCTTCACTCATAGGTGATCTTCGGACAAAGGATCTTGTTATCAATGAAGGAGCTATATTCCACGGTAACTGTTCTATGACCAATGGTGATGCGGAAAAGGTGTGAGAAAAGTTAACAAAATGTTGATATCATTGTGTTGATATTATATAATACCATGATATTATGTGAGTTGTTATATTGCTAACATTGTGAATAAATGTTGGCAAACAGTGTTGATAACAATATAATAAAAGAAAAAAAATAAAAATGACAATATACTATTCCACATACGCGTATATATGAATGAAGTGTGTCTCATTTATTTTTAATCCCTCCTTTTTATGGTTAAGTGTGTGGTAGAAGAGGAGCAAACAAGAGTTTGCTCCTCTTTATATCTATACCTGATAACATTCCCACTATTTACTTATATTTAACCATAAAAATCCCTTGAATCCGAATACGAGGGGAATGAAACCATATCTTAAAAAACTTTCCGTTGCCACTCGGTTTTACTATCCAGCCATAGTGATTGATTTCCTGTTGCCGATAATATATACTTGCTAGATAATTGTATATGTGAAGGGACAATACCATGGAAACAGAACAAAAAAATACTCTTCAGCCTGATACGATATGGGGGGACCGTAACTGGTCAACGCACTTCAAGGGTATGGATACGGAGAGTATCCGCCGAAATTTTATGGCAAACCTTAGTTATTATATTGCAAAAGACAGATTTACCTTTACTCCATATGACGGGTACTTAAGTCTTGCCTATACAGTCCGCAGCCGCCTTATCGAACGATGGATTCTCACCCAGCAGAAGTATTACGCGGTTGACACAAAAAGGATTTATTATCTTTCCCTTGAGTTTCTCATGGGTCGGCTGCTGGGGAACAATGTGATGAATCTGGGGATGAACGATTCCTGCAAGGAAGCCATGCGAGAGCTTGGCCTTGACTATGGGGAAATTGAGGATCGGGAGGTTGATGCCGGTCTCGGCAACGGCGGCCTGGGACGCCTGGCAGCCTGTTTTCTTGACTCAATGGCGACGATGGAGCTGCCGGCTATCGGGTATGGTATCCGGTATGAATTTGGCATTTTCACCCAGAAAATTATTAACGGCTATCAGAAGGAGCTGCCGGAGCACTGGCTCGAGAATGTGAATCCGTGGGAGATAGAGCGACCCGAGTATAAATGCAGGGTCAAGTTTTATGGTCATGTTGAGTATGAAACGCATGACGACGGTACGGAAACTGCCCATTGGATTGATACCGACGATGTTATTGCCGTACCGTTTGACACACCGATTCCCGGATTTAAAACGAATACCGTCAACACCCTCAGGTTGTGGTCCGCGCGGTCAGCGACAGAGCTTGATCTGGAGCGATTTCAGGAGGGAGATTATATTGCCGCCTGTGAGGATAAATTGACCAGTGAGAATATATCCAAAGTACTATATCCCAACGATCAGAACCACAGCGGCAGGGAGCTGCGGCTGAAGCAGCAGTATTTCTTTACTTCTGCATCACTGCAGGATATTATTCGCCGGTATCTGAAGCACCATACCGGTTTTTCCGATTTCCCCAGGAAAAATGCCATTCAGTTGAATGACACCCATCCGTCAATAGCGATTGCCGAGTTGATGCGTTTACTGGTTGATGAACACCTGGTACCGTGGGATAAAGCATGGAATATCGTGGTAAAGACCTTTGCCTATACCAACCACACCCTGATGCCGGAGGCATTGGAGAAATGGCCGGTCAGTATGATAAAATCGCTCCTTCCTCGCCATTTAGATATCATATATACCATTAACAGTCGCTTTCTTCGGCAGGTTTCCTATAAATACCCGGGAGATACAGAGCGCCGCCGAAGGATGTCTCTTATCGAAGAAGGTGCTGAGCCCATGGTACGGATGGCTTTTCTGGCAATTGTGGGCAGCCATTCGGTAAATGGTGTTGCTGATCTGCATACCAGGCTCCTGAAGAGCGGGATTGTCCGTGATTTTTATGAGCTCTGGCCGGAGAAGTTCAACAATAAAACCAACGGTATTACCCAGCGTCGCTGGCTCTACAAGGCAAATGAGCCGCTTGCAGCCCTGATTACCAGTCGTATCGGTGACCGCTGGGTAAAAAATCTTCATGCACTGAAGGAGCTTGAACAGTATGCCGGTGATCCTTCATTCCAGGAAGAGTGGCGCGCGGTAAAAGATACCGGTAAAAAGAAGCTTGCGGAAAAGTTACAGAAATGGGAGGGAATCGAGATACCAGTTAATACACTCTTTGATGTACAGGTAAAACGAATCCATGAATATAAGAGACAGTTGTTGAACATTCTTCATTGCATCCATAGCTACAATCGATTAAAAGAGGGAGACAGAGAAAATTTTGTTCCGCGAACGGTTTTCTTTGGTGGGAAAGCAGCCCCCGGGTATTATACGGCAAAACTGATAATTAAATTTATCAACAGTGTTGCGGGTGTAATCAACTGCGATCCTGATACAAAAGATCTTCTTCAGATACATTTTATACCCAATTACCGTGTTTCACTGGCCGAGTATCTTATTCCGGCAGCGGATCTTTCAGAGCAGATATCCACCGCCGGGACGGAAGCTTCCGGCACGGGTAATATGAAATTTGCGTTAAACGGGGCGCTGACAATCGGTACTATGGACGGAGCAACTATAGAGATGTGTGAGCAGATTGGTGAAGAGAACATGTTTATTTTCGGCCTGCGCGCCCATGAGGTTGACGAATTGAAAGCAAACGGGTACGTACCGTATGATTTTTACAAGCAAAGCGAGAATCTTCGAAAGGTAATCGATCTTGTCAATAAGAATTTCTTTAACCCGGAAAAACCGGACTTATTCAAACCGCTTATAGATTCACTTCTGAGTAATGACCGGTATCTGGTATGCGCCGATTTCGAGGCATACACCGCCTGTCACAAGCGGGCATGTGAGACCTACCGCGATCAATCACGATGGACTGAGATGTCGATACGCAACGTTGCCAACATGGGGACCTTTTCATCCGACAGGGCCATTCAGCAGTATGCCGATGAAATCTGGAGGGTGAAACCGGTGCAGGTGGATCTTGACGGATAAAAAGAGAGGCCGCCGGAGAACGGGTAGGCGGTGGTTCGCAGGAGTCTGGTATAAAACCGAGAGTGAATTTGAAAATCGAAAGTCGTGGTTAACATTGTTTTAAAGAGAGACAATATTTACACAATTGATAAGCACAAATAACATAGATCGCAGAAATACTTTCGCTATTGTTAAAGCCCTCCCACTATGATATAATTAACCATGCTTATGGACCTGAATGGTTATAGAATAAAAGGACCTATAGGTATAGTATTTCTTTTACTTCTTTTTGCCCTGCCGAATAGTCTCCGTGCCCAGGGTGACAATATAAGATTTCGGCATTTATCAGTTGAGGAAGGACTTTCTCAGAGTTTCGCCCGGAGTATTGTTCAGGATGATAACGGTTTTATATGGATAGGCACTGAGGCAGGAATCAACAAATATGACGGTTATTCTTTCAGGGTTTATGAGACTGATCCGGAAAATCTGTCATCACCGTTTTAAAAGTAGTGTAAAGCCACCGGTTTGAAATTGAACATTTTTTAGTTGATTTTCTTCATAGATTTATAGTTAAATTATTTTCTTCCCCCTTTATAGTAAAAATTGGAGAGTTCTTCGTCAATATAGCCGGTATTATACTGCATTATTCTCAACATTTTCAAAACGTTGGGTTTACTACAATTTCACGCCGTTGTTAGCACTTTCAGGTATTTTCAAAAAAAAGATATTAATTAATAAATGACAACCTCCTGCGTTAATACGTAAAATTGCTGTTTAGTAATTTTAAACCCTTTTTTGAATTTATTTCATCATCTTTTCATTACACGGAATATATTAATGAATATGGAGAGGGAGAATGAGCTTTATTTCATTTGAAAGGACGCATGAGTATGTCATCACCCTTTCCAGGAAGAAAAAAATCTTTTAACCTACCTGCTGGTATTACTTGCTTTTCCCCGATTTTTAACAGCTGTTGTCCAGGAATGTCCTGATATCACCTTTGACGGCTCCCGGTTTTATATTGTATGGCAGGAGTCGGAAGATGGCTCGCATTCATATGTTTTTGTGCAGCAGGTGGATATGTCCGGTGCATTTATCGGCAGCGATCCAATACAGATATCTCCGGTGCCCGATAATTCCTATGCACCTGCCACAATATGGTTGGATGACAATGACAAGTATATTGTTGCCTGGAATAAACAAAGGAGATATCATTACGCTGCGCTGATTGATCAATCGTTTGATATTATCCAGAACAACCTTTTAATAAATAAATGCAGTATGAATTATAGCGGGTATATTAAACCGTCACTGGTATTTGACGGCAACAACTTTCTTTCTGTTTCCTTGTTAGGTTATCCGGTAGATTGCCACCTGTTTACACCTTCAGGAGCGCCTGTAGACACTGTTACAAGATTCTGTTGTGATGCGTCGCAGGATGACGAAGTTGCTTATGGTACAGATAATTATCTGGTTGTATGGAAAAACTGGGGGTGAAAAAAGAGGCACACCCTGAGGTTTCAGGTCCTTTTGGATGTGGTCTGACCGGTTTTTTTATCTCTCCTGAAGGAGAGCTTGTAAGTGGTAATTTTGTTATTGATACGATCGATTATTATAGGGATGATTATAAACTGACATTTGACGGGGAATATTTTTTTTGTTATATATGAGAAAGATTCGCTTATACACGTAAAACGGATAACAAGTGACAGTACAATACTGGATTCTCAGCCGCTACAGGTTTTCAGTAATACATTACTGTTTGATATTACCTTTTTGGACACGCACTATCTCTGCCTTACCGGGTCGGCACTGGAGATAACCATTAACGAGTTGTCCACCACTGGTTCACTGATCAAGTCAAAAGTCGTTACGGTTGCCAACCTCGATACGTTATCACCTACTTGCGCCTATGGTTTAAAAGGTATCTCCCTTATAGACTATTCACGGATTATCGATACAGTGAATTATACCAATCATCCTGAAATTATGATATACAATACTGATCCGAACTGATCCGACTCCAATACATAAGAATCCTACACCGCATACTCAGCAGATTGGTGAATTGGAGGTGCATGTTTCAGGAAAAAACCTGTTTCTCCATTTGAGGGATTGCGCAGCTATTCCATCCGGGCCTTTTGAGGTTTCATTATTTAAAAGTAAAGGGGTGCTGGTGGTGAAGAGGATTGTAAAACTACCTGTAAAGGGGAATAAATCTTTTCTTTCTGTACCCCTAGATTATTCTCTTTCGTCAGGGGTTTTCCTCATGAAAACTTCTTCGGGTGAAACATTCCAGTGTGAGAAATTCGTCATACAATAAGTTTCTTTCAGAAGTAAGCCAAAGATTATAAGAGAAAGTATTATTCATTTATTCATAAAAGATAAAATTTAGGTTAACTGTATTTACTGATGGTTTGAGGCTTTTTAAATCGAATATGTTTTAGCTTACTATCAGAGATTTTATCTTTTACTGAACAGAGTCTAGATAAAAGTGAAAAAATTAATTACTGGCAAATAGATATTCTTGGATTTCTTCCTTGTATTTACAAACAAGATTTTATTACCTGCCTTTTATTTCAAACAGAGCCCCTTAAGCAGTCCTCAACTTTACATAACACAATTCTAACGATCCACTAATTTTTTTTTAACGGATCGGTACGATATTTATAACAAAATGAAAACCAAGTTTTTTGTAGAATATCCGTGTATACCTATTATCCGGAGGAGGTTATATCATGTAAAACCGAGACAAATTCACTTTCGCCCTATGCCCTGTTGCTATAAAAACATCTTCTTAATAAGCATTACCATGAAAAAGAAAGGAATAAATAAATGAAGTCAAATAAAAGTTTTAGAAAGCTGGAAGAATGCTTTCTTGTTAGTATTTTAATGTTTTCTATACTATATGCAGGAAACGGTTCTGAAAAGACAGTCAGCCAGAAAGTTGAAGGTGAAGTGCATGCGAACTGGCACATTGACCTTATAGAAGATGCTGAGCCTCTCAGCCAATTTGAACTGACCAGAGCCTATTTCGGTTATAAAATGACGGTTAATGAAAAATTTACCGGCCGTGTCATGCTTGATGTGGGCAGAATAAATTCTGTAGATGAATCCGGGAAAAGTGATCCACGCCTTGTGGCTTATTTGAAGTATGGGTACCTTGAAATGAAAAACCTTATACCGATTACCACGATTATTCTTGGATTGCATGGCCTGAACCAGTTTAAATACCAGGAAGGGTTCTGGGGATACCGATATATTTACAAATCTTTTATGGACCAGTACAAATTCGGTTCAAGTGCCGATCTTGGCCTTGGTATAAAGGTAAAACCTGTTGATCAACTTGCATTCAAGATACATGTGATTAATGGTGAGGGTTATAAAAAACTTCAGGGGGATGATGGAAAGTATAAGGCGGCTTTCGGTTCAGAAATTCATGTCGTAGAGGGGCTCCGCATGTATCTCTATGGTGATATTATGTCTTTTGATGAAGATATCGAGAAGAGGCCCCAGGGATCTGCAGCCGTATTTATCGGGTACAAATTGAAGAAGAATTTCCGAATTGGTGCCGAGTATAATTTCCAGGCAAATCATGGCGGTGATGTATCGGCTGATTATAACGGTATTTCAGGTTATACAACGGTTGCAATCAAGAAAGTAGAGATTTTTGTTCGTGGAGATGTCCTTTCAAAAGACAAGTTTGAGACAACCAGTGGCACTCTCATTATCGGTTTACAATATGCACCGGTTAAAAACCTCATGCTGGCCCCCAATTTTCAACTGAATTTTCCAGCGGATGGCAGTAAGGATACTGAGCCGGTTATTTATATAAACGGCCGATTCAAGTTCTAATGGGGCAGTACCTAACAATTTTCTAACAATTCTCTTATGAAGCAGAAACATTTGTACAACATATTCTTAATGAGAAAAGGAGTAACATATGTATTTATCAAAAAATTTTAAAGTTTTAGTCATTGGCCTTATAGCAGCATTTTCTGTGTTTGCCGGAGACAAGATGAAGATTGTCATTGACGGTTCCACCACGGTTGGTCCTATTGCGAAGGCGTTTGCCGAATATTACATGCAGCAGAATAAAGAGGTGAATATAACGGTAAGTGAATCCGGCAGTGGCAATGGGGCAAAGAGTCTTATAAACAACACCTGTGATATTGCTGACATGTCCCGCTTTATGAAGACCAAAGAGTTCAAAGCTGCTGCGGATAAAGGAATTATGCCGGTTGCACATGTGGTGGCAATGGATGGTCTGCCTATTCTTGTGCATCCGAGCAATCCGGTTGACAAGCTGACTGTTGCTCAGGTTCGAGACATATATCTTGGAAAGATTACCAACTGGAAACAGGCGGGCGGCCCGAACAAGAAAATCATTAAGATAAGTCGTGATACAAACAGCGGGACCTATGAGACCTTTCATAAACTGGTTATGAAAAAAGAGAAAATTGCCGGTGACTGTGAGTATGTCGGCAGTAATGGTGCGGTACGTCAACGTGTCCAGAGCACACCGGCGGCAATCGGTTATGCGGGGCTCGGGTTTGTTGACAACACAGTTAAGGCATTAACTATCAATGGAATAGCGCCGACAGCCAAGACAGTTTCAACCGGTAAATATCCCATTGCGCGCCCTTTATTCATGTTTACCAATGGTTACCCCAAACTGGGTACTCATTTACACGGATTTATTACACTCTATTTAACCCCCAAGGGACAGGAGATGGTTGAGTCGATAGGTTTTATACCGGTGACACAATACTAATTGTATGAGAGTATTATGATGACATTGTTTTAAATCCTCTCTCCCCTTTCTTCTCAGTGGTACTTGAGTTGGGGGAGAGGGAGGTTATACCTGTAAGAACAACACGGAACAATCAATACTATATTATATGGAAACAGTGAAAAGCATTTCGAGTGAGGATTTGTTACTCAGTAGACAGGCCCAACAGTTTCAGAAGGTCATGTCTTTTCTGGGAAAGTCATTCTTGTTGCTTGTAACGTCCCTGTCAAGTGTTGCGGTTCTTTTTATCTTCTATTTCATTACAAAAGATGCGCTGCCGTTTTTTTTGCAGGAAGGGGTTGTGGAATTTTTTACCAGTACGAATTGGTATCCGTCCGCAGAAGAGCCCAATTTCGGCTGTTTATCGATTTTTGCCGGTAGTGGTCTTGTAACCCTGGGTGCGATTCTGGTTGCAGTACCCCTGGGGATTTCTGCCGCGGTGTGTTTGAGTGATGTTCTGCCCTTTGAGGTCCGCCAGATTGTGAAGCCCGCTACTGAGATCCTTGCCGTAATACCATCCGTGGCATACGGTTTTTTTGCTCTTGTTGTTTTTGCTCCGGCGTTACAGAATAATGGTAGTTTTCTGTTAACGGTTGCAGCATGGATAATTGGGGTCCCGGTATTGCTTCTGGGAATTATAGTTGCCAGTGATTTAGCTGCTGATAAGTTCAGTGAAAAGTATTCCCGCTATATCCGGTTTTCCCTTATAGGTGTTTTGGCGGTAATTGCCGTCTGGATAATGCTGCGAGTTCATCAATTTCTTATTGCACTCTCTATCACAAGTGGTACTAATGCATTGAATGTCTCCATTATTCTTGGAATAATGGCGATCCCAACTATTATTAGTGTATCTGAAGATGCATTACAGGCGTGTGGGAGAGAGTTACGTGAAGGCAGTTATGCCCTTGGGGCAACACGTGCGGAAACAATTTTTAAAACGGTTATACCGGCTTCAATAAGTGGAATTCTTGCGGCAGTCGTCCTTGGTGTCATGCGAGCTGTAGGTGAGACAATGGTGGTATGGATGGCTTCAGGTAATGCAGCGCAGATACCACAGCCATGGTATAACTTTCTTGAACCGGTTCGGACATTAACAGCAACAATAGCCGGCGATATGGGTGAGGCTGATCATGTGACAGGTTCTGCGCGTTACCATGTTCTCTTTGCCATGGCCCTGTGTCTTCTGATTTTTTCGTTTGGTGCAAATCTTTTTTCTGAATGGATAGTGCATAGGCAGCAGAAGAAGCTGGGGATGGTAAAATGAAAATAATTAAGATGGATTAACTGGTTTTTAAATAATCTATTACCAAAGTAAGCAGGAACATGAAACTTTCTACACGGAAACTACTGGATAAATCGTTTACCGGATACGGGATTTTTGCGATTGTCCTCATGGCTGCAGCCCTGCTGATTATAATACTGCCGATTTTTATTAAGGGTATGCAGGCTTTTGTGTTTAAAGGAACAGTTGAGTATCGACGTTTAAGGCTTGAAAAGTTCAATGATGGTGACAGTAAATCATTGGAGAGGGAACTTGACATTTCAAAGAAGCTGCGTCAGCCGATTTACGATAAAATCGCTCGATTTGAAGAAGAATTGCGGGAAATGGATTATGAGAAAAGACGGGAGTATAGAAAAAAATTAAGAGAGTTAAAAAAGGAACTGAAAAAGCTGCTGGGCCCTTTTCCTGACGAACCTTCACCGGTATTATGGCGGGATCAGTATGGCCAGACACGATGGGATCGGGCGCAGGTAGTTTTAAAACGTGTTTTATACACGGAAACTTGGGACTACTCAGACCCGGATAAGATGGGTGTTAAAAAGTATGTTCCACGCATGGAACAGTTTGAGGGTACTTCGCTCAGCTCACTCTTTGATTATCTCCAGAGTAATATAAAAAGCATTTTCAGACCCAGGTTAACCTTTTACTGGCGCTTTCTTTTTGATAAGTCACATGATGCCCATTTTTTCGGTGGTATATGGCCGGAGGTTCTTGGAACACTCTACCTCACACTTGGCGCAATGTTCTTTGCTATTCCGATGGGTGTGATTGCCGCAATTTATCTAACAGAATATGCTAAACGGGAGGTATTGATAAGCCTCCTTCGCTCATGTATCAGTACCCTGGCAGGTGTTCCCAGTATTGTGTTCGGGCTGTTTGGCCTTGCTTTTTTTATCAATACGATAAATGTTTCAGAGTCAAAAAGTGTCCTTGCGGGCTCACTTACTCTTGCGCTTCTGATACTGCCGACAGTTATTCGTGCGTCGGAAGAAGCGATACGTTCGGTTCCCCATACTTACAAAGAGGCGGCCTTGAGCCTTGGCGCCGGTAAATGGCACACCGTGTTGACGGTGATTTTACCGGCGGCATTACCAGGTATTCTGACCGGTATTGTTATCAGCATGGGACGGGCTGCGGGAGAGACTGCTCCGATTATCTTTACCGCAGCAGTCAGTGTTGGACAACCGCTTAAGATGTGGGAAACGTTTTCACAGCCGACTCCGGCGTTACCGTGGAATATTTACAACCTGTGCACCGAGCATGAGGCTGTTGATGAAATCAGGCATGTGCAGTACGGCATGGTGTTAACTCTTGTTGCATTGGTTTTGTTTCTTAATCTTATGGCAATTTTTTTACGGGCTCGAATTTCAAAAAAGCTGAAAGGATAGTATAAATGAATGACGTTGTTTTATCCGAGGAAGCAACAGAGGATGCTACTGATAATCACCTGTCACTCCGCCCGATAGTTAATCGGCCGGAAGAATCTGCGCGAGCGGGTGACGGAAGAGGCGATAAACAGCCTGAAGATGACAAACCGGGAAATGACTCGTCGCCAACACTGCCTGGTGATATTCATGTAAATACAAAGAATTTCTCCATTTTTTATGGGGACAATGAGGCGGTTAAACGGGTCACCATGGGAATTAAGGCAAAAAAGGTAACCGCAATAATTGGTCCCTCCGGATGTGGAAAAAGCACCTTTCTCAGAGCCATTAACAGAATGAACGATTTGATACCGGGTTGTTACACAAAGGGTGAAATGGTTTTTGACAATCATAGCATTTATTCTCCGCAGGTTGATGTTGTTGCGTTAAGGAAGAGAATCGGTATGGTCTTCCAGAAGCCGAACCCATTCCCAAAATCAATTTATGATAATATTGCCTATGGGCCCCGTTTACATGGTATAAAAAACAGGAATGAACTGGATGCAATTGTTGAAAAAAGCCTTAACCGGGCAGTCCTCTGGAATGAGGTAAAAAACCGTCTTAACGAGAATGCCCTGGGATTATCGGGCGGTCAGCAGCAGCGTCTCTGCCTTGCCCGCACACTGGCAGTTGACCCGGAGATCCTTCTTATGGACGAGCCCACATCCGCACTTGATCCGCGTGCAACTGCATCGATTGAAGACCTTATTTCGGATCTCAGAGGCAGGTATACCATAATTATTGTAACCCATAATATGCAGCAGGCGGCTCGAGTATCCGATCAAACAGCGTTTTTATATGAAGGTAATCTCGTGGAAATGGGTGATACGAAGCCGCTTTTTACCCGGCCGAAGGAAAAGCAGACAGAGGAATATATTACCGGCCGGTTTGGGTAATGAAAATGATGAGTATAAAATCGAATTAGAGCATGTTTTACAGTAGATAAGATGCTATTTTTTAATATATCCAACAGTGAGATAAAGACAAATGACAAAAGATGTAATTTTTCTGGTTGAAGATGATGAGGATATTGTTGAACTTATAATATATAATCTCTCTAAAGAGGGTTTTCCTGTAAAAAGTTTTACGTGCGGTGAGGATATGTTGCCGCAACTGCAGCATACCGGTGCCGGGTGTATTATCCTGGATCTTATGCTTCCCGGTATTGATGGTCTTGAGGTCTGTAAATCCGTCAGGGGTAATAAAAATACTGCGGATGTACCTATAATTATGCTTACCGCAAAAGGAGAGGAGGCCGACATTGTCACCGGACTTGAGCTTGGTGCGGACGATTACATTGTTAAACCTTTTAGTCCACGAATTCTCATTGCCCGTATAAAAGCTGTGTTACGGCGGAAGCAGCAGGAGAAGAACCTTAACCGGAAACCTATTACCATTTACGAATTAGAAATACATCCGGGACGTCATGAAGTTCTGATTCAGGGAAAGAAAATCGATCTTACTTCCTCGGAATTCAAAGCTCTCTATTATCTCGCAGCCCATCCGGGATGGGTGTACACCCGCTATCAAATAGTTGAAGAGGTACATGGGACAAACTATCCGGTGACCGATCGCAGTATTGATGTTCTGATAGTCGGTTTGCGGAAGAAACTTGGGGATGCGGGTAAATATATTGAAACGGTGCGGGGTATCGGGTACCGGTTTAAGGACGTAACCTATGAAGAATAGGCCGTTTTTCTGGCATATATTACCGTCGTTTCTTTTTATCTGTGCTTTTATAAGCATAGTACTTTTACTCTATACAACCAGAGAATTTAAACAGTTTTATCTGGATTTGACAAGGACAGAATTAAAAAACAGGGCGATTCTTCTGGGACAGTTAGTGCATGATGTAATGGATGATTCCGTATCAGTTATAGATTCCCTTGTTGTTCAAATGGGCAAGCAGACTGATACTCGTTTCACGATAATTTTACCTGACGGCAAGGTTATTGGTGATACCCGTGAAGATCCATCAATTATGGATAACCATGATAACCGCCCGGAGATTATCTCTGCACTTGAGGGAGACACCGGTGTTGCCGTCAGGTACAGCAATACGCTTTCTCGTGAATTGATGTATGTAGCAATCCCGGTTAAAAAGGCGGATAGTGTTACGGCTGTTATCCGATCGTCGGTACCGTTTATATCTTTGGCTGAACGAATGGAGGCTTTTTACTCTAAGCTTATCTTTGCCGGGATCGTAATAATCATATTAGCACTCCTTATCAGTATCTGGCTTTCCCGCAGGCTCAGCCGCCCCTTGATACACCTGAAAAATGCAGCAGATACTTTTGCAAAAGGCACCTTTACTCCAGTGCCGTTGTTACCGAACCACAGTGTTGAGACAGCCGAACTGGCCGCAGCAATGGATTCTATGGCAATACAGCTTGCTGAGCGAATAGCCACCATCACTCAGCAGAAAAACGAACAAAATGCAATACTTTCTGCTATGGTTGAAGGGGTTGTGGCAATTGATATGGATGGGCATATTATTATGCTGAATTCTGCGGCAGCAGAGATGTTTAATATTAATGAAGAGGCCGTTAAGGGGAAACTTGTTCAGGAGGCAATACGAAATACTGCGTTTCAAAAATTCGTAAGTAAGCTCCTAAAAAAGAAAATACAGTTGAAGAAGGAGATACATTTTTCTTCGAATGTGGAACATATCACAGAAATTCAGGGAACGGTTTTACGGGGTGCATACAAAGACGAGATTATTGGTGTGCTGGTCGTTATGCATGATGTTACCCATTTAAAACGTCTCGAAAACATCCGTCGTGATTTCGTCGCAAATGTCTCCCATGAATTGCGTACGCCGTTAACATCTATAAAAGGATTTGTTGAAACACTTCTTGACGGCGCCGTGAACGATCCGAAGGAAAGCGAGCGGTTTCTGCGTATCGTGAACAACCAGGTGAACCGCCTCAATGCCCTTATTGAGGATCTGCTTACCATCTCACGCCTTGAGAAGGAAGAGGCTCATGACGAATTTATCCTTGAACCGGTTGCAATTGATAATGTGGTCGAAAATGCAGTGAAATTCTGCAGCAGTCGTGCGGATGAAAAACATATTACCATTTCTTTAAACCCGGGAAGCAAATCGGTTGTACCGCTCAATGCCATGTTATTTGAGCAGGCATGCATTAATCTTGTTGACAATGCTATAAAATACAGTGATGAAAACACGCAAATAATCATTCGGACAGCAGTAAAAAACGGGTCGGTTACAATTGATTTTATAGATCAGGGTCCGGGAATCAGTAAGAGACATTTACCCCGGATTTTTGAACGCTTTTATCGTGTTGATAAGGCTCGCAGCAGAAAGATGGGTGGCACGGGCCTCGGCTTATCAATTGTAAAGCATATTGTCCGGTTACATAATGGGTCGGTTCAGGTGGCTAGTGAAGTCGGCAAAGGATCGACCTTCACTATTATACTACCGGGGAAATCTGAATAAATAAAACTGTTCGTTAAGGAGAAGACTTGTGGGAAAGCAGTTTAAGCGCGAGCTCGAAAAGCTGAAGAAGAAGATATTCGAACTCTGTGCCATGGTGGAAGAAAATCTGAAGAATGCACTTAATTCGATAGTCGAACGCAATGAGATGCTTGCAGATAACGTAGTGAAAGAAGACGATAAAATTGATACCATGGAAATGGAGGTTGAAGAAGAGTGCCTGAAAATTCTGGCGCTCCATCAACCGGTCGCTGTCGATTTACGGTTTATTATCAGCGCCTTGAAAATTAATAATGAATTGGAGCGTATTGGTGATTTAGCGGTCAATGTTGTTGAACGTGGATTTCAACTTTTTAAATCTGATCCGGTGAAAGTACAGGTTGATTTTAATGATATGTTCGAAAAAGCTATGGCAATGCTTAATAAGAGCCTTGACGCATTTATAAACTTTGACTCAGATCTCTCATATGAAGTCTGCAAACTGGATGATGAGGTTGATGAACTGCACCGTAAAATGTTCGGCATTTTTAAAACAGAGGTTAAAGAGAATCCTTCACATATGGATATTATGCTTCATTACCTTACTATATCGCGCCACCTGGAACGGGTTGCAGACCATGCAACCAATATTGCAGAAGATGTGATTTATATGGTTGATGGTGATATTATTCGACACGGAAGCCATGGTGTAACCACATGATATTAAAGTGGTTATAGTAACAGATTCATCCTAACACAAATCTAATAAACCTCTAATAGAATTCTAACCTTGCCCATATATATTGAGAATACAAATTTAACATTTCCAGAACATCTCAGAAACACAAGTTCACTTTCCTTGGCGAATAATACTCAACCTATGCTAATACTCGCTTCAACAAGAATCTTTCAAGGACCTTCCAAACATGGAGACTAACAGGCAGGTACAAGTTATCCTGAAAATTATTACAGTACTTTTATTGCTTTATTTCTTTCTTCTCAGTATCAAGCTGATGGGCTCATCGTTTAAAATGTTTGGTAAGGGTTTTGCCCATAATTTAATTACGTCAACGTCAAATCCCTTTATCGGCCTTTTTATTGGAGTCCTGGCGACCAGTCTGGTTCAGAGTTCCTCCACTGTTACCTGTCTGGTTGTTGGCTTTGTGGGCGGCGGTTTGCTCCCGCTTGCCTTTGGGATTCCTATAATAATGGGCGCAAATATAGGTACCAGTATTACCAATACCCTGGTTTCGTTAACATTTGTCACCCGTAAAGAAGACTTCCGCAGGGCCTTTGCCGGGGCAACGGTGCATGATTTCTTTAATCTCAGTTCCGTAGCGCTCCTGTTTCCCATAGAACTGAAGTTTCATCTTATAGAAAAGATAGCATTGAAACTAACCGTGCTGTTTAAAAGCGCGGGAGGGGTAAAATTTACCAGTCCCCTGAAAGTAATTATCGATCCTGCCGTACACGGTATTAAGCATTTATTCAGGGAAGTGTTAGCATTAAATACAACAACCGCCGCAATTCTTTTACTTGTTTTTTCAATAGGTGTTCTTATTATATCATTGATATATCTGGTTAAAACCATGCGCTCCATGGTACTGTCCAAGGCAGAGTCATTTATTGAGCGCTATCTTTTCAGGAACGATTTTCTGGCATTGATACTCGGGGTATTGCTGACAGTAGCAGTACAGAGCAGCTCAGTGACAACATCATTGATAGTGCCGCTGGTCGGAGCAGGTATATTGAGCCTGAGAAGGTGTTACCCTTTTACCCTGGGAGCCAATATCGGTACCACCTGTACAGCCCTTCTTGCATCACTGGCTACCGTAAGTGCCGGTAAAGCAGGGGTAAATGCGGTCGGGGTTACTGCGGCTTTTGCTCATTTAACCTTTAATATTCTCGGTATTGCAGTATGGTATCCGTTACGGATAGTACCTATCACCTGTGCGCAGTACCTTGCAGAGCTGGCAACCAGATCAAAGGTGTGGGCTGCCGCATTTATTATCGGCGTTTTCTTTCTATTACCCTTGGGAATTATATTTATTGCAAAATAGAGGAGGATGTAACATGCTGAAAGAATTGGTTGATTTATGGAAAAATCGCGGTATTATGATTAAGGCGGTGGACCTGTTTGGCGAGATGCTGGATGATTGCGCTTTTATTTTCGAGCGATCATGGCGGGTATTTACCGCTGAATTGAAAGTTAATGATGAGAAGGACACGATTTATTCACGTGATAAGGAGGTCAACAGAAAGGAGCGCGAGATACGCAGGCTTCTTGTTGAGCATCTCACCATCAGTCCCGGCACTGATGCCTCAGGGTGCCTCGCATTGATGAGCATGGTTAAGGATGCTGAACGTATCGGCGATTACTCGAAGAATATTTTTGATTTGGCTGTTATGGTCAATGGTGATTCAGATAAATTTATGTTTAAAAAGAAAATTATTACTATCCATGACAATATAGACACATCTCTAAAATCTCTCAAGAAGACATTTACCGATTCTGACGAGCAGATTGCTAAAGATATCATAACCCGTTACGAGCCGACGAAGAAAGGGTGTACAGTAATCCTTAAAGATCTCTTTGAACAGGACATTCCCAAACAGAAAGCATTGATTACTGTGCTCCTTGCCCGGTATCTCAAACGGATCAACTCACATGTGAGTAACGTGGCTTCAGGCATTATACTACCGCTTGATCAGATTGATTTTGTGAGAGGCGGGTTATTAGAATAATATCATTTATATTGTTTTAAATTATTCGAAGAGATTGATCACGCTCAGTGAAATCCCAAATCTCTTCTTGTCTGTTTCCTGCGTTGCATAGGCAGTATGGAAGAAATTGACCATATATCTGTTGAAAAAATTCAGACCGAATCCCCACGGAACGATTTTATCGTGTGAATGGAAATCATAGCTGAGACCGCTTCGGATATAAAAGAAATAGAAAACCGTCAGATCGAAACCGGTATTGACCATTTCGTTTCGCCAGAGATGAAAATCCTTCCGATTGTATCTTAAATAATGAGCATAGTTCGATTCAATAAAGAGAGAAACTTTGCCCCGGGAGCAGCCGGAAAAGAGACCGTGTACTCCAAGAGCACCGGTAAAACGGGGGAATTGTTGATATAAATATTCCTCCCTTTCTGTATAGAGATCCAGATGAGAGAAAACCAGACCAAGGTGCAATCTGTCAAAGAAAGTACCCGAATAACCGATATCCATACCTGCAGCGTTATTGGTTCTTTCAATACCCAGAAAAGAATTATACACATGGGTTAGGCGGAAGCTCATACCGAGAGAATGGTTTTCAAGATGGATAAATGATAGGTCGTGGCTGTAAGACAATATAAGGTTAGTCTGTAGCTGGAGATACTTGTCGGTGGTGCTTACACTATCAGGCATCTGGTTAACGCAATCAATTATCATCTTTTCTTCGTTATCTTTGGGATTCCAGACGGGCAGATTAAAAAGGAGACCAAAGCCACCGATGTTTTTTGATGACGGCTGTGAGCAGAAGGAGAGCGTATGCTCATAAAATCGGTTATTTTCAACTGCGGGGTTCATGGTTTTAGGATTAACGGAATACATAAATGAAAGGCGCTTATATCGGTCATTATGAATCCCAAGTCCGGCAGGGTTTACCGATACGGTATTTTCATCATCAGCTCGTGAAACACCGGTGAAGCCCATACCATTTTGCCTCACTGCAAAGGAGGTCATATACCGTTGCGCGAGCAGCGTCCAGCAGCCATCTTCGATTGGTAAACCGTCGCTGAATAGGATAGATGGAGAGAGTATGAGGATAAGTGATAGAAGTTTTTTCATAAGCAGATAAGAGACAGGATTGAACCTAATCAATTGATCAGACTAATGTAAATTAGGTTGCTTTCTGTAACTTCTGGGATGCCTGATACAAGTCATATGAACTTTGTAAGTTCATCCAGAATTCAGGAGTCGTTCCAAATTCTTTTTCAAAAAGAAGCGCTGTTTCTGCACTGATACCGCGCTTACCATTAATCAATGTATTAATTCTCTGAATGGGCACCTGAATTCTTCTGGCGAGCTCACTTTGTGACATTCCCAGAGGTTCAAGAAATTCATGGAGTAATATTTCTCCAGGATGCGAGGGTGTTCTTCGTTTAGGTATCATAGAATGACTCCTGTTTTATCGATGAAAATCAATTATTTGTACCTTTTCTGCATGAGATCCTGTTAGCTTGAATACTATGCGATACTGATCGTTTATCCGGATGCTATAAAAACCTGCAAAGTTGCCTTTCAGTGGTTCAAGCCTGTTTCCAGGAGGAAACCGAAGATCGTTAATTGCATGGGCAGAGTTAATCATATCCAGCTTTCTGTACGCAATTGGTAAAAGATTTTGAGGGAACTTTCTGGCATTTTTAGAATGAATACCGTTATAGATATCTTCTGTCACCTTATTACCGAAGCCTGTTATCATATTATTAATATACCACCTTAACACATAGTGTGCAAGTGTTAAATGTGGTTTTTATGATTATAGTATTGAATAAATGACAAATTTTTATATTTGTAAAAGGGTTGTAATAAGGATTGTTGAAAATCCTCGATTTCATTGCTGTTTTCACTGTTATTACTATAATTACCCTATTTTACTGTATATTATATCAAAGAGGGCAGATGTAATTCAAATTGAGGGAGACAGTACCGATGAAGCGTTACAGCTTTTTAATTTCAGCTATACTATTCCTTAACCATATTGTTGCCGGCCAGGATTATCTGGCCCCGTCTTCAAGTCCGCCCGGAGGACTTAAACCGGAGCAGGTTCCTTTATTTGTAACAATCGGCTGGGATGATAACAGCCATGCAGGATTCTCATACCCGCAGATTGAAGGGCAGTCGATTTACTGGGTTCGTACCTTTTCAAAACCACTAAAGAATCCCGCAGGTATAGGAAATGAGAAGACCTATGACGGTACTTCTGCCCGTTTCTCCTTTTTTAATAACTCTATTTATGTTGCTGACGGTACCATGGGAGATTATGTGCAGCAGGTGAAGCTCGCCTGGAACTTCTGCCACCGGGAAGGCCATGAGATCGGCAACCATACACACAGCCATATAACCAGCCAGAACGGGCCCAGCTATTCTGTCGCGCAATGGGAAAGTGAGATGAAAACCTGTAATGATTGGCTTATTAAACAGGCGCCGCCCGATTCGGATACCACAAATATTGAATTGGGAAACAAGGATGAGGGTGCGGGAATTCCTGCGGAGGAGATCAGAGGATTCAGGACACCGTATCTGTACTACAACGACAACACTTTTTCCGCACTGGAGAACATGGGATTTGTCTATGACTGCAGCATTGAGGACGGCTATCAGGATACCATGGACGGTACCAACTACCTGTGGCCATACACACTGGATCACGGCAGTCCCGGCCATGATTACCTGAAGGAGTCGGGAATATTAAACGACAAGATGCAGCATGTCACCATTACCGCTCATCCCGGATTATGGGAGATGCCGGTGCACCCGGTTATTGTGCCGCACGATGAAGTCTGTTCCGACTATGGTATTCAACCGGGATTGCGTGCGAAAATCAAGGCCATGTTCTCCTGGTTTGATACAACCGACGGGAAAATTACCGGTCTTGATTTCAATCTCTGGAACGGGATCAGGTTGAATAAAGACGAGGTCCTCGCAACGCTGAAATACACCCTCGATTTACGGCTGAAAGGCAACAGGGCACCCTTTCTATTCGGGGCACATTCCTAGTTTTACAACGATCGCTGGATAGGAATTGGTGAGCCCGATTGCGCAAACCGTATGTGGGCCATTGAAGAGTTTGTCAAGTATGCCCTTTCCAAAGCGGATGTCCGTGTAGTGCCGTTTATTAATATTATCCGCTGGTTAAGGGATCCCGTGCCGCTTGACGGTGTTACTATTTCGTTCAAGCAAGGAACTCCTGCTGTAAAGGAAGTACCCATAAGAATAAACGCCCAAGGAGTGGTATACGTGCCGGGTATCGGGCAGGGAAATCTTTCAATCTATAATAGTGCGGGGCAGTTGGTGGATGCCGGTACTGTTAAAAAAGGTTCCTCGACTCGTGCTTTTTCTCTCAGTAGAGGCTTGTATATTCTGAAAGTGTCAGGGTGTTCTTGTACTAAGATACAGAGTGTCATGGTTTACCAGCAGTTTCATTTGCCTTATTAATAATATCCTCAACAACCAGGCCGGCAAGGATAAATCCAAAGGAACCGGCCATATGAACCACAGAGCCATTGATCTGTTTCTTTGAGCCGCTCCCTTCATTTACAAGGCCATTTTCACTTTCTTCTTCATCCTCCAGGAGACTGAAATGTTCTTCGTTTTCGCTGTTGGGAGTCGTATTATATTGCTGAATCGGCTCTTCATCGCTGTACACACAGGTAAAATCACCGGAAAATCCTCTTCTGCGCAACCGTTTACGTACGAACCTGCCAAGCCTGCACTTCTGTGTCTCCCAGATAGAGCTGATTTTAATGTTGCGGGGATTGAGTTTTCCGGAGGCACCCAGCGCAGAATACAAGGTCGCACCTGAATCAGTGGCTCTTATCATAAGTTCAACCTTGCTGCTCAGACTGTCAATGGCGTCGATTATATAATCGAACACGGAGAGATCAAAGGTTTCACTGGTACTTCTGTCAAATGTTTTCTGAAGAGGCGTGATTACTGCATCGGGATTTACGGCAGACAGCCGCTCAGCAAGCTCAGTAACTTTAACTTTCCCCACTGTTGCGGGTAATGCCTGTACCTGTCGGTTGATATTGGTGGCACATATCAGATCGGAGTCGACGAGGGTACAATCGTAGATCCCGGACCGAACAAGCGCTTCAGCACACCAACTACCGACTCCGCCCACGCCGAAAACAATAACACGTGAATCTTTCAGAGCCGCAATCCCCTTGTCTCCTGCAAGTATATGGAGCCGTTGGTATGGTGATGGTATATTCATTGAATAGTATCTTTTAATTACCGTATGTGCTTTATGACTCTATAAAATATCAGATGAATTTTACCTGAGACAATTCTTTTTTTGCTGCTGTGTGAAGTCGTTTATCAGAGGTAATAAAAAGCGGGGGATTTGAAATGAGTGCTGAAGAAAGCTGAATGCCATCAAGAACTCGTAGCTGATGTTTACGAATTACTCGAATACACTCATTTATAAGATTATCATTCCATTGGACAATACCAAAATAGTCTAAATCTATTGAAAATTCCTTTTCAATCCACTTTGCATCAGTAGACCTCAATGTTTTCTCTCGTAATCTTCGTTCCAGAACTGAATGGATTTCTAGTATGGTAATGGGAGACACAATAATCTCTGAAACTGATTCAAGAAGATTATTAAATTCATCTGAGCCCTTTTCTTCTACGTATTTTTTTATTAAGGAAGAAGTGTCGATAAAAGCTTTCATTCAAGTTCCCTGTTCTTCTCGATTGTCTGGGAGAACAGCTCTCCACCTATTTTTCTGCGTTTAAGAGTTCTTTTCCAGCCTGGATATCTCACATTTGCGTTGTGAGGGATTATTTCGGCAACGGGGTTATGGCGTTCAAGAATAGTGATACACTCACCCTCTTTAACTTCCTTAAGATAATGTGAGAAATTGTGCATTAACTCACGAATACTGACAGCTTGCATGGTTTACTTCTCCCTATTGTTTTGCTATAAGTATAACAAATGTTTAACAAAATGTCAAACATATTAATAAAAAAACGACGTTTTTAATAACCAGGTAATTTGGAAGCGTACAATTTACCCTGAGATTTTTATTAATTGGAATTACTTAATCTTAATAATTTTTTTACCATTTCATGTTCGTTATTCATAACAATCCTCAGAAAGTGTGCCCCTGCGCTGGAATGCTCAGTATATAAAGGAATTCTATGAAATCCCTGATAGGTATGTTCCTGCAGGAGCGTGTGAAGCAGCATGCCCTTGGAGTTGAACATGCGGATTTGTATGTTTGCCGGTGCCGGCAGGTGAAACAGTAACGAGTTTTGAGAAATAATGAAATTGATCGGCAGGTTGTCTGTAATCCAGAAATTAATCGCGGAAATATCCTGCGTTGTTTTCCAGTCAGGGTCGAGGGTATCTGCCCAGGTTATAATATTGTCGGCGAGTTTATTGGTGTCGAGTTTGTTATATCCGAGGTCGAGGCTTGTGGTGGGCGATAATGACGTGATTTCTGCAGGAAGGTCTGTAAGGTTGTTGTAGGCGAGATTGAGAATAAGAAGATCAGAGCATTGTCCCAGTTCCTTGGGAACCGAACCGAGGTTATTACGGTGGATCCACAGCAGATCCATATTGGTCAAATTACCAATTTCCGGAGGTATGGTTTCAATACTGTTCTCTTCACAATATAATCCGCGGAGGGTTGTCAGATCACCGATTTCCGATGGCAGTGCAGTAAGCATGTTGTAGCTTAGCTTCAGCTTTTCAATTTTAGCCAGATTTTTTATCCCGGCAGGGAGTTCGGTAAGCTGGTTATGGTCTAAAAATAAGAACACCAGCTCGGGAAGATTTCCTATTTCATCAGGAAGAGAGGTTAATTCATTGTTATGTAAATAGATAAACTGGATTTTTGTACAATTTTGAATAGCGGTTGGGATACTGGTGAGGTTGTTATCGTTTAATTTAAGATAGAGAAGTTCTGTCAGATTTCCGATCTGGTCGGGAAGCGTAGTAAGATTTTTTGAATTAAGACCAAGGGAATCAATTCTGCCTGAGAGGTTGGTGCCACTGACTGAATCCACAGTAAAATCGGAGAGCCCGTTTGCATCGAGAATAGCCTGAACAGCAATGGAATCTTCTTTATAACTCTGTGAAAAACAAAATGTTATGGTGATAAGAAAAAGGAATGCGCCTGTAAGATATGCCTTATTCATGCAACCCCCCTGAAAAAGTGATGATGACTCCATAAATCGTGTCTATCAGGTAATTTACTTCAACGAAAATGAATAATCAATATAAATCGGTTAAAAAATGGTATGGAATAATATTTATGGTTGTCGCAGAGGGATTAAGCACATACTACCCCTTTCCTGCTTATTATATCAAAGAGAGTAAGCAGGAGAGCAGAGCCCTCTCTTTTACCATTTTACTTACGGTGTATAAGAGAGGTTACAGCGCAGGTGAATGATTTACATCACGACTAATTGAGAAGGTTCCTGCTACTTCATTGTCGGCAAAAATAACACCAACGTTAGCAGAGTCATCATATCCGACATCAATGTTTTTAGATGTTATGTGAGCGTGTTCTTTAACCTCCCGAAGCATACTTGAATAATCGAGCCGTTTCATCACCCTTCGCCATTTGGGCGCATCCCCCCTGAGGATTTTAAAAGTGACCTGCATAGGTCCCTCCTGTATAAGTTAATATAGATAAAAATTTTTCTAATATGGCAGAATAATCAATTTTGCGCACGTTTACCTGCTTATTTTTGGGGTAAATCTTTAATTTTCAGAGTTAGACACAGAGAAGTATTTTTCAAAGTGTCTTTGATGATGTTTTTTTTACTGTAATAAGTCTAAAATCACTACACCATATAACCTGATCTCATCGAGCCAGAACTCGCTGCCTGTTGTATCTTCTGCAACAATGTTTATTCTGTTAACCGCTATGCTAAATTCATCCCAGGTTACAATTGAGCTGTCATCCGAAGTAACGATAAAGTCATCTGGGTGCACAATCTCCTGAGTCCAGGTGCTGCCAACCGGCATCATATAGACACCCATAGCGGTTACCTGCGTATCTCGTCGCAGTTCAATCCTGAGCCTCGTGGATGCTGTTCCTTTTGTAACGATCTGAAGAGAATCCAGCAATGAAAGATTAAAATTTCTGAAAAAATTACATCCTGCAATAATAAAAGGGTGAGTGATTGTCGTGTCCAGTGTATAGAGTACCTGGAGACTTCTCTTTTTATAGGCACCGGTTTCTTTTATTGCTTCAGCAAAGACATCCTCATCACCGCTTTCCGGTATTACCTGCGAGTTACCCGAGATTTCGTTCTTTGGCTGTCTCGATTATAAGGTTGCAGCGTGTGGTAGGGATTTTATTAAAGGAGAAAGCCCCGTTTTTATCGGTACTTGTTTCCGCATATATAACGCTGGTATTGCTACTGCTCTTTTCAAGCCAGTTTTCCGCATCAATTAATATGACCGTGGCGTTGGTTACCGGGTCCCCACCGGCAGTGAGGGCAATACCGTTTGTTGTCTCGGTTGCGCCGCCACCGTCATCAGCGAGTTGAGAGCTGCACTGCAATCCTGCGAGAAAAAGTCCTGTTCCTATTATAACTATCAGCAGCTTATGCATGACTTTCTCCTTTCGAAGGTTCTGAAAGGGGAAAGAGCTGCAATCCGAGATGGTAGATCCGCTCTGGATTATTATCGGTACGTGCCGGGGTGATTATCTCCTGTCTGAATTCCCTGAGGCGTTTACGGATTTCTCTGAATCGTTTTTCAGAGATACTGACTGTGACGGTTGAAATATCACGTTCTTCCTTGGGTAGTGTCTCCAGCCCTTTTTTTGCCAGATCAAGTGTATTAAGCTGATATTGGCGGATAGCCAGTGACTGCCACTTTTCTCCGGTAGTAACCACTTTATCGACACGGTGATAGTATCCTCTCTCATCTTTTTTGATAAAACCGATGCGGGAAAGAAGTTTCAACGATTTTTCCGCTTCTGAAGGTGTTATCCGGGGAATGAGCATTTTTGCTACTCTCTTATAATCGTCAGAGATCCGGTGCAGGGCAACCAGTTCACGTATCGCGGAATGGTACCAGGCATCCCAGTAAGCCAGTTTATCTTTTCCAACAATTCGGTTTTCAGATTTCTGAAGGGAAACCAGTTTCTCAAAATGGTACTTTTTGTCAAAATGTTTTTTAGCATCAGTATAGAGTACCATTACCTCAAAATAGTGGGTCTCTTTTTTATTCAGTTTAAAAACCCGGGCGAATTGTGGTATCTTTTTTTTTGGTAGATTCCGTTTTCCCTGGAGGATCCAGGTAATATGGCCGGGAGATTTATAGCCGACTTTGGTGGCGATATACCTGACAGTAAATGAGGGACTGCGTGATTTCAGGTGCTCCTGCGCATCACGAAGATAGATTCGGTAATTAAGGTAATTATAGATGTCAGCCATTCCCATAGCGATGTAATATAATAAAATAAGACAGCGAAGCAGTAAAAAAGTGAACAAACCAATATTAAAACATGCCTGTTTTTACTGTTTTTTAAAGAATTTTACGGTAATTACATAGATGATATAGAAATTTAACGTAAAGAAAAAAGTGAACAAAATGCTTGTTGGTATTGAAGGGGGGAATCTTGATTGTTTCTTGTATTGTAATGGCTATATTTTGTAATCGCTGAGATAAAAAAAAGGAAATAATCCCTGATTATTTCCCTAAGATGCTGGTGATAAAGCTGTACAGTAAAAGATTACATTAACTTTTCACCAATTCTGTTGAGCACTCCGCAGCCGCACTCATAAGCCATGCGGGATTTACCGTTACCGACAAGGCGGAACGGTTTTCTGTCCTTGCCGCAGGTGGCGCACGTCATAACCGTTGTCTCTCCACGGTTGTCAATTGCGTTTTTTGAGCCTTTCTTAGTATTCATAAACCGGTCTCCTTAAAAGCAACTAAAATTAATTCAGTATATTATATCTCCAAATAGTCTTTATTGTCCAGAAAAAAAATGAGCGCATAAAATATATTTATGGAAATGTAAAAGGAAAGTTTTTGCGGTTTTTTTTATTCCTTATCGAGAAGTATAAAAGAGAGATAAAAACCATATTTCAGTAAACAGGGATAAATTTTATTTTTTTTACCTATCTGTGCTGGATATATTATCTGAAAATTAGCTATATTTATCATATATTAAATGTAATAGTTACAGGCATTATAGTTTAATAATCCGGGTAAAATATCGTTTCATGAGAATTCTCATTACTGCATTAATAGCGTTGGCTGTGGGGTGCATTACTGCGGGAATACTTTTATTTGCAGTAAACAGAAAGATTGCTCCGCTCAATCGGGATTATGCTTTAAAGGAGTTGATCGTTTCAGCCAACGCGGTTACCAAACATGTGGATAATCTTTCCGAGCAGCTTCTTTCTCAACTTTCCGGATTTTGTTCTATTGTTGCGGATGATCGTGATTTTGCAATGAAGCTTATTGTTGAACAGGACTATTCCGCTCAGGAAGTTACGGATATTGCGGGCAAGTATATCCGTGCTATGGGTTTTGACTTTCTGGAAGTTACTGATAAGAAATACAGGATTTTATCATCCGGCCATTTCCCTGCAAGCGCAGGGAATAAAGCAACGGGAAAGAGCATGCTGCCCGACAAGGCAGCAACATTCATTGACGACAACGTGAAAGGTACTGAGGTGCTTGCTCTGCAGGCAAAAATACCCTTTACCTGTGCGGATGTCCCATTATATGCTATCGGCGGCATCAATGTAAACGCTGCTTTCTTAGCGGAATTGCGACCTCACGACGGAGTGCGGATTTTATTGAAACAGGGCAACGAAATTGCAGGTATGGATGATATTGAGACCATGTCTGAGATTAAGGATAATACCATCATCATAAATGATAAAACTTTGCTGGCCACATCATTGACACTCTCATGGGCCGGAGAAGGGGATAAACCTGAAATAATTCTTCTCATGGAGCAGCCTGCTGATTTTAGCATTCTCGACCTGATTTAGAGATGTGCTATTGTTTATTGTAGAGATTTATAGTATAATTAATATAATTCGACTGTGAGAGGGCGGATTTTTCCAGCGTTTTTTTCAGAGCTGATAGCGGTATGTTTTCAACAATAATTCGACGGTATTTTCTTTTTCTGTTTACCACACTCTTCTGCCTGCCGCAGTTTTCCCATATCAGGGCTGAAGGTGATAAACCGTATCTGAGTCAGGAATATATAGATACCATGGTGCAGAATGCTTATTATGGTTTTGTCGCCGCAGCGGAATATGGGAGTGAGGAACGTCAGATGCTGGCAATTAATCATGCGAGAAGTGTGGCAAATAAGCTTAAACGCATGGCCCGGGGGGATCCCAACCGGCGGTATGTGTTCTGGCGTGTCGGAGAGCTTGAGCATCAGATCTATCTCGAAGAAGAAGAGATCATGCTTAAGAAGATGTATAGAATGCAGAAGGAGACCAATATCCTCTGCGATAAATTTAATGTTGAAGTCGGTAAAAGGCGTCCCAACTTTGTCAATCTTATAGCAATCCATGCGCGGATGCAGAAAGTAAATCCGCGGAAAGCGGATGAGCTTGCCTGGCTTATTGAAGACCGTAACAGAAATATCTCACGAGAAACATCCTATTCCCTTGAAAAAGCACTTGTTGCGCTTAATTATGATAAGGCAATGAAAGAATTCGAGTATATACGGAAGAATCGCAAATATTTAATGATATCCGATGCCAAGTATGAAAATTTTGAGCGACGGATTCGGGCTAAGCAGGAAGCTGACGATATGGTTGCCAATATTGACACCTATCTCAGTGAGATCAAGGTATTAATACGACGAAACAATCTGTCGCATGCCAGAAGAAGCATCAAATTTCTCCAGGGAAGAATAAAGGAGGTACGCAACCATCTCCCCTATGCAAAATACAGCCGGTTTATTAGAGAAACGCAAGCGTTGGGCGGGGAGGTGACCAGAATTGAGGATTCTCTGGTAGTGGTAAATCTGGAGTTGATACATGCAAGGCGGACGGATGCCGCTATTGACTATCTTGACAATGTACTGCGAAAAAGCGGCGTGGCGAATGAAAAGATAGCCATGGTAAATAAAGCTATCATGGAGCTGCCAGACGGCTATCAGCGCTCCACCAAAGTTGACCAAACGGTCAACGAAGAGCTGCTGGCACTATCGTCAACATCAGGTGAGAACGGATTTTCCTTTACCGATGTAAATACCCGATTACAGGCCAAAATGGACAGTGTCAAGGCCTATCAGGCTGAGCAGGCACGGCTGGTACAGCTTGAATATGAACGGACCCATAGAGAAGAAATTGCAGAGCGAAAAAGGGAAGAGCGAAGAAGAGCAAAATATCAGGAGAAAATACGCAAGATTATATTAAAAATCTATACCTGTCTTGAAGACAAGCAACTTGACAAGGCGTATGACTTTTTCAACAAAAAGCGGGATATGTTGGAAAAATTTGCATCGCGGGAAGAATATGCCGGTATTCAAACAGCGCTGAAGCAGGCAAAGGATTCACAGCTGGCTGCATCACAAAAGGAAGAAAAGAATCGTGAAAAAGCGAAGCTGGTGGTTAACGATATCTATTCTCTTCTCAGACAGAATCGGATAGAGCAGGCCTATTCAAAATTTACCAACTTGCGAAAACCACTCAAATATTATATCTCAGAGGTGGATTTTACAAAAATGGAATCTGATGTCACTGCCGCATATAATACCTTTCTTCAGGCTAAAAAGCGACATCAAGAGCAGCAGAGACAGCAAAGGCTTGCTGAGCAGGAGCGGTTAGCCCAACAACAACGGCAAGCTCAGCAACACCAGGAGCACTATCAACAGGTACAGCAACAATGGAAACAACAACAGGTCGCAGAGACGGATGTTGCTGTTGCTGCGAACACAACAGCAACCTATTCTCCGGGTGTTACGAAGTCACCCGTAAATGATGACCCCTATGCTGCTTTTGACAGAAAACAAGCTGAGGCTGAAGATAAAGCGATGAAAGATGTTATGGAGATTTATAATATGCTCGAGCAGAATCAGGTAACCTCGGCGTATGAGTATTTTAAAAAGAATCAGATACCGCTAAAGACTTACATTATTAAAGAAGCATACGAGGTGCTCGAATCCACGGTTATTGATGCCTATAATTCATATGTGCAGACCATGCAGTAAACCAACTCACGGATAAATGAATTTTGTGTACCATTGGAAAATGGTGTTGATAGTATTTCTGGTGAATAAAGAATGGTGCCCTGTAGGTATTTTAAATTAATTCCACGATGAAGTTGTCCAACTGTCAGGCAAAAAGATATTTTTAAGTGCCTCACGAGCAACCTGCTTATATTCTACATTGGAGAATACAGTTTTATTGGAATTTAATTCCGGGGAGAGCAGTATATGCAAGACAAGAACTATGACAGCTTTTTTGATGAAAAAACCACTGAGGTAACACCAGAAGAACAATTGGTGACAATGATTGATGAAGCTGAGAAGGCACCGGTCAAAGAGTTGCAGACAGGTGAAATGGCTTCGGGAACGGTACAGAGTATCGGCAAAGAATTTGTGTTTGTTGATGTCGGTTTACGCAATGAAGCGGTGATTAGAAGGCTGGAGATGATGGATGCTAACGGTACTGTTACTGTCCAGATCGGTGATACAATTGATGCTTTTGTTGTGTCAACGGAGAATGATGAGATTGTCCTGAGTAAAACACTCAGCGGCCGTAAAGCAAAAACTAAAGAGCTTATTGAAGCCATGGAGAGAAAGGCACCCATTGACGGTAAGGTGACAGGTATTAATAAAGGTGGTTTCAATGTTACCATTATGGGAAGAAAAGCGTTTTGTCCTTTTTCCCACATTGATCTGAAGCATGTTGATAATCCCAATAAATTTTTGTCACAGGTACTCCCCTTTGTAATAACCCGTGTTGAAGGTCGTGGCCGGAACATCGTACTCAGCCGCCTGCCACTTCTTGAAAAGGAGTTAAGCAGGAGATTTGATGAACTCGAGAAATGCGCCGAGAATAAAAAGGTTATTAAGGGCACAGTAAGCAAGGTTTCGAGATTCGGTGTGTTTGTTAATCTCGGGGATATTGAAGGGCTGGTGCACATATCCGAGGTCTCATGGGACAGGGCGGAGAACCTTAAACAGTCGTTTCAATCGGGCCAGGAGATTGAATGTATCGTTCTGGGTGTCGAGCGGAAAGAGCCGCTGCGTAATTCGAAAATATCCCTGTCTATACGCATGGTGGGTGAAAATCCCTGGGATACGGTTGCGGAGAAGCTGGCTGTGGGCACCAGTGTTAGCGGTACCATTACCCGTCTGACAAAGTTTGGCGCTTTTGTACAGCTTCTTCCGGGCATTGAAGGATTGATTCATCTCTCGGAAATGTCATGGAGCAGAAAAGTACGCCATCCGTCCGATGTGGTTAAAACAGGTGATTCAGTCAAGGTGAATATCCTTGCGGTGGATGAAAAGAAACGAAGCGTATCCTGCTCATTGAAAGATATTGCAGATAACCCGTGGAATGCGGTTGCGGATAAATATCCGATTGGCTCCAAAGTGAAAGGTACTGTTACCGGTAAAACCAGGTATGGTTATTTTGTCGACCTTGACGAAGAAATCACCGGCCTGCTGGTTAATGATAATATAGGGAAAAATAAAAAAGGTGATATCAATAAAGGTAGTACGGTTGAGGTTGAGATTGAAGAGATAGATACTGAAAATCAGCGGATATCACTTTCATGCGGCCTTGAAAAAGTTGAGATAAAGTCAGCCGGTAAAACCGGAGATACCAAGAAGGGATCGGTAAGAAAACCGACCAGTGAGTTTGGTGCCATGCTTCTGGATGCGATGAAAAAGAAGAAGTAAGATTCGCCACGGAGACCACAGAGATCGCTGAGAGAAATAAAGGATAAAAATTCTAAGTACCGTTGTATGTCGGTTCAAGAAAAAAAAGTACCCACCGGGGTGATCGCATCTATTTTATATTGGGAACCATCAGGTTCCTTTTTCAATTTTAAGGGATTACTTGTATGAAGATACTTGTTGTCGGTGGTGCCGGATATATCGGATCCCACGTTGCACGAGAATTACTGGACAAAGGGTATGAGGTTGCTGTTTACGATAACCTCTCCAGCGGGTGCCGAGAGAACATCTTTGATGATGAAGAGTTTGTTGAAGGTGATATTCTTGATAAAAAGTTACTTTCAGAAACAATGCAGCAGGGCTATGACGGCCTGATACATCTGGCAGCTCTTAAAGCAGCCGGCGAATCAATGGTTGAGCCTGAAAAGTATGCAGTCAATAATATTACCGGCACAATTAATATCCTTAATGCCGCATCGGCACACGGGCTGAAACGGGTGATATTCTCGTCAACCGCATCGGTATACGGTCATCCGCACTACACTCCCATTGACGAAAAACACCCGACGCTACCGGAAAATTTTTACGGCCATACCAAACTTGCTATCGAGCGACTCCTTGACTGGTACGATCGTTTGCGGGGAATACGTTTCGCAGCGTTGCGCTATTTTAATGCTGCCGGATATGATACGCAGGGGCGGGTACGCGGATTGGAGCGGAATCCGGAAAACCTTCTGCCCGTCGTCATGGAAGCTGCCTGCGGTATGCGTGAAAAGCTGCTGATATTCGGTGACGATTATGACACCCGTGACGGCACCGGCCTGCGGGACTATATCCATGTCACCGATCTTGCCGACGCCCATGTGAAAGCCCTTGAATATATTACAAAAAATGATACCAGCCTGACGGTTAATCTCGGCAGTGAGCACGGGGTAACGGTAAAGGAGATGCTGGAAAAAGCGCGGGAGATTACCGGTAAGCCTATACCCGCTGAAGTTGTTGGTCGTCGTGACGGAGATACCGCAGTAGTACTCGCCTCTGCTGCCTATGCAAAAGAGGTACTCGGGTGGGAGGTGAAGTATAGTGATGTTGAGAATTTGATTAAGACTACGTGGAAAGTATATAAGGGTAAGAAGCATTAGAAATAAAGTCTTTTTCTCAACTGAAACGACTGTCTATTGTAACAAAATCTCAAGTAATACATTACATGATTATACAATACTTGAAAGTATGAATTTCTAATACGGCGAAATGTTTAAGTAATTAAATTACTTAATATAAGTAAATAGTAACTACTCACCCCTTTGAGACTAATTTTCTAATGCCATTTGAATGGCAGCAAG
>CAZIYW010000011.1:0-66039 GCA_964543525.1 uncultured Fibrobacterota bacterium | reverse complement strand
TTTTTCTATAATTGCTGTAACGGCTGAGCCTTTTTATTGGACCACTACCTGAGGTTGTGGTTTATGCAATTTAATTAAATAACTGTATTATAAATATTCCATATTACAGATGACCGATTCCAGATAATCTGACTATGCAATCCCAAAGAATTACCAAGGTTAAATAAACACAAATTCCTGAAATAATCGTATATTAATGATAAAGGTGAAATTATGAAAGTTGAGAGAATTTTAACAGTTACAAAATTAAATAATACAGAAAAGGCCATTGATTCAACCCGACATCTTTCCGGGGATGAACGAATTTCAATGGTTGAAGATTTAAGACAGGAAATAGCGAAAGTTACTCATCATGAATATCCACAAAGACTTCGAAGAGTTCTTACAATTACTAAACGATGAAATGGTTGAATATGTTATAGTTGGTGGCTATGCCGTGGCTTTTCATGGGTATGTACGAGCTACTCAGGATATAGATCTTTTTTTTAGGAATTCAGAGAAAAATATACTTCGCATTCAAAAGGCACTTCTATCATTCGGCATTTCAACAACTTCTGAGCAATTGCTTGAGTTCAAGGACCCTGGCAGTATACTAAGAATGGGGCTCCCGCCTGTTAAAATAGAAATGATTAATTCAATAAGTGGTTTATCATTTAATGAAGTTTGGGAAAATCGAAATTCCGGACATTATGGCACAGTACCTGTTAATTTTATTTCTTTTGAACATTTATTAAAAAATAAACGAGAGTCCGGACGCCCCAAAGATATTGCAGATATTGATGAACTTGGTGGAAATCTGAATACATAACTATAAAAATGGAGTGAAAAAGTGTATTTATTTATAAAAGAGTACCTTTCCACTCATTTTACTCGTTGGTTTATTCATTCCCATTCACCGAACACTATTTTCGTTAAAATGACATAACGGTGCGATTTTTAACAGTTGGTACCTGCTTATCTGGATTTTGAAGCTTCGAACAATTGGTTAATCTCTGTCACTGGTGTTTTATCTTTCATTTTAAAAAAGGATTTGAACTCTTTATGCTTTTTATTTTAGGTAAAACTTTAATCCTGCAGACAAAGCATCTTTATAATAAAATCTCGCGAAATAAATTCCCTTTGCAACATTTTTGGAAGTATAGTTCCATTTAACAAAACCGGTACCTGATATATTTAGTCTGGCAATCCGTTTACCACGCATATCAATAATATCGATTGTTCCGGGTTTCGCCATATTCAGCGTAGGTCCTGCCATCGGCCTTCCACACCCTGGTACTCAAATCAGCGTAACAATAATCGACCAGCGGCCGGGTATCTGAAGCGGTCGGTCCGTGTGCCATTGGGGTCTGGCTTGACGTATTGGGATCGCCGATAATAAAAACATATTCTATACTTTTAGACTGATAATTATTCTGGAGCCAGTCGCGGATTTTATTCATGGCAGCATCACCGGCGCCACCCCCCTCCCCCCCCCCAGGTTGACTCAGTAATGGTTTCTACATTGAATCCCTGATTCGCTTTAATATTTTTAAATTTCGATAGTGAGGACAGGGAGCTCTGTAACGATGACGTTGTTATTATTAAATAGGTAGATTTTTGTACTGTTCTCAAAGCAGCATATGCACCGGCAACTTCACGATAATTATCAGTGATATCTGCAACGGTTGCCGCAAACGTGGCAGGTATCCCATAACTGAAATCAGGACGGTTAACTTCCTTGCTAAATGATACGATGAGGTCGCCTGATGCAAGATGCTTTAACTTTCCAAGAACCGGATTAAACTTATACCGTTGCACAATAATATTTAACAGCTTATAATTTCAAGCTGACCGACCTGAACACTTCTGATACAATTTTTCGGAAAAAAGCTGTTTGATGAATAGATCTCAATATCACAGTCATTAACAATCCGTTTTCTCACATCAGTCTCAATATCGCCATCAGTAGTTCTCAACGGGTATCTGGGATTTATGTCAAATTTCCCCTGAATATCAACGAACCTGCTGTGTTTAATTGAAACCGAAACGGTACTCAGATCCGCATCCGGAGGAAGAAGCAGGGTTATATTATCGACAGGTAAATTTGGCTCACCGAGCAGTCCGAAAAGAGGTGATCCGGGAAATTCAGCTATGGAATTGGAAACATGAATTTCAGCTCGTTTTTCAGCGAGTTGGTAGGTAACTTCATCGGAAAACAGACAATACATACAATAAGGGGGGATTTTACTTTCATTAGAACAACCCTTCCTGAAAAACCGGTAATGAAAAAGTAATAATCTGCAAAAATCCCGTAATTGCCCGAAATGGAACACGTTACGCAGATTTTCACAGGTCCCCACCTTAGTGCTATACAATTATTATTGTATATACCTCGATACTGTATAAGATAAAACATTTTTCGAATAATTGTTGGTTAATTCTATTATAGCAATAATTTAAAAAATAAGAAAATATTTAAGTTTTGGGACGCTCGCTCACGATGTAAAATCGGGATACCTCCCAATTAGCGGTATCGTCATAGTTAAGTTGCATGAGATCTGGAGGGAGCACGGAAGATTGAAGAAACTAGTTAAAAGATAAAAATCTCTTTTATTGGCAAACAAGAAACTTCTCAGAAAAAACCGTTCCCTTCCCATTTTTAACTTTACAGATATAGATATTATTTGCCAGATCGTTGATATTCATCAGGATGTCTTTATCAGCAGGGCAATTGGACAGGACTTTCTTCTTAACGCATCTTCCAGACAGGGTATACAGAAAAATAGATGTATTTGGGTTGCTAAACTGATTATGTTTAATAACCAGGTTTTGGCCGGAAATAAATACTCTCTTTTCAGAAATACCGGTAATCGGCAACTGGTTTATACTATTGGTACTTGTATCAATGAGAACAATAACCCCATCACCTGTTCCAAACCACATGGTATCATCGTTATCATAGGCAGCGGAATATACAACAGTATTAAGTTTATACGGACCGTCGGATAATTTAATCGTTTTCTTACCATTATTGCTGTATTTAAGAATACACCCCTTTTCCATACAAAACCAGACATTTCCTTTTCTATCCGCAACCATATCTTCAACCCGGATTGTCAATCCTGATACTAATGACTTCCAGGCGGTTCCATCATATTTACTTACTCCCCAATAGACGGAACCGGCCCATACATTACCATAAGAATCAACAGCTATATGAGACACCCGGTCCGGGTAAAGCCCGTCTGACGAATCATACATTGTCCATGCTACCCCATCGAATTCAGCCACGCCATTATAGTACATATTGGCCCACAGGTTGCCATCGTTATCGACAGCAATTTTGCCGACATTTCCATCCGGCAACCCGCTGGATGTATCAAACATTTCACAGGTAGAACCGTCATATTTAAATACCCCGACACCGGCTATACCAAACCACATATTGCCGTACTTGTCTGATGTCATTGAAGTAATTTCTTTTGTGTGGAATCCTGCCAGGGAGTCGATTGTGGTCCATGATGTCCCGTCGTGCTTGCAGATACCGGCATCCCGGACAATACACCAGAGGTCACCTTCATTGTCTGTATGCAGCTTATAAATCTCGTTACCGGGTAGGCCATTCGTGGAATCATATGTTTTCCATGAAATTCCATCAAACAAACTTAATCCCCTTCTTGTACCGAACCACTTGTTGTTGTTTTTATCCACAGCAACTGAATTAACTGTCATATCTACCAGAGAATTCGTGTCTCGGAAAATATGCCAGTTAGTACCGTCAAACATACACAATCGATATACAGTTCCCACCCAGAGATTATTATTATAATCAACAGCCAGTTCTGTTATATAATTATCTGCAAGGCCGTCTTCTGTGGTGATTCTTTCCCATTCGTCTCCATCATACCGAAGCAGATAATAATGAGTCCCGGCCCAGACAGTACCATTTTTATCAATGGTGATACAACTGATATCGACTGAATTTAATGTTTCCCATGTTGTCCCGTTAAATTTGCATACTCCATCACCGGTGCCTGCCCAGATATTATTACTGTCATCGACAGTAATTGCATTAATCCAGTCATCAGGTAAGCTGTCGGCAACAGTATATGATGTCCAGTTTGTGCCATCAAACATACTTATTCCATCATTTGTTCCAATCCAGACATTATCTGAAGTATCAATTGTCAGACAATAGATTTCATTTGTGATTAAGCCATCATCTTCAGTAAATGCTTCCCATTTCGTTCCATCAAATCTGTTTACACCCTTTCCCCAGATTGCTACCCAGACATTGCCTTTCGAGTCCGATGCAATTCCACTTGAACTCTTTCCCAGTAAACCATCCGATGTGTCAAATTTTTCCCAGGTACTGCCGTCAAACTTGTGTATACCAGTGTAAGAATTAAACCATTTATAGCCATTTTTATCAACAGCAATAACTGTTGTGCCGGCGCCATAAAAGCCGTCTTCCTTGAGATATGTTTCAAGAATCTCGCCCTGTAAATTCCTTTTAATTATTCCGCCAGAGGTGCCTGTCCAGACAGTATCACTATCAATTGCCAATGAATATATTAAATCCATATTGTGATAATGTATGAATTCTTCTGAAGCATAAACGTAAGACAATAAAAAAAGGAAATATACTACAACTTTTTTCATACACATGCTCTCTTATTATAAACCTGCGCAACTTAATTTTGGCGCAGCGCTATCAGCGATTAATCATCTTTTTAAAAAGTGATATTTTTCCCCCGGTTTTCACTTTCACTATATATATCCCGGAAGAAATCTTCCGGTTAATTAATCCTGTTTTCAACTGATCATAACTACCGATACACCTACCATCCAAAGTATATATCTCAATTTGTGTCTTCCTGTTTACTAAATTTGCATGATTCCCTGTATTGATCGTGTTAATAGAGGTCTGCGGAATAATTTCAAATGAGCCAATATCAGACCAGGCCATGTTGTCACCTTTCACCCGCCAGTAGAGCGTGTCTATAGGTAAATCTACCTGCGAAGTATATAACGTATCCGTTACCGGAACACTGACTATAAGCTGTGACATATCCGGTGACGGTGCAATCTGTATGGTATAGGTTGAAACCCCTGCAGTGTGCCAGGTAAGAGTTGGACGCCTGTTATAGGTCGGGCTTTGACAGGGAATAAGTGCGACCTGCGGCATATCATTAAACAGTAGTTTTATAACTTTATTTTTATAGAGTTCCTTCTGCACGGTTTGGAGCGGATGAAAGGCCATAAGCAGGGAATTTGGATTATTGATAGAATATCCGTTTTCTTTAATTAATTCAATAAAGTTTTCTATTTGAAATAGAATCCCGGTTGTATCAAGATAGGCGGCAAAGGTGGTTGGTGCATTTACTGATGCCAGATCATCCCAGTCAAAACCGACTGGTCCGGCATCCCCCACATGTCCCTGCTCTCCATCGGAAAAGAAAACAGCATACTGGTACTCCCTTTCATTAATGCTGCTTTTCATTGCCTGCTTTACCGCAGCAAAACCTCCCCACACATTTGTCCCTGAAGGTTCTACGGTCAACGGATTAAGCTGGGTTCCGGTGGGTACATATGCCGGATTTTTATAGATATTTTCATGGTTCTGATAGACAAAGGTGTAATCTTTTAAAGTGAGATACTGCTTTAACACGTCATACCCGGTCTTCCCGGTATTATTGCCAACCGTTGTGGCCTTGTCCAGTTGCAGCAGGGGAATATATCCTCCCAGCAGATTGTATCCGGTAGAATCAATTGCTGTAAAGAGCGGATCATCCTGCGGATCAAAATAGAGATGGGTTGCATAAGCAGCAATACCGACCTCAGACGAGGGCGATCGTGCATAAATAGAATCCAATAACTCCCGCGCAACAGTATACCGCACACCGTCGGAATCGTTCGGATTGGGATGAGGATTATTCGCCAGATACAGAAACATGCTGGTCGAGTTGTCAAAGACAAACATGACGGAAACTCGACTGCCTTTCGATAGTATATCATCTAAAGCTGAGGTTTTAGCCCATGATAGGGCAAAAGCAGAGATTAAAAAAAGAAAGACTTTAATAACTGTAATTTTACTTTTCATAAAATTCTTCAATCTTACTTACCTTAACATTCTACATTCACTGTCTTGACAAAAGTACTCTGTATACCCCACATACGTCACCATGAAATATTCTAACCAAATAAACACCTTTCGATACTCTCGAACCGTATTTGTTTGAGTAGTCCCATACAAATTCGATTTTTCCGGAGTTCGCTGGTGTAAATTCAGTAATTAATCTACCATCCAATGAATAGATAGCGGCCTTCGTATATTGCCCTATCATATTATTAAAAATTATTCTAATTGAACGTACTGACTGGAAAATTTTATATATCTCTGCTGATTTACTGTTGTGGGTATTTACCGGTGTAATATCGATAATCAGACTATCCACCTGGCTGAACAGGGAAAGGTTTTTACTCGAGCTTACTTTCCAGAACCACTTACCAAATGCCAGATCCGTCTGCATTGAATACACCGTATCGGGCAGCGGCAGTATTATTGCATTTGCAAAGCTGTTATTATCGGCAATCATCAGTTTATACGAGTCGGCTCCGATGACCGTGTACCATTTGAAATCAGGCCGCCGGGTGGTTATCTCCTGCCCGTTATATCTGAAAAGGAACGGTATAGAATCCGGTTGAATATCAAAGGCGCCGATTTTCGACCAGGTAGCGACCAGATCCGATTTCACTTTCCAGTATATTGTTCCCAGTGGTAATGCATCGGTACAGGTGTAGAATGTATCAGCAACCTGTGCATCTACCAACGGGGTGGTCATTTGTGCATTATCCGCGATCATAATGCTGTAAAATGCTGTGGGTGGTGATGATGGTTTGTACCAGGTGAGCGTGGGTTTACGGTTGAGTGTGGGACTTTGATAGTGTATAAGAAGAGGCACCCGGTCATCGAGGATTTCAAATGAGCTCGCACCGGACCAGGGAGAATCGTCACCACGGACACGCCAGTAAATCATACCCGGTGGTAAATCTATTGGAGCGGTGTATAATGTATCAGTTACCGGCACATTGACTATTGGTGATGAGAAATCACTGGTTGTACTAACCTGTAGTGTATATGCAGTGACAGCATCAGCCGGTTTATGCCACTGCATGGCCGGCCTTCTATTAAATGTCGGGCTTGCAACCGGGATTAACGCCGGAATCTTGTTACTGTTAAAAACAAGTTTTAGCAATTGATCCATCAGGGCAGCTAATCCAACACTCATATCCCACAAATCGCTTTTCGGGTTGGATGCAGAAAAGCCGTTACTACTGATATTAGTAGTCATTAGCTGTAAGTCGGCAAGATCATCCGGGCTCTGGGGATTGTAATAGACAGTAAATGTAGCAGGGGTATTCAGCCCGAGAACATAGTCATTATTGGTAGTGCCTCCACCATCAGTTATAAAAACGATAAACTGTCTGTCTTTATCATGAGGAGAATTCAGGAGCGCGTATTTTGCGGCATCAAAAGCCTCGGTTATGCTCGAACCTGCACTAATCGAGGAAGAGGGGCGGTATTTGGGCTCAACACCCCAAGTCGAGGATCTTCTGGTTGTATCAAGATACATTTTTAAAACATCTATCCCTTTTTTCGTATAGGGTGTCTGGCTGATTATATTCCCCAAATTATCGGTAAGTGTATAAATCCCGGAATACTCATCACTGGTTTGTAACAGGGGGACAAACCCTCCCGGATGGTCGGGGAAATCTACAAAAAGAGAGTCATCAGGAGGATAAAACCATAAATTACCGGCAAAAAAAACCAGCCCTATCATTATTTCAGAATCCATCCTGTAAAGGGAGTCTACAATACCTTTAAGGATCTCAAACCTTTTTCCATTATTATCGGTCTGATGATTTGAGATTGAAACATCAAGGATGAAAACAATTGAACCTGGCGAGCGATCGCTTTTACCGGTTTGTGCGGTAAAACCATGTGCCTGGCAGATCACCAATACACAGCAAAATGATATGAATATCCTTACCATTCTATTTTTTTGTAGTAATGAATTCATAAGACTACCTGCCTGTAAATCTTACCGAATAACCTGTACCTTCCGAAACAGCTCCTCTTTCCCGTTTATTATATGCATGATATACATCCCGGCGGGAACGGACAATCCGTTCTTATCAGTGTAATCCCACATGAAGCTATTCGTGCGGATTGACAACTCTGCAATTACCTTCCCCTGCAACGAGAAAATCCGAACCCATATTCCATTTCCCAATGCGCTGTGAAAAATTATCCTGCACCCATTTACCCCCTGTATGATTTGCACTCCCTTTTTACTTTCTGAAACAGACGGTACAACTTCTGAAGGATCGATAACCAGACTGTCATAAGGACAAAACAGTGCAAGGTTCCTGCTGCTGCTAACCTGCCAATACCACACCCCGGCTGCAAGGGCTGCAGGCAGAACACAAACCGTATCCGCTACAGGAAGTATAATCGGATTTAAGAAAAGGTTGGTATCAGACACCAGAATCTTGTATGATGTCGCGCCGGTAACCGGGTGCCATTTAAATTCAGGACGCGCGTTACTGGTAGTGTTGCCGTTATACCTGATAATAAAAGGTATCGTATCGGGTACAATCCAAATCTTATCTGGCTCAGACCAGTAGTCGACAAGATCTGATTTTACATGCCAGTATATCGGGCCATAGGGCAGTGCTATCACCGGTGTATAGGTCGTGTCGGAAAGGGGAGTGGTGGTAATCGGCGACGAAAAATTATAGTCATCATCTATCGAAAGAATATATAATGCTGCACCGGACACACTGTGCCAGCTGAGAGTCGGGGTAACGTTCTGGGTAACCTTGGGAACATACGGAATAATCTTCGGTACTAAATTCATATCAGGAATAATCTCAAAGACACTGTGCGGTGACCAGCGGCCGCCGGATTCCTTCACCCGCCAGTAAATGGTATCGATCGGCAGATCCACAGCCGGTGTATATACCGTATCAGCCACCGGGAGGCTTACTATCGGGGAGAGGAACGTGCCGGTTGTGTCAATCTGGATCGTGTAAACAGCCTGCGGCATCTGTAGCGGATGCCAGTAAAGGGTCGGCCGTCTTTCTTCAGTCGGGCTCGGGTGGGCAATAAGGCGCGGAATGGAATCATGCAGGCTGTCAATGGGATAGGTACCCTCTTTACCGGAAAAGGTAAATGAAAAATTAGAGAGAAATACACCGGCATCAAGCAGCGCATCTGAAACATCGGCTACGGCAAATTTCAGGGTGTGCTGACCGGGGCTGAGAGTGGTCGAAGTTCGTAACGGAACAGTGAAGCCGTCATACTGCATGTCAAGGTGATCGTCAAGATTATCGACCTTGAATTCCGGACTGTTAATGCCAATCAGGTTGGTATCGGAATCAAGACAGATATTTCTCCCATCCAGCAGACAGACAAAAATATCATTAAATTGACTTCCCACATACTCTTTCCACTCTTCCGACCCGAAAATGAAATCAAAGGTTATACCTGTTATCGTCTGATCAGATTCAAAGTTCAGTACCATTACCGATGGATCAAAGACCATTGTCCCCACTAAACTCTGCAGATCATTATCTGCCGGATAACCGAAACTTGTTGTTTTACTGCCGTGATCATTGGGCCCGACACAATCAATTGCTTTCCCGCTGGTCAATACGACCCCGTCTTCCAACTGCACCCCATCTATAAGAGGTAATTTTTTATAGGTACCGGCCATACTCTCACCGGCGATGGTAGTATAATTCGCAGTAAAATTGGTTATACCGGAGGGTGTTGTTGGACACAGGGTCTGTTTCATGGCCTCGGCAAGATTGATAGAGGAATTATAAGTGGTTACCTCAACACCAGACACGTGAGAACAGATTACAAACAGAAAAAAAACCAGAGAGCTGAAACGGATCATTCCTATCTCCTCGAAGATACTTTAAGAGACAACTTTTAACGCAAATCAGATTTCATACCAGTCATACTGACAAAAAAGGAGTTTTAATAAAAACTCCCCCCAAATAACGGAAATATGAAATTTCTCCCCACGACACAGTGTAAAAGGCAGGAAAATATTACGGACTCCCTTCCCATTTTCCCAGGTAACATAGCAACTATAGAATATAACATATATTATGTAAATATTTTGCGACAATAATGTCGTTTTTTTCTATAAAAAGCGTAATTTGTTATAAATAGTAGAGATACAAGACACAAATTTATAAATACTATTGAATCCTTAAAAGCATCTGACACGATAAGCGCAATCAAGGATAATCCCGTATTTTATTAACACCCGTCTCCAAATAAAACGCTCAAAAAAATGTCCCAATTAATTAGCCCGAATTATTCATAGCCACAAAGACAAGACACAAAGTTATTGAAATTTAAGAGATAAGGTGTAATTCTTTAATACATGAAAATAAGAGGTTTTGCAGTTCCATGGGTATTAAATAAAGGCGAGTATGTTGTGAGTATGAGAGAGGTTTCTTAATTTAATTATAGGGAGTATGCTCTTAAATACCCCTGTTTTTTTAAAAAAAAATTAGCCATCTGCAAGTTCTCAGTATGTCACAGCCTGAATTCTGACTGCTTGTTGTAGCAAACGATAAAATAACATTCCCCGTGACTTTGATTTCCGTCTATTAAATCTAAATGTGTATTCATCTAAAAAATAATCCAAGTGCTTTGAACTTACTGAACCTTGATGTGTACCAAGCAACCAACGTTTTAAAAGTGAAGCGATCCTATGCACACCTGGCATACTAACATGCGCAGGATCACCACTTTGGGATATATTAACTTTCTTATGAGTATATCCATTATTTTTCACAGCAGCATAACCTTTCCAAGAATCAGTTCGAACCTGTGAGCCTTTTAATTAAATTTAACCGGTTTTCGGACAGGCACTAATTATGTGTACCGAATATTCGTTACTAACCTTAAGACACGGCCTCGCAATGTTATACCAAATTATGATAAACGGGCTGATGTAGATAATTCTATAAAAGAAGCACAGCATGAAGGTATTCCTGCTGTTCCCTCAGAAAATTCCAAAGCAATCATGCGTTTTTTCAGATTGTCATGCTTGCATATAACTTATGGCGATGGATGAAGCTGGTGGATGGACACCGCTATGAGGCAGAAACTGAAGGAGAAAAGCCGGCGGAGAACTATCATAGCGATATTTTGGACGCAACGATACGTATTTCCCGGCTTAAGATGTTGTATATCCCAGCGAAAATCGTAACCCGCAGTGAGGAAACAAAGATTAGATATTCGGTTCACGACACACGGTCTGCTGAAATAATTGATTTTCCTGAATATCCTGGCAGGAGACGTCGAGAAAAACGAAAGTCAAATACCAAAGCAAAATATTATAAAAAAGCAGGATAGAATATCGTGCAAAAAATATTTTGCATGAAAATCTGAAAATGGAAAAGGAACATTTACAATAAGATAATCAGTGCAAAATTCAGGTTGTACAAATAATGTTAGTGCTTTTAATGCTGACCAGACAGGCGCCAATGACATAATTATTTAGAAAGACAGGTTCACCGGGAGTAACCATCCTGTCAACTATTATTCTCCCTTTTTATTAATTGAGAGAAAACCATTGAGACGACTATTCGTGAGCTTCTGAAATATCCCATTTGTCTATGACCGAAAACGGTTTATTCTTGCCCTCTTCAGCGTCAAGAACGAAAACGGAAATACGCTCGCCGTCAATCTGCACCTTGACAATAGTATTGCGTGTTCCCTGGCCGCAGGCGCCGCTGTTGATTTGATAGATACCGTCTTTATGATCAGGGCAGGCGCTCAGATCCTGCGCCTCTTTTGCGGTGGGATCCGCTACCCGTATGCGATAATAATAATGGATATGACCGTTGAATACCGCTTTTACCTTGCTTCTGTATTTTAAAAGCATATTCCAGAACGCGTCCCGGTCATCCGGACAGGCATTGAATGAATCGCCGGTATGCTGTTTTCTCGGGAATGCCGGTTCATGGTAACAGATAAAGACATGATCCTTGTGACCCGCCGACTGAATACATTTTTCAACCCACTCTTTCCCTGCGCTGTTGATGCACCCCTCACTCCCGAAATCAGAATACTGATCCACAACGATAATTCTGACATTGTTCCAGTCTATGTAATAATTAACACAGTCCTCGTTTTGAACGGTAATGCTGTCCAGTTCAGGAAGTATATGGTCGGTAATGAATGAAACATCCCTTTTTTTGACATCATGGTTACCCTTTACCGGAAAGAAAGCTTTCATTGAGCCGGTTTCGGCAAAAACCTCTTTATAATCCTTGTAGGTTTCCTTTACCGGATCGAAATCTCCTCCCAGAATGATAAATTCCGCCGGTGTAAATGTACTGTCGGGATTCACCCGCATGTCCCGTATTTCCCGAAGCGCATTGTTATAGGTGGCACGATCGTCCCGCGAGTCGGAAATAACCGCAAAAGACCATTCCCGGGCATGTAACAGTAGTGTACCGAATAGACAAACGGATAACAGGAATCTGACTGTTTTCATAGATGCCTCCGGTCCTTACCAAGAGTAAGTTCGTGTAGCTTATTTATTGCTTATAACAACAATGTTGTTTTTCACTTTCAGTGGAGCAATAATGTATTCAATGTATTCATCGAGAATATACATAATACGTCGGTTACAGGGTGACATTTGCAGGAACTCTTAATTTTTAAGCACTTCAATCTTTTTTCTTTTTTGATAATGCAAGAAAGAAATTGAGTATTTGTCGATAATACTGTAGCTCGATTAATCAAATCATTGCTGGTACCTCAGGAGAACTGTCAAAGATTTATGAAAAGAGCGAGCGTTATTTGCAGTAGCATTTTGTCTTTAAGAGAATTTTATAGGCAAATGGCCCCCAAAAATTACTATTCGTTCATTAACCACTGCCTCCCCGAGTTCTATCTCTCATGTGCAGACAATAATCTTTTGCGTTTTTTGCCCTATTCCTGCTAAGTAGGGTATACAAGATGTGGTATTATGCATTACTATGCATGGTATGTCAAGGAAAAAAAAAGAATTTTAAGGCCATGCTTTTTCTTGACACTTACCGCAATATGTAGTATCTTGAAGGCATAATTACGCCAATAGGTGGTATTTTTTACTAATTTCCTATGGATACTATAAATCTATGATTTTACGGAAGCTTTCAATATTTGGATTCAAGTCATTTGCCGATAAAACGGAGCTTTGTTTCAGTGAAGGTATGACTGCAGTTGTCGGGCCCAACGGGTGTGGAAAAACCAATGTGGTTGATGCTATCAGATGGGTGTTCGGTGAGCAGAAGACCTCGGTACTGCGCAGTGCCCATATGCAGGATGTGATTTTCTCCGGGTCTGAAAAACGACAGCCGTTGAATATGGCTGAAGTCACTCTCACAATTTCGAATACCAGAGGTATTCTTCCGGTGGAATATAATGAAGTCGCTATCACCCGCCGTATTTTCAGAAGCGGTGACAGTGACTACCTTATAAACAGAACAGCCTGCCGGCTGAGGGATATTCATAACCTGTTTCTCGATACCGGTGTCGGAAGTAATGCCTATACCACTATAGAAAACAGCATGATAAACCGGATTCTGAGCGACAAAGCGGAGGAGCGGCGTATTCTTTTTGAAGAAGCTGCCGGAATCGGGAAGTATAAACAGCGAATAAAAGAGAGTCAGCGCAAGCTTGATCGTACACGGCAGGATCTTCTCCGGATAAATGACCGGGTACAGGAAAAGGAGCGTTATGTACGGATGCTGGGACGCCAGGTTGAAAAGGCGAAGCGTTATAAACAGTACCACGACGACTTGCAGGCATTGGAGGTCGGTTTTGAAAATCGACGCTATACCATGCTGGAAGAGAAGTTAAAGGAGATCCGGCGGATGCTCGCCGAAATGGACAGCGAAATTGCGACACTGAAAGCTAAAGTCGCCGCGGGTGAAACAAGAATTGAAAAGATGGAGCTTTCCAAGGTCGAGAAGGAGAATGAGGTTCAGATTGCCGGTAGAAATGTCTCGGATGCTTCGGAGCGGATCAATGCACTGGAGCGGGAGGTATCGGTTTCTCAACAGAGTGTTTCCATTCTCAAGCAGAATGTAACCCGTTTTGAAAATGAGCTTGAGTCATTTGATTCACAGAACAATGAGAAAAAGGATATCCTGTCAAATATCGAGAAGAGTATTATCAGCCGTGAGACGCAGTTGGAGGAGATGGCCGGTAAGGTTACTGAGGCCCGTGATGCGCTGAGCGCTTTTGACGCCAGGATGCAGGAGCAGAGACAGTACAGGGACGAACTGGCTGTTCAGCAGCTCAATTGTGTGCGTATGATCGGCGAGAAGCAGCGAGAGCTCAGCACCGTTAAAACAAATTTAAGCAACTGTATTGAACGGTGTGAGCGTGATGAGAGTGAGTTAAAGAAACTTGAGGATCATCTTGAAGAGTCCCGTATGGTTCTTGAAAATTGCAGACAGCAATTGGCCGAGGTTAATGAATCCTTTAAAAATCATATGAGAGCCCGTGAAAAACTCTGGAATCGTATTGAAGAAGAGGATGAGCATTATCATGCATACGTTGAAAGAGAGAAGTCTATTGAGTCGAGGATAGATTCGGGAAAGGCCAAATTGCGTTTCCTTGAAGGGCTTGATGCTGCTTTTGAGGGATATGGCGATGGGGTAAAATCGCTCCTCGAGAAAAATCTTCCCGGCACTATGGGTATTGTGGCCGATCTTATTGAAGTTGAAAATGCCGAGATGGTCCCTGTGGTTGAGCGGGCGCTGGGTTCGGTTATACAGACGGTTGTATTTAAGACAGACGCTGATTTAACGGCTGCAATGGAATATCTGAATACTGAAAAACTTGGTGTAGCGAGGATGGTTTCTCTGGAACGGCTGCAGGCAGTAAGACATAATGCCCCTTCATTTGTGGTTAATAACTCACTGCCCCTGCGGGTACAGATTACTACCGAAGAGGAATGCAACATTCTTGCCGATTATCTGTTTAACCGGGTACTTATCTGTGATAACGATTCTGTTGCTCTGCAGCTGCAGCCGCAGGTAGAAGCAGGTACAACCATTGTATCTCATGATGGTGCGGTGTGTTATGCGAATGGCTCCGTTGTTGCCGGTACCAAAAAAACGGAACAGGTTGGTATTCTGCAAAGGAAACAGGAAATTGAGCAGTTAAAGGAAGAATATGATCGGTTGCAGAATGAGTTAAATACCGTTATTCACGATAAGGAAATATGTATTATTACCCGTGATGAAGCGAAACGGGCACTTATTGAGATTGATGAAAAGCTGAATACCGGCAGACAGCGGCAGCAGGAGCAGGAAACAAATATAAAGCATTATGAAGCTGAAATTGAGAATCTCAGGGAGCGTGCTCAGAGTATCGTTCCTGGGCTGGAGAAGAACAGAAACAGCATTGATGAGTTCAGATGGTTGATTAAGGAGCATGAGGTCGGGTGTGAGGAAATCGTTGTAAAGCGGCAGCAGCTTGAAGAGCAGATTGGGGAGGTAAAGAATCGTCTTGAAGAGATGGATGCGGAACGGACGCGGCTGTCGGAGCACCTCAAGAATATTCAGCTCTCAGAGCAGGGGCTTGCAAGCCGGGTTGAGCAGGATAAAAACAGTGTTGAGCATTTAAAACAGGATATTCTGAAACTGGGTGACAGCAGGCAGAAAAAAATAGAAGATAAGAACAGCGCGCTGAGTGAGATTAAAGACCTTGAGGAAAAACTTGTCGTATTGAAAGAGAGTATAGAGCGTCAGACAAGCCGGCGGGAAGAACTTCAGAAGGTGCTCGAGAATGTCCGTGAAGATTTTAATGCTTTACTGAATACAATTGAAGAGCAGCGTCGTGAAAATAAGGTGTATCAGAAAGAGTTGGAGGCGATAGCCGAACGGCGGCATACGCTTGAGGTTGAACAGACCCGTGATGACGAGCAGAAGCGCGCAATCCGGGAAAAGATATATAATGCCTATGAGATAGACCTTGCATCACCACCTGACGATATACCTGAAATAGACATGGAAGACGCTGAAGTTGCGGAGAACATTCATGTCCTGAAAGAGCGGCTTCGTCGTGTCGGCGAAGTCAATATGGGTGCCATTGGTGAGTATGAACAGGAAAGCACCGAGTTAAAAGAGATGGTGATGCAGCGGGACGATTTGCAGAAAGCGGTGGATGATCTTGAAAAGGCAATCAGAAAGCTCAATCGGGAGGCGCGTATACAGTTCATTGAGACATTTGAGCGGGTACAGAATAATTTCAGAGAGATGTTTACCACGTTGTTTGAAGGCGGTGAAGCTTCTCTATCACTGGAAGAAGATGCTGATCCGTTATATGCAGAAATAAAGATAAATGCCAGACCTGCCGGTAAAAAAATGCGCGGGGTTACCCTGCTGTCAGGCGGAGAGCGAGCACTTACTGCAATTTCTCTTCTGTTCGCACTCTATCTGGTCAAACCTTCGGCCTACTGTATTCTGGATGAGCTTGATGCTCCCCTGGATGATGCAAATATTGATCGCTTTATACGGGTACTTAAAAAATTCGCACAGAGAACACAGTTTATCATTATTACGCACAATAAACATACCATGGAAGCGGCGGATTTATTGTACGGTGTTACCCAGCAGGAATCAGGCATTTCCACGGTAGCATCGGTGACCCTTGGTGAAGATCGCCGATTAAAGGCAGCTTAATTTATAGATATACGGATAATATCCGACATTAAACCAGAGCATTGTGATACGGTTACAGGTAAGAAAAATCCTATAACCGTATTTTTTTTATATAGATTTTATATGGGTATTCAGAAAAAAGTATCTTAATAAGTTATTTATTTCTGTATAGATAAAAAACTTTTGACTTTATAAAGCATAATTAATTACATTGGTATATATTGAAACAACATATTCATATCATGGAGAGAATTTGCCGATGAAAAACAGGCTTGAGAAAATTCTCGTTGAGTGCCTGTGTGATACTCTGCATGTTATGTTGTGTTCTGATTCATCGGGGACCATCTGCACAATAAATTCTCTGGTTGGACGATATCCGTTGTTTAATTTTCTAAAAGCACGCTCTCCTGATGCAATGAGGCTGTATTTCAGGCAGATTCCAACATGGCATTGCTTGATATTTGACAGCAGGTGTACTTTTGCTGAAGAGTTTTTTATAACAATAAAGCACCTTCCGCTATGGGCGCCTATTATCATGCTTGCCGATTCCATTTCGGACGACTATATGCGTCTTCATAATATGATTGCCGAAACAAATGATTACATTACAATTAGAAATGGAATACAGGATGATTCCGGTATATATAACGTTAGAAAAAAGTGCATTATTATCTGCCCGATAAAGAGCTTTATAAAACTCTTTCCCTTACTGCAACTCCACACTATTCGTAAAAAACTTATGCCGAATCGTATGCCCGAAGGAATGGTGCTGAAAGCTTTAAATGTGTTATTTGCACGAAACCCGCTTACCGTTGAAGACTGGTCTATTATGCTGGGGTCTACGCCGAGAAAGTTTCAGAGAATGTTCAGGCATTACACCAATTACTCTCCTAAAAAATTAATAGCCCTTTATCATGCCTATCGAATAGCGTTTGAGACTATGGGGAAGCATGAGGATTACGGTAAGAGTATTATTTCCGCCTATATTCTCGATGATCGCGCCAAAAAAAAGGTTATGGAGTATGTGCTTTCACGTCGCAGTCAGCTTTTAAATGCATAGTTTCATTTAATATTTCACAATTCGCTCCACCGTCTCCCTGTCAACATGCTCTTTAAGATTCTCCTTAAAAGATCGATCAAGTTTTATCCTGACCTCTTCCTGATCGGGAATACCGAATATACTGAAAAAGGAACGGATATCATGGTAACCATAAACTTCCGCCGGTGTATAAATATCTATTGACGATTTTGTGATTGGTGCAACGAATTGTTTTTCAACCCAGCCAACCCTTCCCTGGTTATCCTTGATTTTATATAAATTTTCTTTTATAACGAGGACTTTCAGGCGGCAGTTCAGTGTCACTTGAAATAGAGCCTCTTCATTCAATTTTCTGAATCTGTTGCCATGGATTTTTACATCTTTTTGTACCGGCATGACATACATATCCTGCGGAAAATGTGCATACCCGGCGAAATAAAGCAGAATGATTAAAAAAGGCAGATGTCGCATAAAAACCTCCCGGAAAATGAAATAGGAGCGCTGTGTAACTATCAGCTGTTTAGTGTCTGTCCGAAAGCTGCTTTTCTGACGTCATTCCGGCAGGCTTATAGGCCGGGTTCAGTGATCGGTAGTGAAGACTTGGTGCGCGAAGCGAATAATCCGGCTTTCAGTCTGTTCTATAGAATAAATTCCCGCTGAAAGCATGCGTTAATGACAGTTTTGCCCGATTTTCGGACGGACACTAGTTAGACAACACTTATAGAACATTGTTCCATTTTTTTAAAAAAATTTTTTAAATAAAAAATATTGCAATATTATGAAAAGTGTGGTTCAATTAATTATCTTTCTCCCTGGAGCAAAAAGCCTTATTTTGTGTTACCGGAGATAGGGTCGCCCCGGAAGAAACAGATTTCAGTTAGTACATTAAAAGGAGTAGTGTTTTATCATGTCATATACCCTCACCGAAGAAGAGCGTTCGCAGTATCACATTTTTCATATTGGGGGAAAATTTGATATTTCCAATGTCAAATCGATACAGAAGGCTATTGAATGTGTGAGAAAGATGGGGAAAAATGTCCTTCTGTTTGATTTAAAGAAAACAACCTTTGTTGACAGTAGTGCAATTGGCCTGCTTGCCACCCTTCATAAAGACTTGATTACCAAAGGAGGGAAGGTCTGCTTTGCAGCTCTCTCACCGGCAGCGTCAAAAACATTTGGTACATTTAAAGCGGAGCGGGTGTTTGAGATTTACGCTTCTATTGAGGATGCTGATGTTGTTCTTGACAGCGGACTCAGTGTCGAAGAGCGTGGCTTTTATTCATATATCAGACTGCCGAGAGAATTTAATGTAAATACCGTGCAGCCGCTACGCGACGATGTAAATAAAATTCTGGAAGCCGGCCATATCCACGTGGTGTTTGATTTCCAGCAGGTAGAGCTTATTACCAGTATCGGTATCGGAATACTGACCAATCTTCATAGGAAACTTGAATCAAAGGGAGGAAGTATCTATCTCATTAATATGGCATCGGAGATACGATCGCTCCTTGACAGCACCAATGTTCTCAAGGTATTACCGGAATGCAACAGCATTGAAGAAGTAGAAGAGAAGCTGATTTAATGCCGATATTATTTCCTTCAATACCAATACCATTTCCTGCCGTGCTATGACCACTGAAGAAAAGCAAAAACGATATTCGGAGGTTCTCCGTTCAATTACTGCGCTTATTGACGGCGAGGATGATGCAATTGCAGTTATGGCCACCGTGGTATGCGAACTGCATCGCGCATTCGATTTTTTCCACTGGACCGGATTTTATCGCCATACTATGCCTGCGGTATTAAAGGTAGGCCCCTATCAGGGTAGTCACGGTTGTCTGACCATACCCTTTGAGAAAGGGGTATGCGGGAGAGCCGCACGTGAGAAGAAAACCCAGATTGTTGCAGATGTCCGTGCGACACCATATCATATAGCCTGCTCCGCGGAAACACGATCGGAGATCGTTGTTCCTGTACTTGACAAAAAAGATAATCTCTGCGCGGTGCTTGATATCGATTCAAATATACCGGAAGTATTTGATGCGGTTGACCGGGAACAACTCGAAAAACTGGCGGACCTGCTGCGGGATAAGTTCCCCTGTGTTTAAAAACCCAGCTCCTTCTTAACCTCCACAAATGCGTTAACGGCAAAGTCTACATCTTCACGGGTATGGGCGGCGGACATCTGGGTACGTATCCGCGCTTTTCCCTTCGGTACCACCGGATAGAAAAACCCGATGACATAGACGCCACACTCAAGCATCTTCGCCGCAACTTCCTGCGACAGTTTCGCATCACCAAGCATGACAGGCACAATGGGATGCTCTCCGGGGATGATATTAAACCCTTCTTCAGTCATTCGGGTACGGAAACGGGCAGTGTTGTCCATAAGCTGCTCACGAAGCTCCGAGGTGGTTGACAGAAGCTCAATTACTTTCAGTGAGGTTGCCACGATAGAGGGCGCCAGGGTATTGGAAAAAAGGTACGGACGGGAGCGCTGCCGCAGAAAATCGATAATCTCTTTCCTGCCGCTGGTATAACCGCCGCTGGCACCGCCGAGCGCCTTGCCGAGGGTTCCGGTAATGATATCCACCCGATCAATAACGTTGTGGTATTCATGGGTTCCTTTACCGTTCTTACCAATAAAGCCAACCGCGTGGGAATCGTCAACCATGACCAGGGCGTTATATTTCTCGGCAAGATCACATATCTCGTTTAACTTCGCGATAGTGCCGTCCATGGAGAAAACACCGTCAGTGGCGATAAGACGGAACCGTGCTGATTGGGCCTCCTGCAGCTTCGATTCGAGATCAGCCATATCGGACGCCTTGAACCGGAACCGTTGCGCCTTACACAGACGGATGCCGTCAATAATGCTTGCGTGATTCAATTCATCACTGATTACGGCATCTTCGGAAGAGAGTATTGTTTCGAACAGGCCGGTATTGGCATCGAAACAGGAGGTATACAGAATAGTGTCCTCGGTACCGAGAAATTCAGCGATCCGCGTCTCAAGTTCCCGATGCTGCTGCTGCGTACCGCAGATAAAGCGTACAGAGGAAAGACCGTACCCCCACTTTTCATAGCTCTTTTCAGCAGCGGAAATTACCTCGGGATGGTTCGCAAGACCGAGGTAATTGTTCGCACACATATTCAGAACCTTTTTACCGTCCTGAATAGTGATGGTAGCCTGCTGCGGACCGGTGATAATTCGTTCTTTCTTATACAGGCCGCTTTCTTCAATTTCTTTCAGCTGATCCTGTAGATGGGTTTTCATGGTGGTGAACATAATAAAATCCTTTTTAAGGGGTGTATAAAACTGTATAGTTACTTTCGGTTAAAAATTTACTGAATGCAGTAATCACGGCACCTCTCTCTATAACCCGATGGGTGAAATATAGAATAGGAAAATATTTTAGAAAATGAGGATATACAATTTTTCCGGTAAATTTTCTCCATTGCCTGCATTCTATTCTGTCAAAAAAACCTTGCGTATCCGATTCCATGCTGATATAGTTATTAGTGAGGGTATGACGATAGCTGCGTTTTCAGCGTTTCATCATGGTTAATTTATTCGTCGTTACTGTTATTGAAACAGGCAGCGTAACCTTACCCATTGGGGAAAACATATACCGTTGTCCGAAGTATGCGGCGCGATACCTGATGCCGTTGACACAGTGATTGGCAAATGCCTGAGTCCGGACAGAAGCAAACGGATACAGACGCCGCAGGAGTTCATAGAGTTTCTTAGCTCAGATCCGTCACTTGCTTCATATCATCCCTACGGCTCAAGGCAGGTATTGGGTGGTATTGCCGGTCGAATCGCCAAGGTATTCAAGAACGGCACGCTCAACGGACATACCAGACGGATGCTGCAGAAGAGATTTTTATGGCTGCGCAAGTTCAGCCGGTTTATGAGTGAACTGGCACAGGATTGTTTCGAAATATTTCTTTCTTTATTGAAGAGATTATTTAACCGGTGGTATCCCTTCGCACAGATAAAAACGCAGGCCGGTCCTGCACCGGTTGCACAGGATAAGAGGCCTCATTTTATTTCCCGCATGATGAAAGGGGATATACCTGTCATAAAGAAGTTTAGCGGATTCCTGCATGCTTTTTCACCGCGAGTGTTGCTGGTCGCATCCGGCATTATTGTCTTTATGATCGGAGTGCTGGTTTCGATGTTGTTTTTTATTATTACCCGGGCAGATGTATCGATACTGCGCAAACGTATTAGCGAGGGCACTCTTGCGCAGTCGCTTGACGCATCACGAAAACTGAACTGCCGCGGGATATCCTGGGATCGCGAGGAACTGTTAAATCGGTGCGCAGTACTACCGGATCGGGAGAATATAGAGCTTGCGGCAATGGCCTCAAAGAAAATTACCGAACTGCTGCCGGATCTGGCGCGCGGATATGTTCTCCTGGGACGGGTTTCACTCAAGAGCGGTGAATATGATGATGCGAGGAATGCATTTCTGGAGGCAAAAAGGCGTGATAACGGTGAAAAGGCTCTGGACGAGGAACAAGTGCATATCCTTATCTGTAAGGATAGAGAATAGAATGAACGTTTTTTTTGCCGATTGTATTATCGGGTGTTTGTATTGCCGTCAATGAATCCGCCAGTTTTTTTGCGGCCGCATATTTGTAATTACGGTCGGGAAATTTGACATCATCGGTCAATCCCCAGCAGCCGTACCTGCAGTACGAACTGGTCAGCGTGAACTGGGCTGCGATATTGCCGCCCAGTTTGAAAAAAGCATCATCGAGGTTATAGGTCCATTCAAGGGCCATACGTTCGGATCGTTCAGCGGTGATTCTGTTGGCTATGTTATCGGCGCTGCCGCCGCCGTGGTCAGGCCCGCCTTCATAGGAGCAGAACCCGCCGGGCAAACCCCATTCAGCGGCACGGGCTATCCATTGCATGCGCCCTGCTTCATCGGTGTTGCCGCAGCGGCAGCAATTCCTGTGATCATTTACCTGAAGTCAAAAGAAGATTCGGGAGAAGAGGTTTCTGCTGAGACATTCTCTTTGACAATAGAGTGGTAAGAGGTGTCCCGGTCACGACAGAAATGCAGAGGTACACATGGGAGAGAGAAATTTTCCGCTATATATTCTCCCAATCAAGCACGATCTTTCCGGAGTTTCCGGTGGTCATTATCTCAAAGCCCTCTTTAAAATCCCTGTAATCAAACCGGTGGGTTATAACCGGCGTGATATCGAGGCCGCTGGTAATCATCATGCTCATCTTGTACCAGGTTTCAAACATCTCCCGTCCGTAAATACCCTTGATAGTCAGGCCGTTGAAGACGACATAGTCCCAGTCGATGGCGGCCTGTTCCGCCATAATACCGAGCATGGCGATTTTTCCGCCGTGGCACATTACCTTCAGCATATCCATAAAGGCATTGCAGTTGCCCGACATCTCCATGCCGACGTCAAAGCCCTCTTTCATACCCAGTTTTTGCATGGCGTCAACAAGACTGTCTTTTCGTGCGTCGAGTACAAGTGTGGCGCCCATTTTTTCCGCCAGTTTCATTCGATAGGGATTGACATCGGTGACAACCACATATCTGGCGCCGGCATGTTTTGCAATGGCAATAGCCATAAGACCGATAGGGCCGGCGCCGGTAATAAGCACGTCCTCGCCAAGAACGTCAAAGGAGAGTGCCGTATGGGTGGCATTACCGAGCGGATCGAAGCAGGAGAGGACATCCAGCGGTATTTTTTTATCGCAGTACCATACGTTGGTCATGGGTATAGCCAGGTATTCCGCGAAAGCACCTGTCCTGTTGACTCCCACACCGCTGGTGTTGGGGCAGAGATGCCGCCGTCCGGCCAGGCAATTGCGGCAATGACCGCAGGTTATATGCCCTTCGCCGCTGACCAGATCGCCCTTTTTAAAGTCATGCACGTTTGAACCGATATCTTCAACAATACCGACAAATTCATGACCGATGACCATGGGCGTTTTAATTGTTCGCTGCGCCCATTCATTCCATTCATAAATATGTACATCGGTACCGCAGATCGAGGTTTTAACAATTCGTATAAGGACATCATTAATACCCAGCTCAGGAATCGCAACCTCATCAAGGTCCAGACCTGGAGAAGGGTTTTTCTTTACCAGCGCTTTCATTTTTTTCATTTGACACAATCCTTTTGAGTTGCTTGTACTATTTTTAATCCTACCCAACACCTTCGAAATACTCTCTCCCGAGATGTCGGCGGATGCCTTTTCCCCGGCCGGAGGTGTTTGGTATATCCTGCATAAAAATAATGCTTCGCGGGGTATGTGACCATTAAGTTGTTGCATTACAGATAGTTTTCGGTTCCGGACGTTCAAATGTCCGCTGCGCCGGTAATTATTACTTCGTGCCAAAGACACTGAATTGTTATTTTGACAGTCGGAAATCGGTGAAGTCGGTGTGGTCGCTGTGTATAAAATCAGGAATAAGGAACCGGGTGTTTACCGATCGCTTAAACTGCTGCGTAACGTTACCGGATCCGACTCCTTTAAAATCTGTCACGCACGATTCCCGTATGATAAATGGTAAAGGAGCGCCTTACGCCGTTGCAGGATCGTTGATACGTGTCCGCCCACGAACGTCGGTTGATGCTGATAAGCAGTAAGAATAATCATATTCACGATTATTGCAGCATGGCAATCCTGAGAAGAATTCCAGGATCGTTTCTTTTACCCCAATGCCATCGGTTGGTGTAATCAGTGCGGTCGGAATACAGTGACAGACCAAAATTGACATGATAAAAGCCGTGTTTGATTTCGAGCAGGAACAGGTTATTGATTACAAATTGTGCGCCGAATGAAGTGGCGATTCGCTGATCAAGTTCCGCAGCAATAAAGTCCTGACCATAGGTGACGCTCTTTGTGGAGTAATATTCCACCTTTGCATAGAGGTGTTTAAACAGGAAAAATCTGAATGCATGATCAAGAACCAGCGATACCGGAGAATCGGTACAGGTATGCTTCGTCTTCCCCCAGAAAATCCCCTGCGGTCGTTGCCAGCGGTTTATGTGGGTTTCATCGGTAACATTGTACTCACCGGCAAGGGCAATGCTCAATTTGTCAAGGGCAAATTGAAAGTGCAGCAGACCCCATAACAACGGCCGCTGCCCGGTGACCATATCGGGAAACAGATCCGCAACGGATAACTCGAGCATGATTGTATTCTGGTAATTATCCACACCGGTGTATTGAATAGTCGTACCCAGATCGGGAGAGACTCCCTCAAAGTACGGCCTGATGCCAGCAAGATAGTCCGGCTCTGAATGCTGATGGCTGTGGTTCCATGACAGGTTATATGCCAGTGAGAATTTACGGTTCCTGCGTGATCTCAGATGGCGCCAGTAAATGACACCCAGATAATAGTCATACGAATATGCCTGATCGTGCAGATCATAATAGCTGATACGACTTGTGTTGTATTTCGAGCTCTTGCTGCTTTCATCAAACTGCTCAAAATATTTAAAACCCTTTTGTGTTGCGAGAAGGAGATCGGTCGCAAAGAGCAATTTCCGGTTTTTTCCGAGGGAAAGGAGTGTATTCAAATTCGTGTAGTACCTGTTTTCATCATAGGCATTGAGCGTAAGACGTCCGTGAAGTTCCTCTTTAATCGGATTTCCGAAGTCGTCGTGCGTGATAATGCCGTAATAATAAGTATAATGGCTGTCACGAACACGATTGAAATCATACCCGACGCCGGCAGAGATACCTGCCTGGTTAAAAACCTTGGTGAACAGGAGCTTCTGGAGTTGAAAATCAGGACCGTTGTGCGTCCCAAATCTATTCCGGCCATAGTAGGACAGATACGTATTGAAAAAAGGGATTGCAGTTGCAGAATGAGTAAGGTACATGTCATTTCTGCTGAGGATACTCCATTGTAAATCATTTGTATACAGTGCAGTAAGGTTTTTTGCCGCTTCGTACTGCGGAGGAATCTGCATGCCCGTCGGCATTTCGTACAGCCCGTGTACGCGGGCGAACGTGTTTGACCACAGGAACATCAGAAACAGCAGCAGCGGAAACAGGGCACAGGTTTTCATACAGGCCTAATTACCGGTAGTGAATGAAATAGTATAGGATCTTCCCAGAAGGACTCCAAAGAGATCGGTTATACTTTCCTGCAGGGTGACTGTATAGGTGGTATCAGGCAGGAATGCTTTGTGACTGATGTAGTACCAGGCATTATCATCCATTACACCCGTATACGAGATACCCGTTGAATCCAGCGACGGTACAATTACTATATTCGTCAGCAGTGACGATGTGTCCAGCGCCGTATTAAATTTCAGTCTGATTGGGTTCGAGGCCGGCACGTTAACCTGACCGTTAAGAGGTTCATATTCCATGAGGGTTATCGGTTCTGTCTTAAAGGAAAAGGTATATCGGTTACCGACAGTTTCCGCTTTTGTCTGATACCCCGAATCAATAACCACGGTATACAGTGTATTAGCCTTGAGCCGCTGTGATGGATTGATGTTGACAATTCTGTCCTCGGACTGAAGATAATCCTGCCAGGAAACTGTAAACAGGGTAGCCGGTGTAAGAGATATTCTCTGCTCAACGGATTGTTTATCCATTGAATACCTGAAATAGATTCGGGGTTCACCGCTGCAGTTAATCAGGTGCGTGGTATCTGAAGGTACCACCGAACTTATAAGAGAGGAGTCAATCTGCGAAGTCGTATCACTTAAAATCGACTCAGTCGTAAATGTTTGTGTAAAAATTGTTCCCAGGGCGGCCCCGCCGATAGCTTTCAATGTTGAATCAATAGTAACTGTATATGTTGTATCCAATTTTAACAGGGAATGATACACCGTTACATCATAATAGCCCGAAGTGGGTGACAGGGTGATCGAAAGCGAGAGAGAATCAACAGGCGGCGCTATCGAAAATGCGTTGAGAAAATCTGCCGGGTCAACGAGGAAATTGAGCGTATAACGGAACGGATCAGTTGCCGGAAAGGAAGGTTCTCCGTCAAGAGGTGAATAGTCTATAAACTGCATGGATCGAGTGGTAAACGAGAATGAAAGCGAGCCCGGTATAACGGTTGAATCAAAGGTCGTCATCCCGGTATCCAGCGTAACCGTGTATACAGTATTATTCCGGAGAGGTATGGCGAATTTGACTGTCAGTTCCTCATAATTGGTGTAAATACTCCAGAAAAAATTTGGGGTCGCAGTCGGAGACAGACTGAATGCCTGTTCTACACTTACCCGGTTCATTGGTGTACGGAAACGGATTTTGATATCTGTTGCGGCATTGACGTCGGTTTGGCTGTTATAGGGAACGGTCGAAATAATATAGGTGTAAGTAATTACCTCTGAAAGACTTGCCGTATCCGGGTAGTATTTCAGAGCAAGGTCAAAATCCAGGTGCTCCCCGTAGACTGTTTTGGCGCTCTGTTCAAGCGTAATGGTTATTTCCGGATAGGTGAAGAAATCGATTATCGGCATGGCAATATACATTGAATGGTATGGCTCGGAGAACTCGGTTTTTGCAATGCGCCAACTGATGGCCGGTGTAACGGAAAAGGCGTCTTTCACACTTACCGTGTCCATACGCTCTTTAAAGGTTATCCGTATCACCGCTGTCGTATCGGTGAAAAATGACACATTTCCCGCCTTTACAATACTGTTATTCTCAGGCGTAATAGAATGAATCTGGGACGGGTAATCTTTCAGACGAAGGGTATGCATGTTGACATAGGATGCATTAACATAAAGGGGTTCCGTTATAATGCCGTACCCCTGCGCCACAACTTTAAGCAGATAACTCCCATAAGGTACATTGACAAATTGAAAATAACCCGTTGCCGAGTCGGTAACCGCTGAATCGATTATTATTGCATCGAGGATATATACCGTCGCCGTAACACCCTTTGGTGAGATATAGCCGGTTATCCGGGCAATCTGCTCATCTTCAGGAAATACCAGTTGCGGATTGTCGCTGCACTGTATTGTTATCAGAATAATACCTGCCAGAAAAAGAAAAGGTATGGTTTTCATGTTCGAAACTCCTTATCAGAATTCTCTATTAATCAATAACGCTCTTTGAATTTTGTGACTAATCCCGGTCTATGGTGGAAAACAGGTGGTAATAAACTGTTTTTCAACCTCTTCGATGGATGCGCCGAAGATTTTTTTAAAATCGACCCGTCGAAGGGAACGGGGATTATCGATGCTGCTGCTGTAAAATGTGTTTACTTTGTCAATACCGTAGGTAATCGTAAGATATTTAACAAACGCTCCGGCGCGCTGGTAGCTGAAATAGGAGTAATCAAAATCATCTTCACCGAGCTGCCGGGAGATCGTTTGCTGTGTATCATACCATTCGCCATGTGCCGCGTCGGTTGAGTCGATGTGTCTTCGATACCGCACATAATTTTCAATCGCATTGTAATTCTCGAAATCCAGTTCATATGATACCGCAATGCCCTCCTTAAGAAAAGCGCTTTGCGAATATCCCAGTTCTTCAAATGTGACAATATGAACGATTTCATGCCCCGGATCGGTCATTACATAGCTTCGTGATTCATAAGTCTCCTCTTCGGTATTGGCATAAGCGTATTCATCGCCGGTGAGATAGAGATAGGCGGAAACCACTCCGTCGTAGTCAAGAGCGAGTTCATTATTTATAAACGCAAGAAACCGTTCCTTCTTTTCCCCGATACGGCGCACTTCCTGGAGTGAAAACTCATCTTCGTAATAATAGATGGTAAAGTGCTTCGTTTCGTGGTATGCATAGGCTCTCTTTTGCGGCGGCGTTGATACGCATGAAAGAAGCCAGAGCAGGAGCGCTGCGAGATTCCATTGCCGTGTATTCATACTACATAATCTAAAAAAGGGGAGGACATCTGGGGAGAATTTTATTTATCCGGTTATGAGACGCGAAGACGGATATAGTCTGCAAGTTGATACAGTGTGGTACCTTTTTCACCAAGAAAATCGATATCGGCATGGGAACGTTCTATCAGTTCCTTGGCATACCGCTTCGATTCTTCCATACCGCATACGGCCGGAAAGGTCGCTTTCCCTTTCTCCCGATCACTGCCGACGTCCTTACCCAGGGTTTCGGTGGTACTCTCTTCGTCAAGAATATCATCGATAACCTGAAACGCAAGGCCGATATGGTTGCCGTAAGCAGTCAGTTTGCCGAGCGCTTCCGCCGATGCGTTTGCAAGAAGCGCACCGGTTCGTACCGATGCGCGAATGAACGCAGCTGTTTTGTTGTTGTGAATATATTCCACCGTGGCCCGGTCAACCGCTTTCCCTTCAGATGCAATGTCAACCACCTGGCCGCCAATCATACCTGCGGTGCCGAGTGCCTGAGATATCTCCGCAATAATATCAATACGACCGATTCGGGAGAGTATTTCAAATGCAAAAATGCAGAGGGCGTCTCCACCGAGTACTGCAAGTGCTTCAGTGAATGCCTTGTGTGCGGTCGGCTTGCCGCGACGGAAATCGTCATCGTCCATGCACGGCAGATCATCATGTATGAGCGAAAAGGTGTGAAGCATTTCAATTGCCGCACCTGCCAGCGCAGAATCTCTGTTGCCGAAAGGCTCGCCACAGGCTTCATTCGCCGCTAAAAGGAGACAAGGCCGTATTCGTTTACCGCCGGCAAACGTTGAGTACCGCATAAGCCGGTGTATCGATTCAGGATACACCGTTTCAGCCGGAAGGATTTCTTCCAGTGTCTCATTAATTAAAGCCGATACCCTGTGCAGATACTCTTTAATATCACTCATCAAACTCTTCTCCGCCAATTACCGAATCCAGTGTTACCCCGAGAATTTTTTCGACAAATTCGCCGTTTTCACCTTTTAAAAGCTCTTTCAGCCTGCCTTCAGCATTCCGAAGGTGGTTCTCGCAGATACGCATCAGCGTTACGCCTTTTTCAAAATTCTGCAAAGCCTTATCAAGGGTGAGATCTTCATCTTCAAGGCTCTCAATAATCGTTTCCAGTTTTTTTATCGCGGATTCAAATGTTTCCTGTTTCTGTACCATAGTAGTAACGGATCTTTTTTAGTAATAGTAATTCCTCCCCGTGGGTGATTAAAAATAAAATATACTTTTCCGCCAGCCTGATCCTAAGAAACATTCACAGAGAACGTTAAAGTAATATTTCATGATTCCATTACTCTTTTACTTCTGTAACATCGGCCGAGGCGTTTCCCTTATGAAATCGCATATAGATATGATCACCTACATGCAATTGTGCCGCACTGCTCACCCGCATACCATCTTCAGTGGTTACGGCACAGTATCCGCGTGACAGCACGCCCAGAGGGCTCAGTGCCTGCAGGCTGGCGGCGTTTTTCGCCAGACGCGTTTTCGCGTTTTTTATTATATATGCTATAGCATGCATCTGTCGTTCGCGAAGCATATCACAGTACTGATGTGCGTCGGTTAAAGCATGGATCGCTCTTTTAAATACGGGATTTCGAACAACGGCAGTATACCGGTTGTTAATAGTCGCAAAGTAGTGTTGAAGAGCGGATGAGAACCGTTTTGCGATCGCATCAAAATGGCGTCTTTTTTCCCGATCATCGGCAACGGCAATTTCTGCCGCTGCCGACGGAGTCGGCGCACGGACATCTGCAGCAAAATCGGACAGGGTAAAATCGATTTCATGACCCACCGCGGAGATTATCGGAATGTGTGAAGCAAAGATTGCCCGAACCACGCCTTCGTTGTTAAAAGCCCAGAGGTCCTCCACAGAACCGCCGCCTCTCCCCACGATAATACAATCAACAGTACCATAGTCGTTTAGCTCCTCTATAGCGGTAATGATTGCAGCAGGAGCCTCATCACCCTGGACCGGCACACTCCGCAGGAGGATATCAGTCTGCGGGGAGCGTTTTGAAACGACCCGGATAATATCGCGGATTGCCGCGCCGGTTTTGGCGGTAACAACCCCAAGTGTTTTGACCGTTTCCGGCAGCGGTTTTTTATGAGCGAGATCAAAAAGGCCCTCAGCTTCAAGCCTGGTCCGCAGTTTCTCAAAAGCAGCATACAATGCGCCTATACCCGAGGGCTGCATCCGGTGTATATCAAGCTGGTAATAGCCACCTTTTCGATACACCCGAATGGAAGCGATAACTGTAACGGCCAGGCCGTCTTCAGGCTCGAAATCATGTTTCCGGGCGGTAGAACGCCACATGACTGCAGGAATCTGACTCTCTTCATCCTTCAACCGCATATAGAAGTGACCGCTGGAAGCGCGCTTGAAATTTGATATCTCTGCCTCAACCCATACGAGCGTATTCTCCGATTCAATAATCGTGGCTATACCGTCATTGATTTCACTGACCGTGTATGGCCGTTCACTTTCCTGCGGGGTGAGAAAGGTATAAAACTCAGTCATGATGTAAAGGAAATCCGTTTGAAAATACGGGAAATATGTAATGATTTACCGGTTTCATTATCGATATCCAGCATTACTGCATTGAACATGGGTCCCTTTGACGCCGGCTCGAACCGTATGCGGGACTGATATAAATAACGCTGTAAAATCGGTTTCAGTTTCATACCGATAGCTGATTCTTCCGGTCCGGTCATACCGACATCAGATATAAATCCGGTGCCTTTAGGTAGAATCCGTTCATCAGCGGTCTGCACGTGAGTATGGGTGCCCAGAACAGCGCTCGCCATACCATCGAAATAGTGGGCCAGACATATCTTTTCACTTGTTGCTTCCGCATGGAAATCGATAAGTATAAACGGCGTTACTTTTCTCATCTCCTTGACAGCGTCCATACCCGTTTTAAAAGGGCAGGGAATCGATTCGTCACAGAAGGTACGCCCCATCAGATTGATGATACCCAGATATTTGTTTTCCGGCAGTTCATAGAGGAGCTTTCCAATACCTTTTGAACCGTTCGGTAAATTGAGCGGACGGAGCAGATGCTTTACATGTGACGTGTCATCGTACACTTCACTGTGGACCATTGAGTGGTTTCCACCGGTAATAATATGCACCCCGTATTTATGGAGTTTTTTAACTATATTTACCGTTATTCCTCTTCCGCCTGCTGCATTTTCACCATTTGCGATGCAGACATCAACCCCATGCTCTTCCAGAATTTCCCTGAGGTTTTCAGCAAGAATTCTTCGCCCCGTACTGCCAAAAATGTCACCGATGAAAAGTATTCGCATAGCTATTTTCAACTGAAATTACCCATAGCTTCACCCACAGCAAAAAACAGTGGAAAACAGAATGGGCACCTATAAAAACAGAACTCTTAAAAAGGCAGGAGTTCCTGTTATTTACTTTGCGTATTCAGTATATCTGATTTCGCGAATCGTGGTTACCTTTATCTGCCCCGGGTATTCCATTTCATCCTGGATTTTCTGGGATATCTGTCTTGCCAGTTCCTCAGATTCGGCATCAGAGACGCTTTCCGGTTCAACTATAACCCTGATCTCCCTGCCCGCCTGTATGACGTAAGATTTGTTGACCCCTTTAAAGGAGTCGGCGATCTCTTCAAGATTGGACAGACGATTAACATAATTTGTCAACGTTTCCCGTCTTACCCCGGGCCTGGTGCTTGAAATGGTATCGGCCGCCTGTACGAGAACGGGATAAATAGAAAGCGCTGTTACATCCTCATGGTGCGCGGCAATAGAGTTGCAGATAATCTGGTTCTCACCGTATTTTTCGGCCAGCTCTTTGCCCAACTCAGAATGGGTACCTTCAGTCTCACGGTCAATCGCCTTTCCGATGTCGTGGAGCAATCCCGCCCGTATGGCAATTTTTGAATCAAATCCGAGTTCCGACGCGATTATTCCTGAAAGGATAGCCACTTCTTTGCTGTGCTGCAGTACATTCTGACCGTAAGAGGTGCGAAATTTCAGTCGCCCGAGCATCTCCACCAGCTTTGGTTTCAAGCCATGTACATCGAGGTCATAGAGAACCTCTTCCGCGGCATCCTTGATTTTCCTGTTAAGCTCCTCCTCACTTTTCGCGATAAGTTCCTCAATGCGGCCGGGATGAATTCTGCCGTCCGAGATGAGTTTTTCCAGCGCAAGACGAGCGACTTCCCGTCGTATCGGGTCAAAACTCGAGAGAATAACCGCCTCCGGTGTGTCGTCGACAATAACATCAATACCGGTTGCCTCTTCGAAAGCACGAATATTTCTTCCCTCGCGCCCGATAATACGACCCTTCATCTCGTCATTCGGAAGATGCACCACCGAAACGGTGGATTCTATTGTGGTATCAGCCGCACATCGCTGAATAGCCCGCAGAACAATTTCCTTCGCTTCCTTCTCAGCCTCAGCCCGTGCTTCGTCTTTTTTGTCTTTAATTAACTGCGCACATTCATACCGCACTTGATTTTCAAGGTTTTCGAGTAATATTTTCTTTGCTTCTTCCTCCGTTAAATGTGCTATTCTCTCAAGCTTCTCGTTTTGCTGCGCCAGGAGCCGGCTGAGTTCAGAATCTTTCGTACGGAGCGTTTTTTCTTTGCTGTTAAGAAAATTTTCGCGTGCAGTAAACTCACTCTCACGTTTTGATATGGTATCGCTCCTGTGTTTTAATTCAATATTCTGTTCTTTAATACGTTGCTGCTCAGCACGAAGCACCTCTTTTTTCTGAGCGACCTCTTCCTCAAATTTTGATTTTGCCTTAAACCATTCATCCTTCGCTTCAAGGATAGCCGTTTTTTTGGAAAGCTCGGCCTCTTTTTTTGCTTTGTCAAGTATAATTTCAGCCTCTTTCTGCGCATTTAACTCCCGCTTTTCGGAATATTTTCTATCAACAATCGATCGCCAGAAATAACCGACCAGAAATGCACCCAGAGCAATGACAAGACCAATCACAACGTATACTAACTGTCCATTCATACAAACCTCCCACAAGAAAAACTATAATAATCACATAATGGTATACCGTTTTGAACGGTAGATAGTACCATACATGCGTGCTTTTCGCACAAAATCTGGAAATCCGGCTCGATAATAATAACGGCAGAAACCGCTTTGGGGGCTTATTGTGTGCGCAGGAGAAAAGAGAGGTCGAATACGCAGGGATATATTATTCGCTAATACCGCTTTCTATTTTTTGAAAAAGTGTTGTTGCTTTATGTTCAAAATCAGAAAGTTTCTTTTGTGCTTTTTCACATCTCTCCCTGTATTCATGCAATTCTCCCGCAATATTTAACGCAGAGAGAACTGCAATTTTTAAATTATCACGTATAGGACTATTCCTTTTTAATTCCATCATCTTCTGATTAACATATTCAGCGATTTTTTTGGTCGTTTCTATATCAATATCAGTTTTAATGGAATATTCGTCGCCGCATATATTGACACGCACACTTTCGTTTGTCGAACCCATGAGGCCCCCACGATGACACCCCTGCCATCTGAAAGAGTTATTCTATAGCTTCGAGCCTGGATATTAAACTTTTTATTTTTTCAGCGGCAGATTTCAGTTGGTTCCGGCTCTCTGAAGAATCATTTTTGACTGCTTCCAGCTCATCCTTCAGCTCGCCGTTTTCTTTCTCAAGTGCCTGAATTCTGCCCATTATATCCTTGTTCTCACTTCTTGCTTGTTTTAGTGAACTGAGTAATGCATCTATTTTCTTTTCAAGTTCATCAATACAATCAAGCGGCACGTAAATTCTCCTTACCTGAAATAGTTCTCTTAAAGATTTTCTTTAGATAAAAAATTTATTATTAATAATTCCAACCTGTTATGGACTTTAGTCACATCCCTCCTTAAAAATAACCCATGATTCGGCAAATTACAATGGTCTTTTTTATTTATGATATTATTAATGAAAATAAGTGTCAATCTATTTTAAAAAACCTTTCCCTCATGCTGTCGGGGTAATAAAAGAGATACTTAGGGGAATGAATTACCACATTTTTTGAGTGACCGGGAGCACATTAACCGGTTGCATGGCAACTTTTCTTATAACCCAATCACTTTCTACGTGTATATCATAATTAAGTATATTATTACGATTTCCCGCTGTTTCTTATTACCGCGTTACTGTACCCGTAATTCTGCATTAAATTTTGATTTCATTGTTGCTATTATTTGCCTGCAGACCTTTTCAGCCTCCTTATCGGTAAGCGTCCGGTCCTCTGCACGCATGTGTACTGAAAAGGTGATGCTTTTCTTCCCGGCAGGCAGCTTTTCTCCCCGATAAACGTCAAACGGAACTACCGTTTCAACCAATTCTGAAAGGTGTTTGATTTCATCACCTATGACCGATGATAACAGCTCTTCATCCATGACAAAGCAGAAATCTCGTTCAACGGCCGGGTAGCGGGGTAACGGTTTATACAATACCCTTTCTATTCCCCCGGATAACAGGTCCGTTATAACAAGCTCCGCATAGAATACCGGTGTCTTAATGTCGAATTCTTTTAATACTGCCGCGGCGATTTTCCCACCGGTGCCGGATACCCCCGCACCGGTAATGTTCACCGATTCACCGGTATAGTAGGTTTGTCCGTTTTCCCGCACCGGTGCATAGTTAAAAGGTGCCAGTTGTAATGCGTTACGCAGGGTTTCAAGAACACCTTTAAGCATAGAGAAATTCAATGACTGTTTCTGAGTATTCCATGCAGGCGGCAGAAAGTCGCCTTCAAGAAGAATTGCCAGAATATCAGGCTCGATGGGTTGCCTGTTCTTCCCCTGACTATGATAAATCCTGCCGATTTCAAAAAATTTATTGTTGCAGTTTTTCCTGTTCAGATTATAGGCGGTGACATCGAGGAGACTTCCAAGCAATGTTGTGCGCATACATTTCATGTCGGGATTAAGCGGGTTAAGAAGCTCCACCGGCTCGCAGTCCGGGGTGAGAAGACTGCATTTTTTCTCGGAGGTCATACTGTTTGTGACCGTTTCTCTCAACCCGATTGCCGATAGGGTCTTGCGAATAGTCAACAGTGCCCCTTCTACGTGATTCGGTTTTTTAATCAGCGGCACGGCAGCGTCGGTTTTTGCCGGAATGGTATCGTATCCGTATAAGCGACCGATTTCTTCGATGAGATCGATTTCTAAGGTGATATCGTGACGATACTGCGGCACTTCGAAATCAAGAGTTTCTGAGGAATCATTGATACACAGAATGTTAAGAGATGCAAGTAAGGATTTTATTGTTTCTGTATCAATAGTAATCCCGAGCACCCGGGAAACCTGTGCCGGCCGAAGTTGTATCCGTGCTCTGGGAATAGGGCGAGGATATACATCAATGATACCCGGTGCGACATTACCACCGGCCAGTGCAACAATTAAATCGGCGGCCGTGTCTACGGCATCCAGCAATCCGGTTTCCGGATCGACTCCCCGTTCGAAGCGGTAGGAGGCGTCGGTTGACAGATCGAGTCGTTTGGATGTTTTGCGCACACCGACCGGATCGAAATAGGCGCATTCAAGGAATACATCCGTAGTGTCTTCAGAGATACCTGAGCCGGCACCGCCCATAACACCGGCAAGTGCCGTAGGCTGCTCTCCGTCGCAGATAAGGAGATCTTCGGCCGTCAGGGTACGCTCTATATCGTCAAGAGTAGTAAAGGTCTGCCCATCCTCAGCCCGTTTGACAATAATCTTCTTCCCGGCAATGGTAGCGTAATCAAAGGCATGCATCGGCTGGCCGAAAAGAAGCAGAATATAATTGGTAATATCAACAACATTACTGATTGGCCTTATACCCAGCACTCTGAGCCGCTGTTTCAACCATTGCGGTGATTCCTTTATGGTAACGCCTCGTACCAGCCTGCCTGTATACCTCGGACAGCCTACATCATCCTCGATAACCACTGAAATTGCTTTCTCTGCGGGTTCACCCGATTCACATGGCCTGCGTGCAAAGGGCTTTACCGACGTGTGGTAGCACGCAGCCACTTCACGGGCAATACCCAGGACACTGAGACAGTCGCCGCGGTTCGCGGTAAGTTCGACCTCGATTACCGTTTCATAAGGTATATATTCTTGCAGTGGAGAACCAACCTGATACTGCTTCGGCAAATCCATGATACCATCATGGTCATCGGAAATGCCCAGTTCCCGTTCAGAGCATAGCATACCCGATGATTCAACACCGCGGAGTTTTACCTTGCTCACGGTGAATTCCGGGGTGAGCGCCGTACCGATCGGCGCCAGCGGTGATTTCATCCCTGCCGTTACATTGGGCGCTCCGCACACTATTTTAAGCGGCTCGCCGGAACCGGTTGAAACGGTGCAGACTGTAAGGTGATCCGCATTCGGGTGTTTTTCGATGTCGAGTACTTCTGCAACGATTACTCCCGGCGGAACAGCCTGTGTCTCAATAGAAGCGACTTCAAGTCCGGCAGCAGTAAGACGCGCCGCAACCTCCTCAGGTGTCGCGTCGAAATCAACAAGTTCTTTAAGCCAGCTATAGGTAACTTTCATAGTACTTTTTCTTATCCGGTTATGATTAAAATTGTTTCAGTAAACGGACATCATTCTCATAAAAGAGGCGGATGTCGTTTATACCGTATTTAAGCATGGCAATACGTTCGATACCCATACCAAATGCGAAACCGGTAAATTTTTCATTGTCGATACCGGCATTGTGCAGTACATTGGGGTGCACCATGCCTGCACCCAGTATCTCGAGCCAGCCGGTCTGCTTGCATACGCTGCAGCCCGTACCTTTACAGATAAAACAAAGCACGTCAATTTCAATACTCGGCTCGGTAAACGGAAAGAAGCTCCCTCTGATTTTTATATCAGTTTCATCACCGAAGAACTGCTTTGAAAAAGCGAGTAGCGTGCCCTTAAGATCGGCGAGGCTGACATGCTTATCGACATACAGTCCTTCGATCTGTCCGAACTGGCAATAACTGCGGGCACTTATCTCCTCATTGCGGTATACCATTCCCGGCATGATGCAACGAACCGGCGGCTGCTGATGCTCCATAACCCGTATCTGCACCGGTGAGGTATGGGTGCGCAGAAGAATGTCGCCCGAGACAAAGAAAGTATCCTGCATATCCCGCGCGGGATGATGCGGCGGAAAATTCAACGCGCCGAAATTATAATAGTCAGTCTCGACATCAGGCCCGTAGGCTATCTCAAATCCCATACTGACAAAGATATCACAAATCTCATTGCGTATGAGGATAAGCGGATGAATACTTCCCTGAGGAAACGGCCACGCCGGCAGGGTCGGGTCAAAACCCGCGTCCTCGGCAGGGACGCTTGATTCCTCCCAGGGGGCCTGATTAAACTGCTCTTCGATAGTGTTACGAAGGGTGTTCAGTTTGCCGCCGAATACTTTGCGTTTATCCTCCGGCATCTCCCGCAGTCCCTTAAGCAGTGAGCGGAAAAGGCCTTTTTTGCCGAGGTATTTAATCCGGAAGCTCTCCGCCGTTGCCGCATCCTGTATCGCCGAAAATTCGGCAGTTACTACTTTTTCCAGTTCTTCGAGAGCTTCAGGGGTCCGGTATTTTTCTTTTAGTGTCATAAGCTTGCCGTTATGCTTTTACTGTTTCAACAATTTTGCTGAATACTGCCGGCTCATGGACCGCAAGATGCGCAAGTGTCTTACGGTTCAGTGCAATGTCTTTCTTTTTCATACCGTTAATAAGTTGCGCGTAGGTCGTACCGTTAAGGCGGGCGCCGGCGTTTATCCGGGTTATCCATAACGCCCGGAAATCACGCTTTTTCCTGCGCCTGTCGTTGTAGGCATACACACCGCTTTTCCAGAAAGCGTCTTTCGCCGTTCGCAGACAGTTTTTGCGTTTACCAAAATAACCGGCATTCGCTTTGGTTATTTTTTTCCTTCTTTTTCGGGATGCTACCCTGTTTTTTACTCTTGGCATAATAGAACTCCTTCTATAAGCATTTTAGATATCAGATTCTTGATTTTAGATTTGTAAAGAGCGTTTAAGGTAGTGTCATCATCCAGAATCACCTTGATCCTATCTAAAATGTTCTTGTGTTCAATTTTACTGTGATAACATTTCCTTGACTTTTCTCTCCTGTGTCTTATCAACGAGCGAACTTCGGCGCAGATTTCGTTTCCGCTTTGTTGTTTTTTTTGTCAGGATATGGCTGGTATACGCCTTTTTCCGTTTAAGATGACCTTTTGCAGTTGTCTTAAAACGTTTTTTAACGGCACTGCGGGTTTTAACTTTAGGCATAGTATATCTCCTCTATGTGAAGTGTATAATTACACTGCGATTGATAATATCCTTATTCGCTTTCTTTTGATTTCGATTCCTTCTTTTCTTTTTCTATCTTGCGTTTATACGCCTGTATTTTTATTTTGTCGGGAACGTAGGTGGAAATCATATTCCTGCCTTCCATTTTGTATTGCAGCTCACGCTGAGCCACATCGGTAAGATCTGCATCAATGCGATCCAGTAACTGGACACCGAAGTCTTTATACACAATTTCTCTTCCACGAAAGACCACGGTTATTTTCACCCGGTCACCTTTCAGAAGGAATTTACGGGCATGTTCAACTTTGAAATTATAATCATGGACTTCGGTTTTGGGGTGAAACTTAATCTCCTTCAAATGCATGACATGCTGTTTCTTGCGGGCTTCCTTTTCCTTCTTGGCTTTTTCATACTTATATTTGCCATAGTCCATAATCCGGCATACCGGCGGTTCAGCTTTCGGTGCGACTTCAACCAGGTCATACCCGGCCTCAATCGCTCTGGTTATCGCTTCATGGGTCGGAAGTATCCCTAAAGCTTTACCGTCCGTGTCTACTACTCGAACACGAGGCCCCTGAATTCTTTCATTGATACGAGTAGTGTCTTCCTGCTTGAAAGAGCGTGATCTGTTAATAAATACCTCCTTGGAAAAGTGTTATTCTAAAAGAGACTTTTCAGCTATCTCTTTTTGTAAAAGGCCAATGCAGTCCTGCAGGGTGAGAGAGCCCTGATCGCCCCTGGTATGTTTCCGCATCGATACGGTCCGGGACTGCTCCTCCTTTTCTCCCACAATTATCATATAGGGAATTTTATTTATCTCTGCCTGTCGTATTTTATATCCGATTTTTTCATTGCGGCAATCCTGCTCAACCCTGATTCCTGCGGACTGTAGCGCCTGTACAACAGAATCCGCATACCTGCTGAATTTTTCGGAAATCGGCATAACCATAACCTGCACCGGTGAAAGCCACAGCGGTAAAAATCCGCCGTAGTGTTCAAGAAGAATGCCGATAAAGCGCTCCATGGAACCAAGAAGCGCGCGATGGATCATAACCGGCTGTTTCTTCTCTCCGTCGGCGTCGGTATATTCCAGACCGAATCGCTGCGGCATGCTGAAATCAAGCTGAACAGTACCGCACTGCCAGCTTCGCTTTAAACAGTCAAGGATATGAAAATCTATCTTCGGCCCGTAGAACGCGCCGTCGCCGGGATTGAGTTTGTAATCAATCTTTTTTGCTTTCAGCACATTCTCAAGTGCTTTCTCCGAAATATTCCACACGGCAACATCACCGATAAAATCTTCCGGCCGTGTCGAAAGCTCGATATGAAAATCCTTGAAACCAAAGGTCGTGTACATATTAAAAATAAAATCGATAACTTCCGATATCTGCTGCTCGATCTGATCGGGGGTACAGAATATATGAGCGTCATCCTGCGTAAACTGGCGTACTCTGAACAACCCGTGAAGTACCCCGGCTTTTTCATGGCGATGTACCAGACCGAATTCAAAGTTTTTTATAGGAAGTTCCCGGTATGAATGGCTGTTGTTTTTATAAATAAGCAACCCGCCGGGACAGTTCATCGGTTTTATCGCATGCATAGCATCATCAATTTCAGTGAAATACATGTTTTCCTTGTACTTGTCCCAGTGGCCGCTGCGATGCCATAACTCTTCGTTTAACACAATCGGTGTTTTTACTTCCGTATACCCTGCGGCAAGATGCTCCTGCCTGCTGTAATCGGCAACAATATTATAGAGAACCATTCCCTTGGGATGCCAGAACGGGAATCCCGCACCTTCCTGATGAAAGGAGAAGAGATCCAGTTCTTTACCCAGTTTGCGGTGATCCCGTTTCTGCGCCTCTTCAAGCAGTTGTAAATACTCATCAAGCTGTGACTTTTTGGGAAATGAAATGCCGTAGATTCGCTGCAGCATTTTATTCTTTGCATTCCCCTTCCAATACGCACCCGCAACACTAAGCAGTTTGAGCGCCTTGACATGGCCGGTATGGGGAATATGGGGGCCACGGCACAGGTCGAGCCATTCGCCGGTGTGGTAAATACTCGGACTACCCTCCAGATCTTTAATAAGCTCGACTTTGTATACTTCACCTTTTTTATCGAACAGGGCTATCGCTTCTTCTCTTGAGCATTCGGAGCGGGAAAACGGTAGCTTTTGTGCAACAATATCCCTGCATTTTTTCTCTATCTTTTCAAGATCTTCCGGGGTAAACGGATTTTCCACATCGAAATCGTAGTAGAAGCCCGAGTCAATAGCCGGGCCTATGGCGAGCTTTGCGGAAGGGAAAAGTTCCTGCACCGCCTGAGCCATGATATGCGAAGATGAATGCCAGAAAAGGGCTTTACCTTCCTCTGAGCTGAAGGTGATAATCTCCACCGTATCATTTTCCTTCAGAGGAGTGTTGAGATCGACCAGATTCCCGTTTACACGGGCCGCGAGAGCCGCCTTCGCAAGACCGGGACCTATAGCGTTGGCACAATCTATCGCATTCGCACCCGCCTCAAGGGGTACGGCAGAGCCGTCAGGCAGTAAAACCTTCATAACGTTCTATACTCTCTGTTAAAGTACGTCTGTCAGTGAACCCATTGTTATACATCAATCCTCTGTTTTTCATTTCCGCTCCGCTTGAATCGGAGTGCCCTGGGGTAAGAGGAGAACCGTTGGGCTCGATAGAAATATCGTATGAGAACCGATAATGGGCGATACTGGAATTGAACCAGTGACCCCTTGCATGTCAAGCAAGTACTCTAACCATCTGAGCTAATCGCCCGAATAGCACTACAATTAATACCATAATAGTAATTGATAATCAATCAAAAATACGAAAACAAAGACAAGATTGTCAATGCTGTAGCGGTAAAAAGTGCACAGGTAATATTTAAAATCGAAGATTATACCGACATATCCGGGTAACTGCCAATGGGGAACTAATTGAAAAAGCATGACCGGACAGAGCAAAAATAACCAGGAAAGAATGGATAATTGCCTGCACTGATCTACCTTATTTTCGTGTTCCTCTAACGGTGTTGGAGACGGGGCTTTCTCCCATGACATTATAAGCGGTAACACGGTACCAGTAATAGATCGGCCAGGTCAACGGTACTATATCATTATATTCCACCATTGGAGCAGTAGCAAGAGAATCATAGGTACCATTCAGGAAATCAGCGCGGTAAATAATATAGCCTTGTGCCGGAGAGCCTGATGAGGGTGGTGACCAGGACAGATGGATATGGGATATGGGTGGGGAGTGAGTCGGCCACCAGATCCTCCGGCGCGAGCGGTGCTGCCGACGGTTTGCGATATCCGATATCATAGGCAGTACTTAATACACTTTCTCCAACCTGGTTGATTGATTTAATCCGGTATACATAGGATGTATCGGAATGTACCGTGTCATGGAACGTTGTGACGGTCGTTGTACAGCGTAATTCCGGATTTGTAAAAACGGTTTCCGTATCACGAAACACTGCATAGTACGTTGTGTTCAGACACGATGACCATGTTATTGTAATAGTGTCAACCTTTGTTCCTTTTGTTGCACCAACCGTGTCGGGCGGTGAGGGAAATGCCCAGAGAAGTTTCCCGGATTTCGGGCTGCTCGGTGTTCCTTCTCCCACAATACTGTATGCAGCGATTTTATAATAGTAGACAATGTTCGGCAGTGGTGTTGAATCATTGTAGGAAACGGCTGTCGTTGAGGCCAGCCTGGTAAAGGTTCCGGTGGAAGGGGTATGTCGATAGATGCAGTACCAGTCCGCACCGGAACTTGCAGTCCAGCTTATCGGGATATGAGTCATGTATTGCTCACTGCCGACAAAGATATTCGACGGGAATGACGGCGGCCGACGATTACCGCTTTCGTATGAAGATAAAGAGGATTCGGTACTCTCCTTGAGGGCTGAAAGTTTGTAATAGTAGGTTGAGTCGGACTTTACCGCAGAATCACAGTAGAAGGTATCCGTTACTGCGGCGATTTTAGCAAAGGTTGAAGAACTTGTCGATGTTGATCGGTAGACATTATACCCGGTACCTTTCGCTACTCTGCTCCAGGAGACTGCTATATGCGAGCCGTACATGTACCGTGATGCATTGACTATTGCAGGATATGAAAAGGGCCGCAGATACCCATAGTCGTATGAACTGAAAGCGCTTTCACGGCCATCCTGCCTCACTGCAGTGACTTTATAGTAATAATGCTGATTTGTCGTTGAGGTGTCTACTATGGATGAATCGTAATAGGTGGTCTTTGTTGACGAATCGATAAGCGAATATGGCCCGGAGGATGTTGTGGCGCGATAAATGTTGTATTCCACCGCTAATGATACCAAAGACCAGTCAATCAGAATGTATGCATCAAAGGTGCCGTTTGATGCAGTGACAGAATAGAGGCCTGAAAAGGTTTTAAAATATCCGGATTCATAGCGGCTGAGTCTGCTGCCCCGGTCATTTTTATCAAATACCGCAAGCTTGTAGTAGCAGGTTCTGTTCGTGTATACCGTGTCATAGTAACTAATCGTCGAGGTGTTGGTGTGTTGCACGGTTGCGATATGGCGGTATTTCCCCGTTGATGAGGAGTCGCATCTATACAAATGGTAGTATGCCGGATTGTACGATGAAGCGGTCGGATACCAGTATACCTTTATCGAGTCATAATAGCTGCCGCTTGAAGCATAACTGATTGACGGCGTTGTAAGTCCTGTGTAGTACCGCCGGCCCTCAACAGGTTCGGAGCGGCTTTCTCCGTATTGATTACATGCGGTAGCCACGTAATAATGGAGATAATAATCGGGAACACTGTCGTTATAATCAATATAAAAACCGGTTGTCTGCGGTACCGTATCCAGAATCCGGGTATAGAAATCGTTGGTATTGTTTGAGCGGTACAGCCGGTATCGCGTCACCGTCGGCTCATTGTCCCAGGTGACTTCTATATAGGTATACCCGTTTGACGTATACAGGCCGGTTGGCGGTGACGGCGGTTTGGCTGCCGGTGAGGTAAACGAACTTGCATAGGATATGGAGCTGTCATACAGATCCGTGGCGGTAACGTTATAATAAATCACTTGTGAAAAGGTGACACTGTCAAGAATCACTACCGTATCAAGTCCGGTATATATGGTGGTAAGGGAACCGGCGGCGGGACCTGCGGCTACCGTATAGGTAAGCGTATCCTTGCTTCCGTTGGGGTCGGTTGCCGAGAAGCTTATTCTGATACTGCCGATATTGTTGGTAAAATCATAATCATACCAGAGTCCACTACCGACGGATACGGTAAGATTTTACGGCCCCTGGTTGTAAATAAAGTTGTCGCCGTTCGGATCCCAGGGATTTGACTGCGTATAATCGTCATCATTGCTCACACAGTTGATGAGAGAGAATACAATACTCAAGACAACGATAACCGCTATTGTTTGGAAAAGGGTTTTCATATTCACCTGCTGTTCCTTTTCGTAAAAAACTGTTAAAATGGAATTGAGATCCCGAATGCGATCCCAAAAAGACCGCCCACGACAGATCCTGCATTCCTTTTTTTTCTCAGCGTCTTGGCATCGGCACGCGCCTTCTTTACCTCGTCCCACCAGTATAAATAATATGATTCCGACTGGGCCGGTTTGCTGTAATTTTCGTAGGCCGCATCCTTTCTGTCAACAGCATCCTGCATCTCATTGTTACGGTATACCCCGAGTGCGGTGAATCCCGCCCCGCAGAAACCAAATGCTATTCTGCGTACCCATTGTCCCCGCTTATGCCTGAGTTGTTTCAGAGAATCAAGATATGCCTGAGAAGTGAGCGCAACGGAAATGGTGTCTGATGCGGCCCGGTTTACGGTAACCGGTCTGGTGTGGGGGATAAATTTCGGCAGCACACAGTGGAGGGTATAGTTCCCCGGTGCAATGGGGTGTCACAGAAAAACGGTGTCTGGCCCAGGGTGCCGCTGTTCAGGATTACTGAGGCTCCTTTCGGCTTACTGAATACCGCGAGGCTGCCAAAATTTTTAGAGAGCTTAATCAGATATTTTTTCTTCGCACCCCTGGAAAAAGTGAATGTTTTTTCAAATTCATTATATCCGTGCATCCTGAGTTTTATTCTATGGTACCCCGCTTTCAGTGAATCAGTATGAAACGGCGTTGTACCTGCCTCTTCATCGTTGATAAATACCGTTGCGCCGGACGGTTCGCTGAGGAGCTTAAGCGTTACCGTCCTGGAGAAAGGTGCGGCAGGTTCGTCAAGCGGGTTATCCTCCGACGACGGCGCCGCAGTATTACCGCTTGCGATATCCTCGGCATCAGCTTTTGCATAGAGACGCTGCAATGCCGGCGTAAGGTGACTTTGTATATCCCTTGCCGAACCTTTTATCTGTATCGTGACCTTACTGAGCGCCTCCTCACTGATTACATCAACCAGGTAAAGGGCAATGGTATGCTGATTTGTATCCGATTCCAATGTACCCCAGATTATTCTCTCAACATCCAGGAGTGTCCCGGCGCGATATACACAACTGTCGGTATTGCATGACATGGTACCGCCTGCGCCATTCGATTCGAGGATACTCTGCGTTTCTGCGAAATCCATTATACCCTTTATACCCAGCGTAAAGGATTTGAAAATAATCCAGTTGGAAAGTTCCGTTGTTTCCGGTGTGATCTCATTGTCCCCGGTTCGTAACGGCAGCACTGCAAGGGTGGGTTTTGATTCATCGGGAAATGCCTGAGCAAACAGAACGGGTGTTACCAGAAAGAAAAGGATACTGCAGACAGAGAGCGCACGCATACTGAAAAGTTTTTTACGCATTGGAATAACCTTAGGGTTGAAAGTTGCCGGTATCCGCTCGAACATTCAGGATGGGTACTGTACCGGAATTCCGGTTATACAATTTCGGGGCAACGAGTATTGTATTACTATCCTTCTTGACAGGAAAAACAAATCTCTTATACATAAATATATTATTAGTACCTTTCCCGATACAATATTTAGCCTCTTTTAATGTTTACACCGTATTCACCACCTACCTGCGGGTATAAATAGTACCGCAAACCGGCTGAAAAATTTTATTATATATCCTTAAAAAAGGTCTACAAAAATATAAAAACTGGTCTACAGAAAGATAGCCTTTTTAAAGCATTCTACAGGATTTTCGCCTATATTAGTGAATGAAACAGGTTATATTTTCACCCTGAATTGTTCTATATCAGCAGGGCGCATTGGGAGAGGGGAGTAATAAAAGATACAACACCTGTTTTATTGAGAGATTGTGGTGTGTACCACTGCTGTAAGGGTAACAGTTTAAGTGAGTAGGTTTGGGCTTTCCCTAGCTCAGAAGCCTTCATGAGTGTGGTTGCTTGTGAAGGCTTTTTTATTAATTCCTGTTAACGATTTTTACTGTGTATCCCGTTACGCCTCCTGAATCCCGTCGTATTTTTAATTTATCCACGCAGCCGCAATCATGAATATATTATCTTTATTAATAATACTACATTTATTGTACTATACTATCTTATGAATCAAACACCAGCAAAGGGGATGAAATGGTACTGGAAAATCAGCAAGTCGAACAGCCGGTGAAAAAAAAGAGATTTTTCGAAGACGACCGTGGAAATAACTCTTCAATACGCCTCATGAGCTTTGTTGCTCTTCTTGCCAGTATAATATTCGGGTTACTGACCATTCTTTTCGAGCGGGAAGGTATTACCCCGGCAGGCGGGATATACATCACCTTCGGCTTTCTGCTTGCCGCCTTTGCCCCGAAAACCGTACAGAAATTTGCCGAGAATCAGTTGGAGAAGTATAAGCGATAGATTGGTTTTTTATGAATTTGAAGGTATAAGGAAGGACTTTCCCGGAATGGAAAGTCCTTGATATATCTGGTAGCGCTACGGGGAGTCGAACCCCGGTCAAAGGACTGAGAATCCTCTATCCTAACCACTAGACGATAGCGCCGGAAAATCAGAATAATGGAGTAATAAGGTACTGGAATAGTGGAGTATTGGGATACATTTAATTAAACTTTCACCCATCACTCCAACACTCCATCACTCCAACTTTGAATTGGCTGGGATGCGAGGATTCGAACCTCGGATATCCTGATCCAGAGTCAGGCGCCTTACCACTGGGCCACATCCCAGCAAAATTCGGCCTATAAAATATATGGATGGCTGATTGGAATGCAACACAATCACTGTATGCTTATTCAGATTATAACATCAATATGATGGATTTGTCTACTCCTGAAACAGGTAGCTGATGTCCATGCTTTTCAGTGCATTAATGAATGTCTGTGAGTGAAACGGTTTGGAGATGATTTTTTCTACTACCGCTTTCTCGGGGATAATTTCCCGCAGACCCTTGAAATTGGGCGGTGCCTGCAGGGTCGAGTGCTCTTCTCTGGTTAAAAGCACTTCGGTGTTGTAGTTGCGGTTATATAGTTCATTGACAACTTCAAAACCGGATATACCGGGCAGATCAGTGTCACAGATAAGCAGGCCGCATGCTTTGCCTTCGAGTTTAAATCTGGTTAACTGCTCAACAGCCTCGTGCCCGGAACCGGCAGTAAAAATATTATTCCCGTTATAATTAAAGAACAGCTCGATTGAGTTGCTGCAGAAATCGCGTACCGCTTTGTTGTCATCGACTATCAGGATATATTTGCCCGCTTTACGCGGCCGGTAGAGGCAGGTATGGGGCATATTGCGCTGCTCAATGGATTCCGGGTTGGCGTATTGAATCCGATCGCCGCACCGGATAAACAGGGCCGAGCAGTGAAAATTCTTATCGGCATACATGCAGGGTAATCCGGCTTTTTTCCGTTTACGGACTTCGCTTTCCATTCTTTGCCGAACAGACAGTGGCGGTTTGAAATAACTTCGTCCCGCATTGTATTGAAATGCAGACTCAGGCAGCCAGGAATCGTCCTTTTCATTAACCTGCTGGACCGTATCACCGGTATTGGCCACCTCGCTTTTTTCGTGCGTCCTGGTTTTTCTGGTTGCAGCGTGTTTGTATTCTCCGACTCCCTGCGGAGCACGGGGAGCAGCGTTGGTATGGGAACGTGATACAAATACCTGCGCGATAAGTGGATCGGACCGCGTGCCTGTTCGGGCAACACGCTCCTTTGCGTTCTCAAGCAGAAGGTCTTGAAAGTTATATCGGTATAAATTTAATGCTGGAGGTCGAACATCCATGTTCTTCTCACCCCCTTATAATACTGGCACATATAGGAAATAGCATACAATCACAATACATCTTCACTCTAAAATTAACCATTTTCTTTACTCAATGCCAGCATATTTCTTTTTTTTTTGATTATTTTGAAATTATTTACCAGGAAATCAATGACTTACCTCTAATAGTACTACGAAAAGGTCGTGAATATATTGATTTGAGTTGTTGTTTAATTTATTCTGTTGTAAGCTACACGTATATACCACCTGCTTACCGGATATCTCAAGAGGTTGTATCGAGACAAACGGCGAAAAAGAAGTAGCGAGGTAAGCTTTATTACTCAATCAATCCACCACTCCAATACCCAGCTTTTTACTTCATCTCCCGGGTCTCGTCCATAAACTCTTCGTAGCTCATATCCTTGAAGTATATGGCACCGTAGGCCCGGCGCATCATTGGATGGTCATCGTTATAGAATACACTTTTTCCGAGTAGTCGTGTCAAATCATTGAATTGCTGTACCCAGATTTTTTGCGCGAGCTCGCTGAACGTTCCGTCAAGTTTACTGCTGGGAAATGATGCCGATTTCTGACTGAGGAAACAGGTGTTGAACATATTATGCAGCACCGCAAATGAGTTGAGCGATACCGGCACTATCATGGTCGCTTCAGCGGGATGAAAGCTTGACCAGACATTGCGGTATCCCCAGATTCGGGGAATCTCTTTATCATATTCATTGATGTATGATTGCAGCGCTTTTCGCAGTGCCAGAAGGGTTTTATAGTGGGTGTCGGGGCCGCTCCCTTCAGGATCAACGGCAAGGGTAACGGTTGTCGGTTTGATTTTCATAAGCAGGTCGACAATAGGCTTGACATCACGCTCAAAATGAAGTTCCCTGGGAAACATGGCGTCACTGTAGAATTTTAACTGAAGATGGTAAATATCACGGATATCCAGTCCGAAATGTGCCCAGACGAGTTCCGCTTCCCATTGGCGGATCCAGGATTTAATCTGTGTTATTGTCTCCGGAATGGTGCTGCCGGGAGTATGCCGCTGCAACAGCTCAAGCTGCTCTTCAGCGTATGCCAGGATGGTATAATCGGAATCGGTCTGCAACAGCTCGGCACAGTGCCGGCAGAGCCGCATGGCGGTATATAGACCTGCGCTGTAAGTGTTTTGCTGTGCAATGGCATTCAGGTAGCCGTGTATCTCTATCTCTCTTCGCTCCATGGTAAAGAGCTCATTCTTCGAAACGGCATTATACAGTTTACCACTTTTTATCACCCGTATAAGGGTGGCCAGTTTTTCAGTAACAAAGGTATTGGTAACGGAGGTAAACCCGCTGGTCATGTAGCAGAAATAATTGAGGTTCTTTGGCGATCTGACAAGATGGTGTACGAGCGGGAAGTAGGCAAGTTCAATATCGTCATGGTGAGGGCCGGTATGGAGAAACCGTTGCGGTTTGGGTATATCCAGTCCCCGACGGATTTTCTCGATGATTGCATTATACGTTGATTCCGCGGCTTTCTGTAATGATTTTTTGCTGAGTTGTCGTGCTATTTGCCAGTGCCGGGGTTCTGTACGTTCGTTTGACAATCCGGTTCTTTTCAGAGCGGTCAGCTTTGTCTCCGAGATAAACGCGCCGTCAATAATGAGCCTGTCTATTTCAGTCCCGGTTACGGTTTTTGCATTGAGCAGTTTCTTAAATCTACGTTCCGTCAATTTAGAGGCGGCGCCTTCGGTCAGATAAAAGCGTGAGTTTTTAAGTTTCTGCAGGGCGCTTGCCGGTGAGGTTATCTCTGGTGTACTTTCAACCGCCCGGGCGATAATTTCGGCATTCTCTTCCCCGGCCGCAAATATAATTGCCACACAGGCGGGATTAAACGTGATGGTTTCCAGCCCGATAGTGACGACTGCCTTTTTACGCACCTCTTCAATGCCGCCGAGATCGCGGGCAGCCACAGCCATTGTCTGGTAGTTCATCGTGGTTAACCGCGTCGAGGAATGATGGCTTGATCCGAAGGTGTTATGTGCAATATGGCCGTCGGGACCGATACCACTCAGGAAGAATCCAATGCCGCCTAATGCACGTATACTTGCTTCAAAATCCTCACAGACCTGATCAAAGTGTCGGATTATTTTTTTTTGCAGTCGTCCCCGTTCATCAGCGGGCAGTTTTTTCCGCAGACTTAAATCAATGGTACCGTCGGGGAATATATCGTCAACCCGTAACGATTGGCGGGTACCGCCGTCAGTGAAGAGCGTCGCGGTTGAGGTATTGAAAAGAATTGCTTTTTGTATATCGAACCCGAGGCCTTCAATATACCATTTTTTTACAAAATTATGAAAGGAGCGTTCGTGGTCAGGAGCAATGGGGAAAAATTCATCCATCTGGACGAAGTGGAGTCCTTTGAACGAAGGCGGCTGTTTTGCCGTGATACCCGCAGCGGGAAGAATGCCGTTCTTTTTCCGCTCCGTATCCCAGTTCTCCAGATAATAATAGAGCCACTTTATGAAATGCCGGGGCGAATTCCCTGCCGGTAACGATACCACTCCCTCCGGATTTTCATACACCCACTCGATAAACCGCAAGGCGGTTAGTTGTGCGAGGGTGATATAGTTATTTACCGTCAGGACGGGGATTCTTTCAAACTGTTTGTCTAAAAAGGGAAGGGATGCACTTTTCAGAAAGTATTTTTCAACGCTGCTTTGTTTCATATTCAGCCTGCATGAATGTACTGCATGAAAACCGGTGATGTCATTTCGACAAATGGCGTGAGGAGAAGTCCAACACGCGTTACAAGAAAGAGTTCTCCCCGGTAAGGTGGGGGCGAAATGACACATCAGGGACTTTTCGGACAACACCTAATTATAAAATAAGAAAGCGCTCTCTGGTTATACTTTTTAATATTTCCGCTTAAAAATCCAAGCAGGAAACGGTGGCGTGTTTATAGGGACGTTGCTATTTGTTGACAGGGTGCCGCTTCCACATCGTTATTAACACTGAATGTTCGAATGGTATCTTCAGGTTTTATTGTGTCGAAGAAGGTGTTCCAGAGGGAATAGAAATCATCCATGAGTTCGTCAATGGTCCACTGTATCGGTTTAAATACAACATTAGCATGATTCCACAAATCATAGTTTCGATGCAGTATCCGTTTCTCTTTTTCCGCTTTCAACCCGAAAGGGGTCCCTGGAAAAGGCGTGTTGATAAAAAACTCTGCCAGGTCTATTTTCGCTTCTTCTGAGAATTTCAGGATTCTGTCAACTACCTTACGGTTCTGATCATCGAAACCAATACCGTATGACGCGAAAAAGTGGATACCGTTATCTTCAATCATGCGGACCAGATCCACACTTTTCTGCCATTCTTCCCGGGTGCATTCGTCACTGAAAAGTTTTTTGGATACTCTGTCGAAACCGAAGACGGTATACATGGAAGAGGCGCCGCCTTTTTTCAGAGCGGCATAGAAATTATAATCATGCACCATCATCATCGTTGAGGCAAGGAAAATCTTTGCATTAAGTTCGCCCGTCCGCTTCATAATATTCAGCAGGAATTTTTGATTCCGTTTTCCCGGCAGCATGACCGTGTCGTCTGTAAAGTAGAATTCACGATAGGGCATATGGGTGATGTCATCGATAATGTTGTCAACAGGTCTGAATCGGAACCGGTGTCCCTCTTTTTCCGGGATAGGGCAGCCGGAGCATCGTGCCGGACAGCCACGCATGGTCAGCACAAGGTGGGCATCCCATTTGTATATCTCGTCGGGAAAAATTTCACGTTTGGGAATGGGAAATGCCGACAGATTATACTCTTTTTCTGTTTTGTAAACTTTTTTCAGCCGATTGTCTTTTGCATCCTCAAGAATATGCGGCCAGAGTGGCTCACCTTCACCGATACACACCGCATCTGCATGAAGCAGTGCTTCATCGGGTTTGAATGTAGGGTGTATTCCCCCCAGTACGACCCGGGTTCCCCGTTTCCGGTATTCGTCAGCAATTGCATACGCCCGTTGTGCCTGCGGGGTAAAACAGCTGATTGCCACCAGGTCAACCCGTTCATCATAATCAATCGACTGGCCCACATTGTCGTCTGTCAGGTTCACTTCAATATCGGCAGGGGTAATGGCGGCAAGAATGGGGAGTGCAAGTGAGGGCGGCATCGTATAATCACCAACCAGATACTCTTTTAACTTCTGCTGTAATCCGGGATGATCCTCGAGAAATTTCTTGAATTTCGGGTAAATCAGACGAATTTTCATTGAGGATCAGAACCTTTCATTGAATGGAATTGTGTCTTTCGGTATTTGTGAAATATAGACATTACTTGCTGAGAAGCATCCTTTGATGATTTGTGGGATATAGATATTTTCAGATACCCAGTTAGATGATATGTGGTTAAACGGTATGAAAATCAATATATATTCAGTGCGACTGAAATGTCTATTAGTTCTCGTATGTTATTCAGACTAACGGATGTCCGTCCGCAAAGTCCTTTTTTTGTCATTTCGACCGTAAACCACCTGACAATTATACGATTGGTTCATCGGTATTATTGTTGGGGTATCACAATCTGGAGATCTTTTATCGCCGTGGGGATGAATTTTGGCCGGTTACAGGGTATTGCAGCAAGGTCTGTAAATCCCGATGGAACGGTTTCTCCGTTTCCGGCATACCCGTTTGCATTAAAATAAACCGGTTGGGTTAGTTTCAGGATCCAGAGCAGTCCGATATACTGCTTTTTATTCGCTTCATCAATTTGTTCCAAGATACCCTTGTTGATTTCAAGGTAGAGAATGAGATCGGCAATGGTCAGGCTGTCGGCTTCCGAAGGGTCATGGAGGGTAAAAGTGGGATCAACAGCAATTTTTACCAGAATCTGCAGCAGGGTAAGCGTGTCTTTTACCGAGGTGGCGAGGAGCATTTTACCGGTATCGTCGAGCATGGGGATACTGTAGTTAATAAAATAATTACCGTAAGCGTTCGCAATGCCGTAGGTCGTAAAGAGAAAGGCGGTATCCGGGTACGATGCCGGGGGCAGACCGAGGTTGACTATCGCAAGATTCTTGCTGCTGTCCGCTACTGCCCTGTATGTGTAACAGTAGCCGACGGTGTCCTTGAGAATACTGTCGAGATACGGATGGTAACTTATACCTGAGAGGTGTATAACGCCGTCGTTCTGGTACCACGAATAGCTGAAGGACTGAGCGAGATCTTCTGACGGGATCAGTAATTTCTGATCGATTTCAATATCAAGTTGCCTCGAGGTATCGGTTTTTTCAAATAAGACCAGCATTTCGAGTGAATCGGTTCTGAAATCACCGGTATAGTCGGTGAAATAATAGATCCACCCTTTGGGATTTTCCGCGTTGCCGCTAAACGCTGTTTTTATCATATACCCGAAAACGGGATCATTGAATTTGATAGTTACCTGATGGGACAATTCCAGCGTTTTGTCGAATGTGGCCTCAAAATGAAATGAGGCGGAGTCGTAGAGTAATACTCCGTGCTCCTTGATATAGGGCCAGGGCAGCCGCCGGATATCTTCTTCCAGAAACGTTTTAATGCTCTGATCGCTTCCGTTCACCAGTTCATTGACGAAGTAATTTTGATACCGTACCGATTCATAGATAATAACGGCAAGATCGTTGTTGCTCTGTCGGGGGGAGGATCCTGTGACAGGAGGCGAATCTTTGGTAAGTGCCGATGGTAATTGTATCAGTGTATTGGCGGATATTACCGTTGGATTTCCCGCTTCACTGTCGGCAACCGGCAGAGAGCAGCCGGTAAATAGTGCCAGTATACCAGGCAGTATAAGGGGGAGACACCACAAGCTGTTTGAACGTTTCTTTTTTATTGAATGCAATGCCATGGCCATATTATTCCTCCCTCTTGGTCGCAGGAAAGAAGTTGATATTGCATTGGAAGACCCGGTTCTGATTTGTATCCGATTCAGCCATGCGCAGCAGTTTTTTTCTGAACATCTGAATCTCTGTTTTCATTTGTTTCATAGTCGCTTCCGATAATTTCAGTGTCAGTACGGACATATCCCGCTCCTGCGGTGGGACCGTATCCATAGCCCGTTCGGCGTGTCTGAGTGTTTCCATGATGAAATTGGCGACATGAAAGGAGCGCACTTCGTCGCCCGTTGTGACAATTCCGCTTTTCTGGCGGTAGACGCCGTCTTTCCCTCTGTAAATGAGGCCGATTTTTTCCAGCTCGTGAATAGCTTCCTTTGCTTCTTTTGGTGAAATCGGCGGTTCAACCATTTTTGCCAGCTCTTTGTAGTCATCTTTGAACGTATAGAAATAGATAAGCTCACGAATGACGGCATAGTACCATTTGGCAAAAAGACTGAGCTGGTTTGACTTCAGACTTTTAAATTTCGATTTATGCAGCTTTACCATCCGGGAGTAATACAGATTTTTTTCATCAAGGGTCTTTGCTTGAGTGAAAAGAACCAAAGCTTCAAAATAGGCGGTTTCACTTTTTTTGAATTTCAGTACCCTGGCTAACAGCGCTATCTGAGTGGTGGTGAGGTTATTCCTTCCCGAGAGGACATTGGCAAGAAAACCACTGGAGCTTATCCCCATCTTTTTCAGGATGTCCCGCTGGGAAAAGCCCTTTTCATGCTGCTTTTTGTCATTAAGAAAGTCTATCAGGAACAAACGATAATTCTGATAGTCGAATATCGATATCATGTCCGGAACTCCACAGAGAAAGATGCAGCTTCATTCGTGTATATAACAATCCTACGCATAAAATACATTTCCGTCATTTTCAAATACCTTGTTCTTTTATACAACTTTTATGTATCATCGGCAGCCGGAAACAGGTATCCCGGTGATATTGCTCCTGTCTTCCGGATAAACGCTTGCCGTGTATTGTACATAACAGCCTTACCTTTTAATCCTGATAATGAGAGAACCGATAGAAGGGAAGGGGCAATTCTATCGATTCTCTCTTGTATACTGTATCAACCTATTAGCCAATTACCGCTCTGCCGGTGACTATGTTTATGGTATAGACCCATGTTTTCCCGTCGGATTTACGGGTGACGGTCACCTTGGCTGTCTGCGCACCGCCGAATTCTATGTACACGGTTTTAAACGGGCGGTCTATTGCAATGGTGCCTTCATGCGGAAAAGCAAGCCATCTGAACGGCAGGTGAATGAGCTTCCGCTTTACATTTGATATGACTGTGTTATCCACCGATTCGCCGTTGAATTCGCCGTTAATAGTACCGTTGAACACAAACACCGTATCGGTTGCGCCTTTTTCGAGAACGACATTCATCTCGTAGCGATAGGTGAATGTGTTGTTATAGGTACCGTTTACCGAACGGACATGGCGGTAGCTTGCAGTGGTTGCCATTGACGGAATCATCTGGGCGGCGCCGGAGGCGTCATAGAACCAGAGGGTGTCGTACCGGGTGACTTCTCCGCCGTCGAGGGTCCCTTTGGCTTCACGAACCCAGCCTTCAACCGTTGCGTTATATTTCCAGGGAATAATAGTGATATCGATATTGATTGTATCCTGCATGCTTTCACGGGTACCATTCCAGAGTTCCATGGCCGCATCGCCCATGTCCTGCAATTCCAGGGATGCACTACCGGCATTGCCGTCCTCCACCGTGATCTGTGGATCGTCGTTTTCCGTCTGCAGCGGGCTGAAATTACAGCCGGTAAGAGCGATAAGCGGCAAAGCTGCCAGGCACATGAAGATTGAGGATTTCATAAGGCCTCCTGTAAGATTGAAGAAAAATGTTTAATTGATATATTTGCCCATTCCATACTTTCTTCCTGATTCCTGTTATGTAGTATAACACATTTTTTTGATTCGCGCAACACTTTTTTTAAAAAAATGCTTATAAAATTTAAGCAAAATTAGTAAATATAATTATTTTTAAATGAGTAATCATTTTGTAATCAATTGATTTTAATTGTATTAAATGGCACAATAGCGCCTAATCGTGCTTAAAGGTATTTATGTATATAAAATATTTATGTTATGCGCTTAAGTCGCAGCCGCTCTCTTGCGGCGGAGCAGAAAATAATGACGGTAAAGAACCGATGTGGCAAAATGAAATGTTTTCTTAATAAATGATATGCCTGATAATATTTTTTAAGCATACGAAGAAACAGATATATCGGCATGCCATATATTCCTGGATTATTTCTCATATCAGACGAATTATATGAATAAAGAAGAGTTGCATAAATTTATAAATGACAACCGGACCAGAGCCCTCCTAAAAGCGCATATCGATGATGACCCGTCGGAATTTGCGCTGCACTATTCCGAAAAATCAAACCTGCCTGTCCGTGCTGTTGCTGAACAGATTGCCTGCTATAAAAAGGCCGTGAAAAAATTACCTTTACTTTCAAAAAAGGAGATCCTTTACGAACGGGTGGCGCTTGAACAGTCCTCTTCAGAAGCCACAGCCCGTTATAAAACCACGCTTATGCAGGGGCAGCGGCTCTTTGACTGCACCGGAGGGCTCGGTATTGACACCTTCTTTCTCTCGACACTATTCGATAAGGTTGTGTATTGTGAAAAAAATCCCATACTTGCCGGTCTGTTCTCGGAAAATATAAAGACTCTGAAAAAAACCAATATAACCGTACATACCGGAGATTGTATTACCATTTTATCTCAATACCCGGACAACTCGTTTGATTGGATCTATAGTGACCCTTCGCGGCGTGATACCCGGGGGCGTTACGTCGGTTTTTCCAGGTGTGAGCCGGATATTACCGGGTATATCGAACTGTTTTATAAAAAAGCACCCAATATTTGTATAAAGGCCTCACCCGCTTTTGAAATGTCCGAAGCGGAAATGCAGCTTCCCGGATTGTACACAACCGTAGTCGTATCCGTCGAAGGTGAATGCAGGGAGATACTTTTTCTGCTGAACCGGAAAGCATCGTCCCGGTCACCGTTGGTAAAAGTGGTTATGCTTGCAGCGGACGGCGCCGTTGAAGTGGAAGTTGAACGAAAGGGTGATGAAAAATTATCGCGAATCTGCTCGAACACCATTGGCCGCTATTTTTACGACCCGGATCCAGCTATAATAAAATCTCGATGCAGTGAAAGAGTTGCCGAAGAGTTCTGCATTCCCTTTGTTAACAATACCATAGATTATATGACCTCCGAACGATGCGTTATTGATTTCCCCGGAAGAATTTTTGAAGTAGTCACCGTTATTCCCTGGCAGCGGAAAAAAGTCAAACAGTACCTCAAAGAGAAAAACATTATAAAAGCAAACATTGCCCGCCGTGATTTTCCATTAGCCCCGGAGGAGATTAAAGAGATGTTGAAGCTTGGTGACGGGGGAGAGGAGTATCTGTTTTTTACAAAAGGAAGTCATAGAGAACAAATCGTTGTTCATTGCAGATGAAATATTTTTTTAATTTTATATTGACGATAAAGCGTACACAGGTGTGGGTGTAAAAGTAGTGCGGGCAGTATTAAAAAAAATGGTTGCGTCAATTTTAAATCTGAAGTACGGTATATCGGTTGCACTGATAACATATTAGCCGGAAAGTGGGAGCCGGTATAGAATTCTATGTGTTCCGTTTCGGATTCAATATGATGCTTGGATTGTATGGCTCATACTCTTTCGAAAAAGGAAAAAAAAACGTTGCCCCATCCATTGATGGTGGTATTTTCTTTCGATCTTAACATTTATAAAAGCAACATTCGAACCGACAACATTGAAATTCCATTATTCCGGGGCAAACCTGTGCCCGGCAAGAAAATGTTATATTTTACAATGGAACTTTTTTTTACAGCTCGTGTCTAATCTTTTAAACAGGTATTCACGCAAAACAACAGGATTGTGTATATGATAACAAACTCACTCGTTCAGTTATTCCGCGAAGGCGGTCTGGTATTCATGATTCCCCTGCTGCTCCTTTCCATACTTTCTCTGGCGGTTATTCTGGAGCGGATATTCGTTCTGGGTAAACGGACCGGTCTGTCGGTCGAGTGTATCAGTAAAATCCGTACGGCAGCTCTTGAAATGAAAAACAGTGAAATACTTTCCCGGGTAAAGGATGACCGCTCGCTCGCGGCGGTTATTATTCGCGATGCCTTTACTGCGTACCAGTCGGGTAAGGGGACGATGGCGCTGGATCAGGCAATATCTGAAAGTGCGGAAAGTCATATGGAGAAATTGAACGATAATTTGTGGATGCTGCGGGCTATCGGCCATATTGCCCCGCTGCTCGGTCTTCTGGGAACCGTAGTCGGGCTGGCGATCGCGTTTAGCCGGATATCAGAGGTTGGTCTGAGCCAGCAGAGTGTTGCCGGCGGGATATCGGTGGCGCTTATAACAACTATTAGCGGCCTGGGAATCGCATTACCGACGCTTTTTGCGGATTATTGCCTGCGTGCATGGGCACAGCGTCAGTTCAAGAAGATACGGGCTTTGTTGTTTGATATTGTCAATTGGTATGGGAATAAGTAGGCATTATATTGTATAAACTGTTTTCCTTCTGGTTCTTAAAAGAAAAGAGAAGAGGATGAGGAGGAAGGACGATTAAATACCATTATGCAAATAAAGAATCCGATAAAAGAGAATGATTTTTTTCCTGAACTTACCCCACTTATTGACGTGATGTTTCTGCTGCTGGTCTTTTTTATGCTGACAACCACGTTTGATCGGGATGATACGCATAAAACAATAGTCTCGGACCTGCCACTGGCAGAGCAGAGTAGAAAAATATCCCGTGAAAGCACGACAGTTCTCACAGTAAAGGAAAACGGCGGCTACATCCTCGGTGATAAGCCCTGTGCAAAGGATGCGCTCGCCGACGTCCTAAAGATTCGGATAGAAACGACCGGGGATTCTGTGGTGGTCATCAGCGCTCATAAAAAGGCGCCGTATCACAGTATCGTTTATATCTATGACGTGCTGCAGGCGCTCGGCATAGAGCGCTTTGCCCATGAAGTCAAGTGAGTGTCGTTATGAACGGTAATTTCAATACCTTTCTGTCAGTATCCCTTCTTGTGCATGCCCTGGTATTTTCCGCATTCATCAGGGTGATTCAGACACCGGATGAGGAGGATATCTCTCGTGAAATGCCGGCCGATTCGATCGATGACAGTGAGTTTGCCGATGAAGAGACCGTCGATTACAAAATGTTTGAATCCCTGCTTTCACCATACATGGACAGCGCCGTTATAGAAAGCCTCTGGCAGACAGATAGCCTGTCTATCAAGCAATGGGGTGCATATACAGAGACAGAGCCCGCGGAATATAACAAAGAATGGTATGAGGAACGGTTTGCACGATCAAAGGAACTTCAAGAGTTTCTCGAAAATTATCTCCGGCAGCCGGACAGCGATTCTCTCTTTGCACAGAGTGAGTTCCTTCGCAGGGCTGCCGTGGAGCAGATTCTTAAACACCTCAATGACAGCGCACTGCAGAAGTTTTACGATGAAAATGACTGGGAAAAACTGATTGACGGTCTTGCTGAGCGGCTTGAGAAAATATATGGTAAGGGCCTGAAGGATCTGATGGGAAATGAGGGGCTCTTCTCCCGCATGGTTACCAATCCGGAACTCATGAAGCTCTGGAAAGAGTCGATGCTCTTTTCTCTGCAGGAAGAGGCTATGGATCGTATGCGCGAAATGATGCGCGAAGCTCTGAAACAGTGTCTGGCACGGTGCGGTTTATTACCCGGCAGAGGTGGAAAAAAGAATTGTGAGTATCCCAGTTCGGGAAAAGGCGGTACCTTTCCGGGTAACGATGAAATACCTGATGTCAATATACAGGATTGTTTCAGGGAGACAATTCCCCAAATAGGCGGCTCCGGTTTTACTCTCTTTGGGACACTCTTTATCGACAAGAAAAAGCTTGCCGGGGAGCTTGGTAAAGAAGCTCTGGAGATGGCTCGCTCAATGCTCGGTAGTGATGTCCCCTTTTCTGCACTGACTGAAATCGATTTTACAAAAGCAATTGCGGAGGCATTGGAGCAGAGAGAAAAAATTCAAGGCGGAATGGGTCAGATTGAAGAATTCCTCCAGACACTCCAGCAGGGACTTGGTGAGGATATTGCAGCATGGTTCAGGGATGGGCCGTCGGAACTTGACCTGAAGCAAAATCCCTATTACTATAGTCAATGGGCCCGGGACTATCTTGACCTTGTCAGTAAGCTGGCTGCTTCTCCGAATTTGCTCATGCCGAACCTCGCCAAGTATGCAGAAGCTGCTAAAAAGATTCGTGAACGGTACCTTGCCGGCACAACAACCCTTGGCATTGGTAAGGGTGCGATGGGGAAAGCAGAAAAGGAAGACTATACCTCTCCAAGACAGGTTTTTCTCACCAAGAACATAAAAAAGAGCGATACGCTGCAGACCTATACACCGCTTATCAAAACGAGAAGCTATTCCAATGCCTGGGGTGGGGCTGTTCGCAGGACGACGCCGATAGTTATCGACGGCAATCTGAATGAATGGCGGCACTGCAGGCTTTATGCGATATACGGCAGTGGGCAGGGATTGAAAAAACTACCGCCGGAAATGCAGAACTGCAACTGCCTCATGGTACAATGGGATAATCGGGGAATCTATTTCGCGTATCAGATATATGATAACCGTGATAACCCCCATAACGTTGCCACATTCTGGGACACTGACGCGCTGGAAATTTTTATCGATCCACTTAACCATAAAGATTCGCACCGGATAAACGGGCGCAGCTTTCAGTTCTGGGTATGGCCCCGTGCATACGGTGTTCAGGGGAGTACCGGACAATCGGTGTTCTCGTCACCCCATGCTTTTATCCCAAAACCTCTGAAAAAAGGCCTTATACAGTTCGGGTCAATACGAAAGGGAAATCAATACACCTGTGAAGTATTTGTACCTGCAGTCCTGTGTGAGAAGTGGTATCCGCTGCCGGGAAAAAGTATCGGATTCAATTATTCAATAAACAATGGTGAAGGCGTGCTTATCCGCTGGGTGACAAACATGGGTAGAAATATCTCGGTTTCTCCTGACCTCTGGGGCGATCTCCTGCTGATGGGCAGCGATGCAATAGTGACACTATCGCCCGCTGATTTTATCCTTCCCGGACAGAATGTTACGGTAACCATTACCGACCATGACATGAATCTGAAAAGTAATACCCGCGATAAAATCTGGATAAAAATCGCTTCACGGCTGACAAGCGATAAATTGCCCGTAACCTGCATTGAAACCGGCAATAACACCGGTGTTTTCGTTGCGGAAGTCGGTACGGTATTTGCCCTTAAACCCCGGGAAAAAGATCGCCTTTCCGTGCGCCCCGGCGATATCCTTCAGGTATATTATCTCGACCAGCATGGCTCAGGTGGGAAGAAAAATGTGCCTGAGGTCAGAGAGATTAATGTCGGGCGGGGTGTTTTTTCCTTTGGAAATTAATACCCGTATTGGTATATTTTTATTACGTAACACCCCTGACATGATTTAGTCTTGTCGAGGGAAATGCTTTGATTAATAAATGGAGAGTAAAAATGCAGGTAAGTCACCTTACGCTCGGAAATTGGCGTAATTTCCGTCATGTTGATGTTGACATGAGGAGAAGGATGTTTGTGATTGGCCCCAATGCTTCCGGCAAGTCAAATCTTCTTGATGTATTTCGTTTTCTGAGAGATATAGCAAAGGGGCAGGGAGGTGGACTGCAGGCTGCTGTCAAAGATAGAGGAGGGGTGTCGAAGATTCGTTGCTTATCTGCAAAATCTGATCCTATAATTAAGATAGAAGTGGTTATATCCGGGGGAAACGGTAACGAAGAGAAATGGAAATATTCTTTAGAGATTACTCAGGAGACTCGTGGTCACCGTCGTCCTTTAGTACATTCTGAAAGTGTTTGGAAGAATAACTCATTGGTATTGGAGAGACCTGATAAAAATGATAAAATCGATTCTGAACGTCTTACCGAAACATATTTGGAGCAGACGACCGCTAATAAAGAGTTCCGGGAAATTACGTCATTTTTGAGCTCGACGTTATATTTACATTTAATTCCACAATTACTGAGAAATCCGTGGGCTTTTTCAGGACCCGGTATACCTGGGGACCCGTATGGACGAAGTTTCCTTGAAAGACTGGCTAAAACAAAGGATAAAACACGGGAATCACGGTTAAAAAGAATTGAGAGAGCGGTAAAATGCGCCGTTCCACAATTAACCCGACTCAAATTTACCAAGGATGATGTAGGTATGCCGCATTTAGAGGTGCTGTATGAACATTGGCGTCCTAAAGCCGGAAAACAACAGGAGGATCAGTTTTCAGACGGAACATTACGGCTTATCGGGCTTTTATGGTCATTAATGGAAAGTAACACGCTCCTTCTCTTAGAGGAACCTGAATTATCTCTTAACGCAGATGTTGTAAAGCAGATACCATCTATTATGCATAGAGTAATGGCTAAGTCGAAAAGGCAGGTTTTCATAAGTACCCATAGCTATGATCTGCTCTCCGATAAAGGAATATCAGGGGAGGAAACAATAGTTTTAACTACAGACAGAGAGGGTTCGCAGGCGGAACTAGCAGTGAAGTATAAAGAAATACAGTCTCTTTTGGAAGCTGGAATGAGTGTTGCTGAAGCTGCTTTACCTCTTACAACTCCTCATGAAGTGCATCAGCTCTCGTTGGATATTTAAAGAGATACTTAATGCCTGGCTCAGATATTCATATTAACATAGTTTTTGAAGATATTTTAAGTGCTTCTATTGCTGAAAAATTACTGAAATCAGCTTCTAATCGATATGTCGTTCATCGAAAATATCATGGACGGGGTTCCGGATATATACGTTCACATATAACAAAATTTAATGAAGCAGCTCGTTACCATCCATACCTTATTTTAATCGACCTTGATACAACTGAGTGTGCACCAATCCTCCGAAATAAATTGTTACCGTCAGGAATCAGTGAGAATCTTATTCTCAGAATACCGGTTCCCGAAATTGAAGCCTGGCTGTTGGCGGATCATGTAGGAATAAGTAAATTAATTGGTATTAGTAATCATATTGTTCACCGATCTCCGGAACAACTTCCGGACCCAAAGAAACACCTTTTTTCACTAGTAAAACGTTCATGTAAAAGGAAAATAAGAGAGAGTATTCTTCCTTCTCAGAATTCAACAGCCAAGATTGGCCCTGATTATAATGCGGTATTGACGACTTTTGTGAATGAACAGTGGAGTATTTCAAGGGCGTGCAGACGTTCATACAGCCTTTCAAGAGCTATAGATGCTTTAAGAAGATTCGCAAGCGACTAAATAAAGGATTACATGATCGTGATATCACGAGTCAACATACATTGCATACGGTTAATGAAAAATGGTTGTTTTTGTAAAGGATAAGACACAGTATCATGAGAGTACAGTTTAAGAATAAATTCCTCACGCTCACCCTCCCGTTCCTTCTGTGGACTGCACTCATGATCGCAGTCAGCTCCACACCCGGCAAAAAATTGCCTGAAGTCGGCCTGTGGAATTTTGATAAATTTGCCCACTGGGTGGAGTATTTTATTTTCTCCTTTTTATTGTTCCGATATATGCATTTAGGCAGGAATGTCTCCATGGCGGGAACGCTCAAGCTGGGAATAATTATCAGTATTGCTTATGCAGGCCTTGACGAGCTGCATCAGATGGCAATTCCCAACCGGCTCTGCACCTGGCAGGATTTTGTCGCCGACACCATTGGTGTAATCACGGGATTTTACGCGGCATACCGGTTCTACAGACGGAAGCGTGCTGCATGAAAACAATAACTATCTCCCCGGATGAAGACGGTGTGCGCATTGACCGGATTCTCAGGAAATCGTTGCCTAAAACCCCGCTTTCCTCCATTTACCGGTTTATACGCAAGGGAATTATAAGGCTGAACGGGAGGCGTTTCAAACAGAATCACCGGGTAAAAACAGGTGATACTATTGTGATAAAGGTACGGGAAGATGATTTACTTCCTGATAAAAAACATGAAACTGAAAAGGTAGCCTCATTAGTCCACACAGATTTTTTCTGTGATAATTTTAATGTGATATATGAAGATGAAGCATTGCTTGTTTGTAATAAGCCTGCGGGAATAGTTGTTCACAGCGGCACCGGGCATGTGAATCATGAAACCCTGATCGATTGTGCGATGAGTTATATACGGCAGAAGGCAAAGAAGGGAGCCTGTGGTGAGCCGGTACTGGTGCATCGACTGGATCGAGACACTTCAGGGGTAATAGTGATTGCAAAGAATAAGCAGGCCCTTCGAAAACTGCATCATTATCTGTGGAGGCATGATTTTGAAAAGAGGTATATCGCGCTCTGTCACGGTTATCCACCTGACAAAAAGGGAACCATTGACCTCTCCCTGGTAAGAACCCATGAGAGGAATCGAGGTATGAAGGTCAGAGTTGGTAACGGGGGACAGCACTCTCTCAGCAGGTATCGGGTATTAAAGACACAAAAGAAGGTTTCCCAGATTAATATAGAATTGTATACCGGCAGAACCCATCAGATACGCGTTCATATGGCGCATATCGGCTGTCCGGTTATCGGTGATGTCAGATATGGTAACAAAGAGCTGGATGCGCTGTTGTTTCAAAATCCTGTGCTATTCCGCAGGTTGTATCTCCACGCCGGGCAGATCTCCTTTCGTCATCCGGTGCTTGATAGAAAGGTAACATTCACCGCACCGCTTCCCGATGCATTCACGAAATTGTTAAACGCATGTTGACTGTATCTTTTAGTGCATAAAATATTGATTTTATTGTACAATCAAAAGAAAAAATTCGCGGTTCATCCCCGGTGGAGGAATCCGTGTATTAATTTAGCTATAACGGGTCATTTTTATTTACGGTTATATAGCGTCTATGGGTGACACGGAAATCAGACCGAAGCGAGCCCTGTTTCACGGGTTTCCTGACGAGGATAATGTTCAGGTCAAGAATGTTCTCAGTAATATAGAGCGAACCTTTCTTCCCATCGGATCGGAGATTGGCCGGTATCGTATCATTGAGGAGATAGACCGCGGTGGTATGGCGGTGGTGTATAAAGCCTGTCAGAAGGACCTTGACCGTATCGTGGCCCTGAAAGTACTCCCTGCCAATATTACTATAAATCGTAATTTCGTAGAGCGGTTTTTATCTGAGGCCCATTCTGTGGCAAAGCTGCGGCATCCGAATATTGTAACCATATATGAAGTCTCGGTTGAAGAAAGTATCTATTTCCTTGCCATGGATTATATCCCCGGCAACAACCTTTTCTATTATCTGAACCAGCAGAAACCGAAGCTGGTAACGGTGCTGGAGATTGTCCGGAAGTTGACGGATGCGCTTCAATATGCCCATGACCAGAAGATCCTGCATCGGGATTTAAAATTGAATAATGTTATCATGCGCGATAATGAAGATCCGGTACTGATTGATTTTGGACTGGCCAAGGTTATCGGTGGGGAGGATACCGATTTGACCCGCACCGGTGAGATTATCGGTTCCCCCGCTTACATGGCGCCGGAGCGGATTTTCGGGCGGGGGCTGGATGCCAGGAGTGATGTCTGCTCGCTGGGTATCATGTTGTATGAAATGTTAACATTTAAGAATCCTTACCTGGACCCCCGGAGTATGGTGCAAACCACTAAGAATGTGGTTGAAGCCACACCGGTCTCACCCCGTAACCTTGTACCCTGGCTTCCGGTGGAAGTGGAGTCTATCACCCTGAAATCCATGGCAGGGGATCCTAATGACCGGTATCAATCAATGAAGGAGTTTGGTGAGGATATCAAGCGGTACCAGAAAGGTGAACCGATTCAGGCGCGGCCGCCGTCGCTCATTTCCAGACTACGCCGGTTTACCAGGAAACACTGGGCACCTCTTGTTATCGGTACCATTATTCTACTTTTTACCGTGGTGATTGGTA
>CAZIYW010000010.1:0-68514 GCA_964543525.1 uncultured Fibrobacterota bacterium | reverse complement strand
TCCCGGGAAAACACAATCTGTATAATCTTTGTGCCGCATTGCAGGTCTGTGCCTTTTTACATTGCGATCCGAATAACCTCGTTAAAGCGGTTTCAACCTATCCGGGAGTTCAGCGTCGTTTTGACAAAATAAAAACGAAGCGGGGAACCGTCGTCATTGATGACTATGCGCACAATCCCGATAAGATTGGCGCCGCGCTACAGACAGTACAGATGTTGGCATCTCGTGTATTTGTCCTGTTTCAACCACATGGATTCGGCCCGACAAAATTTCTTCTCAAGGAATTCATTGACGTATTTAATACCCGGCTGCGGAAAAATGATACACTCTATCTGCTGCCCATTTACTATGCCGGTGGCACGGTCACCCGGGATATATCTTCACATGATATTGCAGACGGTCTTGTGCATAATGCCGCGACAATACTCACTCCGAAAAACAGGGATGATGCCATTCCCCATATCGCTGCACATGCACAACCTGAGGACATCGTTATCTCCATGGGCGCTCGTGACCCCTCTCTACCTTTCTATGCACATAATATTGCATCGGCCCTTGATCCGTAACCGGGTGTATTACGTCAACTAAAAAGACAGTGCCGACTGTTTATTTCCTCGTTTGCGTATTATATATTTTAGGAGGCGGTTATTGCTATCCCGGCTGTGCGTGTAAGTATCACGTGCTTATGCGTCGGCTGTTTTTTTTATAAAATCCTTTTAATACACGGTTTTTACCGCATTATCACTACAAACTAATTTACGTAACGGAGTCAGAGCATGAATTCTCATCCTATAACGCAGGAAGGGTATAACAAACTGATAGAAGAGTACGAAGTCCTTGTTAAAACAAAGCTTCCGGAAGCAAGCAAACGAATCGGCGAAGCATTATCTCACGGCGATCTCAAAGAAAACGCCGAATATCATGCCGCACTGGAACACCAGGACTATATCCAGAAACGAATCGAGTACCTTCGCGAGAAAATTTCCGGAAGCCAGATCATGACAGTCAACACAACAGATTCAGATACGGTCATATTTGGCAGTCGGGTAAAGACACTCGATCTGGAAGATGACATAGAGGAGGAATTTGTGCTTGTCGGTGCTGCAGAAGCAGATCCTGCCAACGGAAAAATTTCTACGGCATCGCCCATTGGAAAAAGTTTGCTGGGGAAAAAAAGACATGACATTGTCGAAGTGAAGACACCCGGGGGCATACTTAAATTAAAAATTCTTGATTATTCATAACTATGGTTCCAATGATGCAGGTACTACTGTGCAGACACGAACGTATATCAGAAATTTCTGTATTATTGCTCATATCGATCATGGCAAATCAACCCTCGCCGATCGTTTTCTGGAATTAACCGGGACTATCAGCTCCAATAAAATGAAGAACCAGGTCCTTGACGATATGGAACTGGAACGTGAGCGCGGTATTACCATCAAGTCCCACCCGATTCGATTACGGTATACGGCTGCGGACAATCACCGGTATACCCTGAACCTCATTGATACGCCCGGTCACGTTGATTTCTCATACGAAGTATCCCGCTCTCTTGCTGCTTGTGAAGGGGCAATACTGGTCGTTGATGCTTCGCAGGGCATTGAGGCACAGACATTAAGCAACATTTATCTGGCGCTGGAGAATGATTTGGTTATCGTACCGGTAGTTAATAAAATTGATCTTCCCTCGGCCCGGGTTGAAGAGGTGAGCAGACAAATTGCCGATCTGCTGGGTATTGACATATCGGATGTTCTGGCCTGCAGTGCAAAAACAGGTGACGGGATACCGGCGATTCTGGAAAGAATAATACAGAATGTGCCACCACCCGGCGGTGATGCGGCACATCCCTGTAAAGCGCTGGTATTTGACTCATTATTTGATCAATTCAGAGGCGCTATCGCCTATATTCGTCTCTTTGACGGCTCCATTAAACGGGGAGATATCATTTCATTCTTCGCAACCCGGAGTGAACATGAGGTCGCTGAAGTAGGTCACTTTGAAATGACGCGTAAACCACAGCAGAAATTGCAGGCCGGTCAGGTGGGATACGTTATTGCAAATATAAAAACCATTGCCGATATAAACATCGGTGACACTATCACCACAAAGGGGAAACCTGCTACCGAACCTATTGCCGGATATGAGGAAGTCAAGCCCATGGTGTTCAGCGGGGTGTATCCCGTTGATAAAGCCGATTACGAAGGATTACGTACGGCTTTGGAAAAATTGAGGCTGAACGATGCGTCAATCAGTTATATTCCTGAAACATCGGAAGCACTTGGATTTGGATTCCGTGCAGGATTTCTTGGCCTGCTCCATATGGAGATTGTACAGGAGCGTCTGTACCGGGAGTACGGTATTAACATTATCACAACCATTCCGAACGTTAAATTTAAAGTAACTATGAAAAACAGTGAAGAATGTTTTATTGAAAATCCAAGTAAACTGCCGCCTTTAAATGAAATTGAAGGAATCAGCGAGCCTATTGCACGGACACAGATTATTACCCCAACGGAATATGTCGGTGCCATTATGAAGCTGTGTGACGAAAAGCGTGGAAAGATGGGTACCATGGAATACCTGGAGCCCACCCGCGTATGCCTGCATTACCATATTCCGCTGGCAGAACTAATAATCGACTTTTTTGATGTATTAAAAAGCTGTTCACGCGGGTATGCATCCATGGATTATGAACTTGACTGCTACCGGAAAGACGATCTCATTAAACTGGATATTCTTATCAATGGTTCTCCCGTCGATGCATTCTCTGCTATCATTCACCGGGATCATGCATATACTTATGGTCAATCCATAACCAGTCGCCTCAAGGAACTTATCCCGCGGCAGATGTATGCGGTCGCTATTCAGGCGGCTATCGGCAACCGTATTATAGCCCGTTCTTCGGTTAAGCCATACCGAAAGGATGTTACCGCTAAATGCTACGGCGGCGACATTACACGCAAGCGTAAACTCCTGGAAAAACAGAAGGAAGGGAAAAAGCGAATGAAACAGGTTGGCAACGTAGAGATACCGCAGGAAGCGTTTCTTGCGATTCTGACACGGGAGTAACTGGTTATGCATGGCGAAGCACACCACAATGACCATGTCGACGTACGCATAGTAATATACCGGTCACTGAAACAGTTTGCAGTCATTATTGTTATCGGATTTATCATAAAATATGCTCTCTGTGACACGGTATTAATCAATACCGATCAGATGGAGCCGGTTATCCTCAAAGGCGACAGGGTTATCCTGTCAAGGGCGCCGTTAGTAGCGCCATTCAAATGGCTCAAAGGTTTCCAGTACAACGATCCCGTTGTTTTTTCTTATCCGCAGTACAAGGGGAAAAACGGCTGTTTGCGCATTGCAGGCTTCCCGGGTGACACGGTCGCCGTAGAACAGGGCAGCCTTACTATTACCAACAGACCGGAACTTACCTTTTTCACAAAGCATGAGGAGGAAGAAACGCTTCCCGCAGTTTATTCACCACGTGATAATATGGGCATGTATCGAATTCCGCAAATAGGTGATACTATCGATTTTGATTCGTTACCTATCCGGGATCTGATCTTTTCTTATTCCATTATACAGCAGGAAAATCCCAAGAACAGGTATATGTTTAAGTCAACGCTCCTTATAGACGATTCTATTACCAACGATTATATTATAGAGGATTTTCCCCTGTATTCGGGGAAATTCAGTGCAATACCGGATTCACTCTATGGCAACTGGTTTTTTTGGGATAGACTCGAGGCATTCCTTATCGCGGGGCATGCTGAGCAAAGGGTGCTACTGTCATTCTCCCTCTTTGAAGAACAGGCCATAGTAGACAGGTATATTATTAAAAAAAGATTTTTCTTTCTGCTTTCCGACGAATGGTGCAAAGGATATGACTCACGATATTTCGGTCCTGTTGCCGCAAACCATATCAAAGGTAGAGTGGCCGGCATATTGTGGTCTTTCTCGCCTGAACCTTCGGGTATTAGAGGACTGCGCAGCAGAAGAATTTTTAAAATTATCAAGTAACCCTCGGCGGGGAAAAGAATAACACTAACCTGAAACAGGAGCGCAGACGTATTGTATGAATACCAATACACAATTTCCTCCCAGGACCATAGCTATTCATAGTGTCGGCCTGCTGGGCGGCTCTATAGGGCTAGCATTAATGAAGTCAGGATTTACCGGCAGAATAATCGGTCTTTCATCACTTGCAAACATCGAAAAAGCTCTCGAATTGGGATGCATCGATGAGGGATATCCCTATGATCAGCTTGAAAATGTGTTACAAAAATGCGATATCCTTTTTCTCTGTTCACCTATCACTGTTATTTGTGAGACAATCGAGGCCCTCGGGAAACATACCTTACCGAAGAATCTCATAATCACCGATGTCGGCAGTACAAAGAGTACTATAGCAGAAACTGCCGCAAAGACGCTGCCGAACCATGTACATTTTATCGGCGGGCATCCAATGGCCGGATCGGAAAAAAGCGGTCCTGCAGGGTCTGATCCATACCTCTTTCAGAATGCTATTTATGTTCTTACACCGCTTACTCCGGAGCCGGAAGACATCGATAGAGAGTTTGCCAGGTTTCTCAGAAAGTACCTGGGATGCAGAGATATTTTTCTTAAACCGGATATCCATGATATTATTGCCGGAACGGTGAGCCATGTCCCTCATCTCCTGGCTGTGGCTCTGGTCAATCTTGCACAGGAAATAGAGAATAAGAACCCGGGAACCATGCAACTCGCAGCCGGCGGATTCAGGGATCTTACCCGTATTGCTTCAGCGCCGTTTAAAATGTGGCACGACGTCTTCCTTACCAATAAAAAGGTTATCGGACCGCTTCTCAATGATTGCATACGGACGCTTACCGTTATGAAAGAAAATCTTGATGCCGATACTCTGGAGCAGAGCTTTACAGCCGCCGCTGAAACACGAACCAAGATACCGATACACCACAAAGGGTTTATTACTCCACTGCATGAAATACTTGTTATCGCAAAGGATCAACCCGGTGTTATTGCGGCAATCTCAAGTACCCTTTCCGGGCACGACATTAATATTAAAGATATCGAGGTTATTAAAATCCGTGAAGGGGAAGGCGGTACCATTAAATTGGGTTTTGAATCGGACGAGATTGCGCAATCAGCGATAAAAGTCTTAAACGCCAGAGGATTCTCTGCCTGGGAAAGGAAATAATTCTCGTGCTGGAAATACGCCATGCAAAAGAAATTGCCGGTTCGTATGAACTGCCGCCCAATCCGGATTTTTTTCTAATAGTCATTTGCTGCGTTCTTGCATTCCGGAAAAAGGTTGCTGTAACACCGATGAGTGACACACCGCTTATTTCATCCTATAAAAACCTTTTCACCGAGCACCTGACCATTCATCAACAGGGAACTGTGTGTGAAATAACCCCGCATCCTGAAGAAACATCGTCAATACTGGTGCCCTATATAAATCTCCCCTATCATGATTTTATTGTGTTCCTTCTGCTCGGGCTTGGAAAAACAGTCCTGTTTAAGGACCTGCCTGAAAAACGCCTGAGCGTATGGAAGAAACAGATTACACATTTCGGTTTCAACATTGAATCGCACCATACTGAGGATACGATTTCTCTCTTTCTTGCCGCTGACGGTGTTTTTTCGATACCTGAAGATATTCTGGATATAAATCTTGTACACCAGTGTCTTGGGCTCGCTTTTGGATTACGGAAAAAATGTACTTTTACTATTGATCATCCGTTTCAAAGCCCCCTGAGACATCTGCTCCCCTGTTTCGGGTATGAAATGAATATTAAAAGTAATTATGAAAAAAAGGAAAAAACCCAGCTTGAAAAACGGCTGCGTTTCCTTTCACCAAAGCTTCTGAAAAAATCCGATTCAAAAATGTCATTTGCCGTATCTATCGATTTCACCAATTCGCAGGCTGATGAGGTAACAATTACCCTGCCTGGAGATGATATCCTTGCGTCAACACTGCTTACAGCAAAAAGCCTTATTCAAAAAGGACAACTGGTTCTGGGTAACGTCCCTCTTGAACCCTGGAGTTGCGCGATGATAAATTATATTCGCAAAATGGGTTGTAATCCCGCTATACAGGAAAAGCGGCAGACCTCCTTCGGCTCAACCGGTGTTGTCAGTCTGCAGAAATTCAAGTGCATCGGCCATAAAATGGAATGCAAACCTTTGTATCATTACCGACGCCAGCTCCCTGCCATGGTGGCGCTTGCCACATTCGCCAAGGGACAATCACTCTTCCGGGCGCTGGAAGATTTACGTAATGACGCTCCAGATCCGATAGAGCAGTTGCTTGCCTGTATCCGTCTTATGGGTGGACGTCATGGAGAATTAATCGACGGAATAGTTATTGACGGAGCAAAGCAATATGACGGTTTTGATTTACCGGATTCATTCTCTGCCGCTTTAAACAGCGCTCTTGCCGCAGCAGGACTGAAATGTAACGGTACGACAACCATCAATGATACAGCTATTATACAGAGATGGCCGGATTTCAGGGAGGTAATAAACACACTCTGTATTTTCAGAACATAATAAAATGTAAAATATGGGTTTTGTGTTTTACCATTAGTAAAAACAACTATCAACCGGGCAGTTATAAAACAAATCTATTTCGAGAAGTAGATTACTGAAACAAGGATTTCTGAAAATATATACCTTTAATTAAAAACCCTATCGGGGGTACCATGTGCAGAATATTAATTCATTCGGTATCATAGCATTCAAGAAATCAAAACAGGTTCGCTCCATTCTCTCTAAAATACAGGCCTGGTCGGAATCAACGACAGTATCGGTCTGTTTTCATCCCACATTAAAAAAAATTGCTCCGACGAATGCCCATATTGCCCGAAGCGAGAAAAGCCTTATAACAAATTGTGATGCACTGGTTTCAATCGGCGGTGACGGTACTTTTCTCTCCGTTGCCCACATGGTTAAATTCACGGAAAAACCTGTTATCGGCGTTAATCTCGGCGGTCTTGGCTTTCTGGCAGATATTGATCCTGATAATCTCGAAGAGAATCTTCTCAAGATACACAAAGGAACTTATCATACTATCAGTCGGATGGTAATAAAAGGAAAGCTCATTCGTAATAAAAAAACAATTCATACCGTTCACGCCTTAAATGACATATTTATTAATCGTTACGCATTACCAAAACTTTCTTCTGTTTCTGTCTGGTATGGGAAAGAGTATATAACCGATTTTCAGGCGGATGGCGTAATTATCGCCACGCCGAGTGGTTCAACCGCATACTCGCTTGCAGCAGGCGGACCAATAGTCGAGCCTACGGTACGTGCTTTTCTGGTAACACCAATCTGTCCCCATTCGTTAACTGAACGACCGATTATATTACCGGCGGAGAAAAGTATCCGTCTGGTGGTAAACAGAAAAAATCCTGAATTACTTCTCAGTGCAGATGGTCTGGACTCCATTCGATTAAAAAATGACGATGAGATAATTATTTCCTATGAAGGCAACAAAGCAAACCTTATACAGTGTGCGGAAAATACCTATTTCACTTCGCTGAGAACGAAACTTAACTGGGGCAAAGACTACAAACAGTGGAGATATCGTCAGTGATTCGTGAACTTTCAATTAAAAATTACGCCCTCATTAATGAATTAACGGTTGTATTCAAACGGGGATTTTCTGTATTTACCGGAGAAACCGGCGCCGGTAAATCTATCCTTATCGGCGCCATCGGCCTGCTGCTTGGAGAGCGGGCATCATCGGAACATATACGCAGCGGGACCGAGGAGACGGAAATATACGGTATCTTTGAGCTTGACAACATACAGCCATCACTTTCACAGATACTTACAGCAGGGGATATACCCTGTGAGGATAACACGCTTATTGTAAGGCGATTTATCTCAAAAAGCGGCAGGAACCGGGTCCACATCAATCAGATTCCGGTACCGCTTGCCACTCTAAAAGCTATCGGGAATCACCTTATAGACTTTCACGGACAACACGAACATCAATCATTATTACGATCTGAAACAGCGAATTTTCTGATAAATAATCTTGCTGAAGTAAAAACTCCCTGGAAAAAATATACCGTTTCCTACGAAGCGTATGTCGCTGCAAAATCTGAGCTGGACAATTTTGACAGGATCGCCGCTGAGCTGGCACAGAAGCGGGATTTTATTGAATTTCAATATAATGAATTGTCAAATCTGCAGCTTGCCCCTGATGAAGAACAGACACTTGAAGAAGAATATTCCCTGTTATCATCCGCAACAGAACGATGTGGATGCGTGTCAAATATTATTGATATCATCGAGGGAGGCAATGCTAATCCATCTCTTGAGCGAAATCTCATACAGATACAAAAAAATCTTGAAACACTCCGGAAATTCGATCCTTCGGCAACTCCCTGGAGTGAAGATTTAGAGAGCAGTATCACGCTCCTTGCTGAATTGAGTAGTTTCTGCCATTCCTATCTTCAGCGTTCCGATGCTGCGGCCGACCCTGCACAGCTTGATCATATTAACAGCCGTCTGGCAAAAATTCAACGGCTTAAAAAGAAATACCACTGTACCGCTAACGAACTGATAACAAAACAGCACCACCTTAAAGAACAACTCGATGCACTGGAGAATACAGAGGCTGATCACTCACTGCTTGAAAAAAAATTACTCCTTGCCGAGAAAACGTGTCGGGAAGATGCCAGGCAGCTTTCAAATGCTCGTAAAAACGCAGCCCGGAAATTTGATAAAAAAATCACGCATCATATGAGTCGTCTTGGATTTTCCGGTGGCGAGTGGCGAACGTTGTTTGTCGCAGAACCTGATATTGCGGCAAACGGTCTTGAGCAATGTGTTTTTGAGGTACGGACAAATACCGGTGAACCCTTCCTCCCGCTGATAAAAACCGCTTCAGGAGGTGAAATTTCACGTCTGATGCTTGCAATAAAAACCGTTCTGGCAAAACAGGACAGTATTCCCATTTTAATTTTCGATGAAATTGACACCGGAATCGGCGGTCATCTTGCCGCAGAGGTCGCCCGGTCAATGTATTCCCTCAGTAAATCTCACCAGGTGATCTGCATTTCACACCTTCATCAGATTGCTTCTATCGCCGACCATCATTACTTGGTGTTCAAGGAAACTGAACATAATCGTACCGTTACCAAAGTACATCCGCTGACAGATTCAGAAAAAGTTAAAGAGATATCACGAATGCTAGGCAGTGACTCGACAATTTCCAGAAAGCATGCGGAAGAACTGCTGGCAACATTCAGTAATAAGCAGAACGTTTAATTGAGGTATTGTTCCCGATAAAAGAATAGTTTGGGATCGGTAAGTCGATAATGCTTTCTCCCGAATCGAATACCTGTGGATGCCTGGGATTCCAGCCCATAACCCACATGCACATGGGGACCGCTGGTTACTCCGGTCATTCCTATAGTTCCCAGCGCATCACCTTTCTTTACCTGATCACCTGTTTTAACGAAACGACGAGCCATGTGAGCAAAAAATAACACCATGCCTTCATTAACCACCCCGACAATCCGCCCTGCACTGGAGCTGTTTCTCAGAAATACCGTACCCTCAATAGGAGTTCTGATAACGGTCCCTAATGCGGCAGCAACATCAATACCATAATGAGGGGTTCCACCACCTGTACCACGCTCACACCAGTCACCGGTTATATATGCAAAAGGGTCGTCAACAATACCGGTAAAATAATTGTAGACCGGTATAATCTTTTTTGCATTCGGGTTTGAGATATCCGACGGTGGATAAAAAAGAATCTCGGTTCCTTCCGGAACATATAAACTGCTGGTAATCTTATTCTCTCCCGGCATGCGGGTCATGTTATGAATTGCTATTGTCTCAAGGACATACTTGTTAATTTGTCTGCCGCTGGGAACGATTGCACACAACCGACAGATAGCATACTTTGCTATCTTCAGCAATGATTCCCCTTCTTCAAAGGTATGCTTCAGTACTTGTTCTTCAGTCACTTCCAATTGTTGCGGGGCAATGGGTCGCGGTATGGCAAAACCCGATACCGGCTCATTCCTGAAGAAAAAGGTAAGGAGAATAAGAATCGCTACAGCTTTTACAGCAAAAGAAAGGGTATTCTGACTCGTATTGAATTTCTTTTTTTTCCTTCCGGCAATAGGATTATTCAGCACATATTGAATTCGTTTCGACAGTTCGTCAAATGCTTTGGCAACAGAAGAATACTGACGATAATCCTGTACCGCCCGTCCTGCATCCTGTGCATTTCGTACCGTTGCGGATTCTGGTATTTCAAGATCAAAAATGATTGACTGCGGCAACAGTGAAATACCAATATCACTGTCAATGACGACCTGCTCACACAAACTGTCAAGAAAGCTTCTATTCTCATTCATGGTGCGGGTCTTACCTTTGAGCTTGGACCCCTGCTGACCAAATACTTCGTTTTTAACTATCCTGACACGAACAGAATGTTTTTGCTGGGCGAGCTGCCTAACACTCTTCAGATATTCCCGCAGACTCCTCGTAGATAGCGCATTAAGAGTAACGGGAATGAGATTAAGGTCACTGTGTATGTAAAGAAGACGCGTTAACTTATTCCAGACTGAAGGCGTATCAATAATAATGTATTTATAATACTGTCGACAGACATGCAGATTATAAATAAGATTTTGATAATGATAAAAATGCGTCCCTTTAAAAAGATCAGCCGTTGCAGGAATGAGATCAAGACACGGTCCGGCATGAATGGCAAGTGACGGTACTTCATCCTTCCCCATAATCTGCGGGAATAAAAATGACTCACAGGTACTAACAACGGTTGCACATTTCTCCTTAAAGCCGGCTTTACTGCCATTTGTCTGCCGTACCTTTTTAAAACGACGGCTGAATAGTTCCCATGATGACAGGCCGCATCGTGCGGGGTCAAATCCAAGGGCATGGGTAGCGCTACCCTGAACATCAAAATCAATAACCAGGGTCATACCACGCTTCGACAATGCCGCAGACAGATTTGTCGCTACCGTCGATTTACCTACCCCACCCTTTATATTTGCGACATGAATAATACCGCCATTATCCGTATCAGCAAATATAAGTGTCTTTTTAGATGATTTACCACTCACGTACTGTATCCCCCGCCATGCATCCTAAACATTGCTTACAATTTCATCCAGTTGAACCTGTTTATGAAAAACTTTATCATGCTGATGCTGTGACCGATCAGCAATATTACTGAAATTCTCCGGAGCATTATAAAAAAGTATCGGTACTTCTTCCAGTTCTTTACTGAACTTAAAGTAATTAAAAACGGGTTTACCCCGCTGCCATGATTCCACATCCATGAGAATGGTATCCGGACTCGTTGTTTCCATGGTCTCCATAAACTCTCCCGTTGCCATACAGGCGACAACGTCATACCCTTTTTCTTCAAGCATATTCGTTACCTGTTCTTTACGTTTCTTCACATCATCTAAAACAACTACTTTCACTGTGTAGCCTCCTTCTCTGCACTCGGTAAATGTATAGTAAAAACAGTTCCGTTCCCTAAGAAACTAGCAACTGTCAATGCGCCGTTATGTTCCTTGATTATTTTCTGAGCCTTGGTCATACCCAGGCCGGACGCATGTTCTTTGCCATATGATACAAAAGGCCGGAACACCTGTTCCTGAATATCAACGGGCATACCACACCCGGTATCACCGAATTCAACAATGACACTATTATCAATATGGAAAGCCTTTATACGAAGCTTACCCCCTTCAGGCATTGCTTCCTTCGCGTTTTTCATTATATGCCGGAATACCTGTTTCAGCATTTCCCTGTCCGCATGAACCGTCAAATGAGTCTCCGTTTCAACAGTTGTTTCAATCCCCGCGTAGGAAAATGTCTCAGACTGCTCACGGACAGACTCCGCAATTAATGCAGGAATGTCAATTCGCTCTCTGGCAAGCTCTAACGGTCTGTCATTTACTATCGCATGTAAATCATTACATATCTTCGAAAGCTGCGACAGTGAATTTAATATTGTCGTGCAATACCTCTTAACGGACTCGTCGTCAGATTTCTGTTCAATTAACTGTACGAAACCACTGATACCACTTAACGGATTCTTCATGTCGTGTATCAACGTGGCAAGGATTTTATCTACCAATAAAACCCTCTCAGCATGAACCGTTTCGTTAAAATCCCTTTTCTGCTGCAAAAAAACCAATATCTGCCCGGCTATGGCCTGAATGCATTTAGTATCTTCGTCCCGATCCGACCTTTTTTTTTCAGTTTTCAGCGTAACTATAACATACCCTATGGGCTTCCCATTATTCAATAACTGATTATAAATCCTGTTTGAAAAAGAGATTGGAGAGGATTCACTTTCATCGGAAATTTCCCGGGCAACCGCATTAATACTGTTCTGGATATATTCCGGGCACTGGTGATACTCATTCGGTTCCCAGAATGTACCACCCGTTTCACTATGGTAACCATAGTACCACTTTCTGTTCTCGGAAGTGATAACCTGTATAACAGCATACTGCCCCTGTACTGCTTTTACTAATTCCGACAGCACAACTTCAAAGATATTCTGGAGAGTCATTACCGGTGTTATCTGTTCATACAGGGAAACCAGTAATGCATAAGTGGCAGCAGGATGTTCAAACTTTTCTGACATAGTTAGAATTTTTTCTGCAATAGAAACAGCTTCTGCACGTTATTATTTAATTATCCTTCAATTTCGCAGATTTGTCTATACTTTAGAGAATATTTTTTGTATAACCATGTAATTCTATGACTCAGATCGGTACACGTGATTACATAGTTGCAAGAAGGTTTTCAGCCATCTTTTTATACTCTAGTGCAAGCGTATCTGAAACGAGCTTATTGCAGAAAAATTTTACGGTTTCATCATTACCTAATTCCTTATTAATTAAAGCCATTTTCCAGCGGATGGCCGGATAACGGTAGGTAATTGTTTTATCATTTAGTGCTTTTTGTAAATACTCAAGAGCCGTTTCATTATCTCCCTGAGCTTCGTAACAGGTTGCTAATGCCTCCAGTGCTTCCCCTCGTACAAATCCTATTTTCTTTTTACTTTCACAGGCTTTTTGAAAATATTCTATCGCGTCATCATACTTCTCCTCTGCAAGATACATATGCCCGATCATGAAAGCACTGTACCCTGCCTGTGGTGAATTGCCATGATTTGCAATCACCTCTTCAAAAGCCTCCTTTGCCAGGGATATATCCTTTCCGGTGTACAGCAGCATTGCACGTCCGAAATCATTCTGCGCCTTTAAACGTGCAGACCTACGTACATAGGAAAAAATCTGAAATCCTCCAAAAAGTAATATAATAATTACCAAAGTGGTTACTATTTTATCACTCTGAGCAGTTACAAATTCCTTAGCACCGGCAATTGTCTCAAGTACGGGATCTCTTCTCAGCTCTTCCTTTTTCTTACTATATTTGATATTCAAACCCTTACCTCCTTCGGTACACTCCTTGTGCTCCATATACTATAATATATAAGAGATGAGTAGTAAAAATGCTTCAAAAACGCCTGAAAAGTCAAGGGTCAGGCACCTTGTTTCCCATTTTTTGAAAAAGTTATATTGTAGTTGAAATTATTTATTATCATCATATAATTAATATATTACTATGTAATCCGTATAATTATTACGGCTTTTTTATAATAAATTGAAGTGGTTTAAATCCTTTATTTACCGGATCATCGGACAATTCTTATTGAAACATTATTAATAACCATGTATACAGGCACCTATGAAAAAGCACTCTGATGCAGACAGTATACAGGCTTTTCAGGAGCAACTCCTTCAGTTAAAGCAACAAAATGAGTTGTTAAAGAATCAGCTTATGACAACGTCGTTAATTAATGAATTAACGAAAGTCATGTATACGACAACCGACCCGGATAATATTATACATACCATACTGTTGGGGATTCATGAAATTGCAGGATTTGATAGAATAATCCTCTTTAACCTTAACAAAGAGGAATTCAATCTTACACCCAGCGCCTGGTTTGGTATAAAAAGTACCCAGAAAAAAGATTTTTCAATTCCACTCGGATTTGAAGGCGGTGAAATCACCGATGCCATTTTCCTCAATCGTCATTTAATTGTTGAGGATGTTCTTCAGGATGATGATATATTCCGCCAAATGTTTGATTCACAATCTTATATCGTTATTCCCCTGGTTGGGCGAACGATTCCGCAGTATACCCTGCCCGCTCAGGGTGAAGAATTACTGCCGGAAGATGAGGACTCTGATGGAACCGGAAAGGAGAAATCTGCCCGGAAACCGGATAAACCACTTACTGAAGATGAGCGTCGAAAGGAGGTTTTAGTATCCACAGAATTTAATACGCAGGGTGTCTTCTGGATGGACAGGAGAAAAAGCAAAGTTCCCATTACCAGTGATGATATCACAACGCTTTCGCTTATTATTAACCAGGCGGGAATAATTATCGAGAATATCAGGATGTTCAACGCACTTGAAATCGCAAATGATAATCTGCAGAATGCGAACAGTCAGTTAAAAATAGTGAACCATGATCTCCGCACTGCGCAGTATAAAATCAACAAAGACCTTGAGCATGCACAGACTATTCAACAGGGTCTTCTCCCCCAGAATATCCCGGACACACCGTCACTTGCAATAAAGGCAACCTATATTCCGGCTGCAGCAGTCGGAGGCGATTACTATGATGTCTTTGAAATTACCGAAGGGATCTACGGACTCATTGTCGCAGACGTATCGGGCCATGGCGTTTCGTCGGCCCTGATTATGTCAATGGTTAAAGTATTAATTAAAACCTTCACAACCACTACCGACGGCCCGCAGAAAATACTGGAGAAAATTAATACCATTTTCCAGACTGAAATAAAAACCACCAATTTTGTCACCGTTTTCTTCGCAATACTCGACACCAATTCCCGTAAATTTTATTACACTTCAGCCGGTCATTGTCCGGTGCTCTTTATTAACAGGAAGGATAAATCATACTCTCAGGTAAAAGCGGACGGCCTGTTTCTCGGCGTCTTTCCCGATATGATGCTTAATGAAACCTGCACTACCTATGAACCTGGCACCATGCGCCTTATCCTCTATACTGACGGACTCACTGAAGCGCGTAATGAAAACAATGAAATGTATGAACTTGAACGCCTGATTACTATATCACTTAAAACGCTCGAAAATACCACGGAAAAAGCGTGCTCTAAAATACTTTCTCATCAGAAGAAATTCTGCGGGAAACATACCGAACCGGAAGATGATATTACCCTGCTGGTCGTCGATTTTTAGACAATCCCTTCTCTTCCTGCCGTTAGAAACCAAACCTGAAAGAAAAATTCAAGACATTCGAGAATGGATTAAACGTATTATATTCGTAGGAACCGTCCAGCGTGAAAAACTTTGATTCCATGGGGATATGGACACCAACACCGCCGGTGACTTTCCAGGGAGTATCCAGACCTTCTGATTTTTCAGTACCGATACGGATACGCATCACCCTGAAAATGACCCGTTCAATACCGGCTTTCCCTCTCCAGAGTTGCTCCCGGTACAACGGTATATTGAACTCAGCAATAAGAAAGGTCTCATAGTTGGCCTGAAACTGGCCTCCCAACAGGAATTCAACCGGCTCAAACTCGACATATTCCGTGTTTTCGGTGACATTATTATATTTGATAAAGGAGGGCAGATTTTCAAACAGGATAGCGCCGAGTATCTTTTCGGTCAGTTCAAGCTGTACACCAAGATCAATTCCGATCCCGAATCCACTCCCTTTCTGTGCATCCAATCCGACGCTGCCGCTGCCGGTTTTCTTGCTCATAATCTTGAAATTCATTCCAACCGAGATTGGTCGAAGAAAAGGAAGAAGCTCATTGAACTTGTAAGAAGCACCGGATATAAATGTAACCTCGGAATAGAGATTATCCACATCACCCGTGTAATGAAATCCCTGGCCGAACCCTATTTCACGAGTTGCTTTGTTTACATACGAGGCAATAAAATTATTCAGCATTGCATAACGGTATTGGTAGCCGAAAACGACCTCCCTGCCGGCGGCCCATGATAACCCGGCCGGATTATAAAAAACACCATACGCATCATCCGATGCCGCTATATAGGCATTCCCCAATGCAGTAGGCCGTGCACACACGGGTATTAAATTGTGACTGGTACCGACACCGGAAAGATTATTACTGTAGTCCATCTTTTCACCATCAATAGACTCATTATTTAAAATGGCCACTAAAAAACCTGCAACAATGCATACTCCCGCTGAAATGTAGAATTCTTTTTCATTATGCACCTGTTTGCCGAAGTATCGGTTCACCGCCGTATCGAGATCATTGTCTACATGTCCATGGAGTCTGCTGACCGCTACACTCAGAACCTCTTCAAGACCGACTCCCGCTGCGCCCTCAATACTTACCTTCTCGATAATCTGTTTACTCTGCACATCAACGAGAGTAAAACGGACTCCGCAGGTCTTTTCACCTTTGTCAATACTCCCATAGAGCATACGGTCAAGCTGCAACGCACTTCCCACAGCAGAGACACACCGCGGCTCCCTGCAATATTTCGGAAATCGCTGCTTGATTTCTTCAAAGGCCTTCTCCATGCCGTCCTGGGTATAAATATCATATCCGCCTACTTCGGAGATATATTTCGTGAGGTGGGTTACAGCCTCGGTAACCAGTTTCTCTCCACCGCCGCTGACCTCGGGATTCAAAATACCAATACGCGTTTTTAATCCCGCCATTTCATTCTGTGCAGGGACTATCAGAAACAAACCCGGCACGATGAGCAATATTTTTTTCGACATCATTCTCACGGTTTCCTCCGATGAATAATACTATTTGAAAAGAATTATCTGTTTTTTATATTGCTTTTTCTTCTCTTTGTCATCTATCGTTAATACCGCAAAGTACCTTCCATTTCGACACATTCTTTTACCGGTCACCTCGAAATAACCGTCCTCAGAGACATTCTGAGAATTCAGTGCAATAGTTCTTTCCGTGGTCTTGCCGTCCCACCAGATTTTGTACTCACGGCTGCTGCTGACATTCTGCAACACCACCGACCAGACTTTATCACCTAAAACATTGTAGATATCAACTCCCAGATTAAGGCTTGACTTATACTGTGACTCTGCTCTTATCAACAGACACGTGCCCAAGGGTACCTGCTGAAGGTCACTAAAATCTTGTGTCGGACGTTTAAACGGAGAAAATGGGTTCGGTATTACTTTAAACTCGGCTTTGGTACCGGTCGCCTTCCTTACCAGTGCATAGCGCGAAAAATGGGTCGTTGTGGTACTGACCGACTTTCCGTCAACCGCGACAACGGAGTTGGAGTCCGGCTCCCAGCGGAGGCTGTCTGCATTCCACAGGGCTACGTAATATTTACCGGTACTTCCTTTTGCATCATCATGGTATTCAGATGGAACATCGAAAATAATAACCATGCTGTCGGTAGTATCATCCGCCGCATAATTAAAAGTAATACCTTTAATTTCTTCAAAATTAAATGCATCGGTAACAACATCAAAACTACCCGAGATATGTTTTACTTTATTTTCAGATATAACCGGCCGTTTCATCTGAATAAGTGCTTCCTCACCGGCATCTATAAGGTTATCGGGAATTACGACCCGGCAGCCGCGATGGGTGTTCATAGTATCCATTACAGTCGGTACAACATAGCGTACATCGAGTCCGGACTTGTTGATATTCTCTTCCGTCTGACGGTTGAATTCACCGGTAACATCGCCAATTGTTGCCAGAATACGGACACGCCCCGCGAATTCATCCATTGCGCTGAATACACCGTCGGTAAACGTACCAACACTATCGGGAATCATCTCCCACGTTGGTGAAATAGTAACCGCAGTGCCTCCCGCATCAACACCTTCGGCAACAAATTCTGCTTTATCAAGTGGCGATGTGGTAATACTCCGATCATCAGAATCAACCCGCCGTATGCTGATACTGTCAAGTTTATACTTCGTTACCTTGAATTTAACCTGAACGGTACTATCAAGTTCTGCTGCAAGTTCATATCCGCCCGCAGCAACGAATTGAGCCTGGAATACTGCAACTGCCTGACCAGTGCCGCCGGCAGCGGTTTTAATAACCGCATCAATATCCCGGGACTCTATAGTACACCCTCCCGATGTTATGAAACTCCACGTGACGTTGGAATCTGTTAACCCGGTAGCCGGCAGAAATTTTGACCCATAGTAGCCACTGAACGAGAACTTCATTTCTGCATCTGCAGGGAAGAGAAGAGTATCACCTTTGGAGGAGGGTGTAATTGCGATTCTGGTTAACACCTTGTCATCAGGTTTGATAAAGGTACGGAAAGTTTCCTGCTCATATCCATAGATATCATTTCCGTTGCGGCATTTAAAATAATAGACAAGATAGCTGCCGTCGACCTTGGGCCGCAGCTGAAAGTAGTAGACACGCGGATTAACGGTTTCATCCAGCGCGGATACTTTGACCGAGTCATAACTCTGAGCGTTAATATCCCTGAAATAGAGGTATGCAGTTGACGTATCAAGCAATGTGCTTGATGCATATAATACCAATTGAGCGAGCCCGTTTGTCAACTGTATCGTATCGGTCTGGTGATGGACAAAGGTAAGGGCAACGGTGTCGGTATGAAGCGAATCGGGATCAATGGGAATGGTATATTTATGGTAAGAAAGATCAATCAATGAATCTGCATCGGCATCGATGGACATTGTATAATTACCGACCCCGACACCGCCAATGACATTCGCTGCATTGACGGTTTTTAGCAACGGTGATTTTATTTTTATCGATGCATCCGTTACCCGGGTACTTCCGTGCATTAGCAACCATTGCAGAGCTTTGGTGCCGCTTTTCATTGTAACTGTGGCCGATTGTATTACCGTGTTTATTGTGTTGGTTTTCGGCAGGCCGTCACCAACCAGAAACAAATCGGTTTGCAATACGGCGCCGGCAGTATCAACAAGCAATAACGTATCTGATATCAAACCGTCTCCGCCGACCTGCAGACGATAGTGTATTCCATCCGGTATGCCGGTAATTTCAAAGGTACCTAGTGCATCACTGGTTGCGGTAGCCACTATTTCCTCTGTAGCGGTATCAATTACATTAATTGTAACTTCATCAACAACGGAACCGGCGGTATCACTCATGCGGACGATGCCAGTCATACGGGCATAGGCCAATAACGTATCAACCACTACATGGGTTTTACCCGCTTCAATGACATCAGTATAAGTTGCTCCCGATGCATAGCCATTTGCAGATGAGAAGAGTTTATATGTTTTACCGCCAGTAGTACTTATCTCAAAATTACCATACACCGCATCTGATGTCGTTGAAAGGGTATCATAGGGGGTCACGTTGGTATCAATTAATAAAACAGATGCATTTGTTATCGGTGCATATATTTCATTATGGTTCGTATTCCACGAACGTCCTATAATTTCACCACTGATTAATGCTGCACCGGACTGCAGAGTAATGGTAACGGTCTTTGAGTTAAGTACCTCAAGGGAGCTGCAATAACCGGTAAATCCTGTTTTGGTTGCTTTGAGCGTATATGTCCCAGATTCAACAGAGAACGAGAAAGAGCCGTCCTGAGGAGTCGAAGGCACCTTGCCGATAGTGACACCGTCAAGCAGAAGTTCAACATTGGTTCCCAGTATCGCATTGCCATTGGTGTTCTTAACGACCCCGGATACCGTATAGGGCTTTTGCTCAAGAACGATAGAGTTGCTGAGTTGGACATTCTGACCGAATGACACCGACGTATCACGGGGCAGTGCGGTAATATAGCCTTCTTTCTTTGCGGTGATTGTCCAGTCAGCCTCGTAACAGCTTAAAATGAAATTACCGAGCGGATCACTTTCAGCAGTAATAGTATCGTTCCTATCTGAAATCCCATATACAACGGCAAGATTTATTGCTTTGCCCGCCTCGTCTACAATTTTTCCATACACGGTAGCATCGGGACGCTTCATAATAAACGCCACCTTTTCGGTCTCCCCATCATCGAGGGTAACAGTCTTGGTCTGGGACTCAAACCCGTCTTTTATCACGGTCAGACGGTAGGTACCGACCGGTCGCGTACGGGAAAGGTACCCGTCATTATCGGTATAGAACAGCAGTGGTGCTTCAAGAGAACCGTCCAGCACTTCAACCTTTACCTCCACGAGCCCTACATTTTTAGTTATTGTTGAGCCACCGGCAACAATCTGCTCTTTTGTGGTTACGACTACTGTACCGGTCGGCGCATCATACCTGAATCCTGTTACCTTGCCGGCGGTACCGCCGCCTTTATCATCCACTGCAATAACTTTCCATGTGTAATAATTATCAGTCAGAATGGCTTTGGCATTCAAAGAAACGGAAGCGGTATCACCGGTATACTGTCCCGCAGTAACCTCTTTGCTCCACAATACCATCTGTGCATCAACCCCTTCGAAATCTGAACCCACATAGATATAAATTTTATAGGTATTGGCCAATGAATCAAGGTTCGTCCATTTCAAGGTAATAGAATCGTTATCAGTTGAATTGAGAGTATCAGTTGGATAGTCCCACACGTTAAGAGGTGTTTTAAGCGGAATCCCTTCAATTCTAAATGACGTGGGCAGACTGAAACGGGTTGAGCTGTATGCAGGGTGGTTACCATAGTTATTTAATACAACCCAGCCGTATTCTTTTCCTGGAGAAAGGGGCGGCGGATCCGCGGTTATAGTCCCCGAGGGATCCGGTGCACCGTATGTAATCTGGTTATTGGACGTTATAGCCTCCCAGATAATACTCAACCCTTCCACCGTGAAAGAATCTCCCTGCTCCTCAACATTTATCTTTTCATCGGAGACGATAACATGATAGTAAGGAACACCGGGATTCACCTCCCACTCAAACGTCGGCGTTAATTCATCTACTGTATCTCCAAGCCCGGGTGAGGTCAGGGTAACAGCTTTGGATGACTCAATAATCAGTTGAATTTCATTTGAATAGAATGTGGTGTCAATCAGTCCGATCTTTGTTTTCCAGGCAACCATGAGATAATAGATACCGGCGCTCATACCATTTTCAGAAGGTCTGAACATTATTCCCCGTTGCGGTGGGGTACCGGTAAACAGGATATTATTCTGTGATATAAAGCTGGTATCCTCTTCATTTATTACCGTATCGATTACGCGCTTGGTAACTGAATCAGTGTAATTCTCAATTATCGATCCGCCCGGTGATTTGCCGAAATAGATTCGTCCGGAATCGGGTACCTGGTTCGGATCAAGGGGAGTTCGTGAAGCGCCCGACCATTTTATCCAGATAGCGGTATCCGCAACAATAAGCGAAATGGGAAAATCCGTCAACACATACGGCGTTGACTGCTCAGCGGCAAATAATGGGGTTACCATACATACCGATACACACAATAATATTCTTTTTGTCAATGTCATGAATGTATCCTTTCAAAATCAATAATGTTGAGATATCAGAAATAATAAACTATACCTGTTTTAAATGCCACCAGCGGTAAAACATCCAGCTCAGCGAGAACCTGCAGCTTACCGCCAATCATGGCGCCGAGATTAAGAATCGGTGTCATGACACCTTTACCATATCGTATCTTCCTTAACGCTTTTACATTATATAAAAGGTTGTTTCTGTCACGGAATCCGAAATCCATGGAATAAATACCAAGATTAAAAAAACTGCTGTAAAAAGAGCCGTGTAAAATAATCATATGATCCACGGACGCATTAAACCTGAAATCCAGTGTATCGGGATAGTTGGTGGTATCCTGTAAAGCAAGCTTGTCCGATGTTGGATCATAAAGCTCCATTTCAATATCCCCGAATAATTTCGTATATGAGAGAGACAATTTATCCGGTACAATATCAAACATCAGGGTATGTGCCTGCGGCATTTTCCATTTCATTTTTTTATTGGTGCTGTACTCGACCTCATTTGTGTTATTATTAAGGAACTTATCAATATTTTCCGTCAGATATTCAGTCATTAATTCTTCATCACTAAGGCCCTCGTCAAGAGTGAACGTTTCCGGATCGATAAAGAAAGGAACGGAATAGCGTGCGGTAAGGAAGCCCCGCGGCGTAGTTGTCATTCCGAATCGTGAGATAAGACTGACCCGCCAGTATTTTATTGCCATAGTGGGCGTCCACCGCTCGACCTCATAATGACCGTCAATAACATTTTTAAGAGGATATTCAATCTCCTGTTCAACAGACTCACCTTCGATATTGAAAGATAACTTCCCTAAAATATCGATATCGATTTTTCCCTTTACATCAAAGGTAAATACATGACGATGAAGATTAAAGGCGAATTTGAGCATATCGTTTACCTGATAGGCATAACCGAACGTCATGGTTTCCCAGCCCATCTGGACATCCACGGGAACACTTACCATACCGCGCATAAATAGTCCGAATTCCGAATCGTCGCTCTGCGGCTGGCTGATCTCCAGGTTCGGAAGACCGAGTGTATTCATGTATCTCAAATACATCATCTGCATATTGGAGAATGTACATACGCCGCCCATCATGGGAACATCAACCTTGATGGTGGTATTTGCATTCTGTGTGGCGGATGCTGTGGGTTCGAATTCCTCTCCCTCTTCGAACTGATCCGCAAGCGGCTCAGTCATGGCACCGGTTAATGTCTTAGGCGGCGAATAGGTTAGTGGTATATTTATTGAGAAGTAGCCTTTCGGGTAATCAAAAGAGACTTTCAAAGGGGACTGCAGATAATCATAGTTAAACCCGAACGCGAGCTTGGCATCAAAATCCGGCGCTAATCCTGAGGTTACAATATCACCGGTTTGTGCGAATAAAAAACCCGCGACACAAAGAAAAACTGTACACTTTGTTAGTATCGTTTTCATTACCTGCCACCTTTTATTAAGGAGAATGATTTAAAGAAACAGAATAAATAAGTCTTTTAGTTAAGGTGCTGTAACTGACGTTTAGAATAATTGTAACCTCATGCAAATACAGAGTCAAGGAAAAAAAGTGAACTATGACTAAAGTAATGCTTAACTTGAAAGAGGAAGGTAAATAAAAGTATTACGGCGGTCCACTGAAAGGAGTGTCTACCCTGCCTGAGCCGATTTACCGGCATTAAACTTTTTACTTTTGGTAATGGAAACTAAAACGGCTAATAGAGAGATTGATTACCGGCATCCGGTTGCGGCAGATTGGTTTCGACACCGGAAGAACTCTGCTCCGGTGGCTGCGCAAGAGAATCGGTAATCTTCTTCTTCAATTCACTTGAATACTTGAAAAGAGGAACAACACGTCGCGGCAAGGGAACAATCTCACCGGTTTTCGGGTTCCGTGCAGGTCTCGGTTTTCTTACTTTTGTATAAAATGTGCCAAATCCTCGCACTTCAATGGTCTTGTTTTCTTCAAGAATTTGTGCAATTGTTTCAAGAAACTCTTCAACAACAATTTTCGTGTCGGCCTGTGTTAAACCGGTAAACTTTGACACAGATGCAATTAAATCATGCTTTGTTGTATTTGCCACAATTCCTCCCGAGAAAATTTGTGATAATTAAAATATCCAATGAATGAGGTTAAAAAGTCAAGGAAAAAGTTAATTTTCTTGCCATTACTGTTTTATAGCATTGTCATTAACGCACTGAAATAATCCGGTGATGAAAAATACTTTATAAACCGTGTACGATCACCTGCCTTTTTTTTGTGTGATCCTGCCACACTCAGGAAGCACTCCCGCACCCTGTCTCGATAAGCTCTCCCGGTCAGTGCTCCCCGTAATCCTTTTCTATTTTTTTCAGAAACCGTTCCTTTTATCCTTCTTCTCGAATTTGCTTCCGTGATTATATTAGCTTTAGTAATTTCTCGGGAGGAAGGAATGTTTCGAATGATTATTTCAGTAACCGAGAATTGCAATTGTTGTGTAAGTATTCCAAAGTCAACCATACCGTTTTTTATACATCTCTTTTGAAAACGTTTAAAATAGCCTGCGTTTATCTTTGCCCCAAGTATTTTCTGTGTATAGTGATAGTGCCGCCACAAATCCTCCATTGATATCCAGGAGGCAGGTATATCAAACCGTGTATACAGATGGGACAGGTCACACCACTCATGATCACTTATGCTCAGCGGCAGCCGGCCAATGACCGTTCTACCGTAAAGCCACGGCTCATATAACGCAAAACCAAATCCCTCACTTACCGAAGTGGAAATACAATCATCGCAATACCGGTAGAGAAGCGAAAAGATAGTATCATTTCTAATAAAATTCTTTGGTAAAAATTCTTTAAGGCTTTCACAGTCAAATACGACGGGTAAACGATGCCGCTGAGAAAAACGTTTTATTCCGTCGTACAACTTTTTATCAACCGACGAACTTCCCTTGCCGCCGATTAGCAGATTTGCTTTGTGGATGATGCATGTCAGTATGATTGCCTCAAGAACATTTTTCCTTGAGATCACGCGGACCGGATAGAAAAAAGTCGGCTTTGAAGGATAAAAACAGGAGTGGTCTTTCCCGGAAAGCATCAGTAATCCTTCGGTTATTCTTTTTCTCTGCCGTACCGTCAATGTACCGGAGTCAACCATGTCATCAAGAGGATTCGGCAACAGAGCGGTTGAAAAGCCTGCTTCTGTAAAGAGGGTGTAATTACGTTTATTAAGCACGACATACCGGACATTCCCGGCAGGATACAGATATTGCCATACCGGAATACCCGTTGATTCCAAAAACCTGATCTGCTGTAACAGGGTAATTCTTCCCTCCTCCGCCAGATCATGTATAACCGAGAAAAAATGAAATGCCTGCTCATCCTCAAATCGCTTTATTAATTCAGCAAACGCAGCCGACAATGCACAATTTTTTCCAAGCGAAAGGTTGTGCCCAATGATTAAAACCGGCTGCGGTAGATTATTTATATGCCGATTTAGTTTTTTTACCAATACATCCCTTGTTTTAATAAAAGAATTCTTGGTGCTGAAAGAGTGATAATTGGCCTCTTTGATATTAATTGTTTCCATCACGCTATTGCATGAAGGTATTGTCCCGATATCGCTGCAAAAAAGAATATTTCTTTTAATGGATTTAGGTGCTGTCCCGTTAAATATCTCTGCGTACCGTGTGATTACCTTTGTAACCCCTCCGGTATTATTATGATAATGTATCTGACATATTGATTGTGGAATAATATCGTTCATAACGAGTAACATCTACTGTTGTTTATTATAACGTGGATGAAAACTCCGGTGTACCTCTTTCAGGTATTCTCTGTCAATATGCGTATATATCTCTGTAGTAACGATATTGGCATGTCCCAGCATCTCCTGTACCACTCGTAAATCAGCACCGCCTTCCAGAAGATGCGTCGCAAAAGAGTGACGAAAGGTATGGGGAGAAACCTTTTTAGTTATACCGGCAAGCAGAATATACCTTTGAATGATCTTCCATATCCCCATTCGACTCAATGGATTTCCCCGTACATTAAGAAACACGGTACTGTCGGTTCCCGGTTTGGCAAAAAAAATACGCTCAACCTCCGTGTATTCCTTTATCCAGTTTAACGCGATATCGCCAATGGGAACAAGACGCTCCTTGGAACCTTTTCCAATGATCCGTACCATTTTTTCCTCAGGAATAATCTGCTCGAAAGTAAATGATGAGAGTTCCGAAACCCGCATGCCGGTTGCATACAAGGTTTCAAGCATAGCCCGATCACGAATACCGCCGCGTCTCTCAGTGTCAATAACATTAAACAGACGCATAATCTCTTCAACCGTGAGTACCGACGGCAGATATCGCGAACGCTTGGGTCCTTCCAGCAACTCAGTGGGGTCCTGCTTCAGTGTCCCTTCAGAAACCAGAAATCCATAATAACCGCGGATAGAGGACAGTGTTCGCTGTATGGACGATTCTGCAAATCCCATATCAAAAAGAGTCTGAATATATTGAGACAGCGCTGCGTTCGTCACACCGGTAACTGCATTAATATGCCGCTGCTCAAGGAAAGATGAGAGTCTTTCCAGATCATACCGGTAGGAATCTATCGTATTTTCACTCAGCGTCTTCTCGAGCTGGATATAGGCAAGGTATGAGGTCTGATACGGCAATTCTTTCATTGTAAAAAAGGATTCCGCTTTTTTTCCCGGCCAACAGTTGTCCTGCCGCCGTGCCCTGGACAGACCACGGTTTCATCGGGAAGTGTTAATAATTTCTCTCTGATATTGGCGATTAACGCCCCGCCGTCACATCCGGGGAAATCAAAACGGCCGATAGATCCTGCAAAAAGCGTATCACCGGAAAAACAATAGGGTTCCATATATAGCACTATGCCACCGGGACTGTGACCGGGCACATGAAATACCTGCATAGGAAAACCGCCGATCTCCTGAAATCCCTCGTAAATTTCTTTTACCGGTCCGGTATAGCTTACCTCCATCCCTATCATGTATGAGCCGTTGAAATCAGGATTGCTCAAAAAAGTAACTTCTTCATGATGAATCCAGATTCCGGTATCCGGAAAAACTTTCAATATCTCCTCAAGGCCAAGGAAATGATCAAAGTGTCCATGGGTAAGAATAATGGCCACACAGGACAACCCTTGCGTGTTTATATGTTCCAGAATTGTATCACAACCGTGTGACGGATCAATTATAATACAGGCTTTGCTTTCGTTGCCAACAACATAGGTATTCGTTTCAATAGGTCCTGTCACAAATTTTTTAACTGTTAAATGCATATACTTTTTCCTGCGTTGAATTATACTGCTGTGTGCTACAAAAAGAAAGCTAAAAATACTTCATGAAGTGGAAAATGGAGACGCATTTTTTATCAGATATCAGGGTTCAAACAGAGGTGTATAAAAATCACCGACAAACACTACTTCCGGTTCAAGTAAAATACCGTAAGCGTTATATACTTGCCTCTGGATATGTACAATAAGCTTTCGGACATCCTCTGCTGAAGCGCTGCCGGAGTTCAGTATAAAATTGGCATGTTTCGGCGCTACCATCGCACCGCCTATGGTATAGCCTTTCAAGCCGCATTCTTCAATTAAAGCGCCCGCATAATATCCCGCCGGGCGTTTAAATACACTGCCGCAATTCGGTGTATCGAGCGGTTGCTTTCGATTCCGTTTTTTAAGTGTTTCGGTAAATGCCGACAGTAACTGTTCTTTATTCTGCTTTACAAATAAAAATTCAGCTTCCAGTAGTATGGTACTCTCCTGTTTAAACGAACTGGTACGGTATCCGAAATTAATGTCACTCCTTCCTAAATTAAATCCTGTACCCTCGACGGAAACACCTTTTACTGAAACGAGACACTCTGAAACAGTCTGCGTAAATGCGCCGGCATTCATCACCAGTGCCCCGCCGACACTTCCCGGTATGCCTGCCAACTCCTCCATACCGCCGAAACCGCGATCAACCGACTGTTTTACCAGCGTGTGCAGCAGCGCACCGCTTTGACATACCGCGATGGTCTCATGCCAGGTAATCTCAGTAAAACCGGACATATCCAGAACCAACCCGGGCCATCCGGCATCACTTATCAATATATTCGATCCCCGACCCAGAATGAAAAGGGGTTGTTCGTGCTCCCGCGCCCAGCGACAGACATCCTTCACTTCAGCAATACGGTGAACCCGGACATAATACCGTGCGACACCGCCAATGCGGAAGGATGATTTCTCCCTTAATGATATGTTTTCTTTAATCGGTATCATTCAGAAACTGAAAGCTGGTCAAAAAATATCTTATAAATCTCTTTTTCAATGAAGAAATCCACAATATCACAGTCAACATGTCCTTCACGGGCTTCTTCACGAAGTATATCCAGCGCCTTTAACGGAGGCATAGCAGGTTTATACGGTCTGTCCTGCGCAATAATGGCATCATAAATATCAACAACCGCTAATATTTTATCCTCCAGACGCATTTCCTTGGTTTTTAATCCGTCAGGATAGCCGGTACCGTCCAGCTTTTCATGATGATGGGCTGCAATTTCCGGTATCATCTCCAGCTCCGGTGTCCAGGGAATCTTGGAAAGTATTCTGTGTGAAGAGACAGCGTGAGAATTAATAATATCACGCTCACGGAGTGTTAAATTCCCTTTTCTGACGGAAAGGGATTCCCACTCTTCTTCACCGAGTAATAACATTTTCTCACCAAAAGAGTTCCAATACACTTTTTTCTTCAGGTTACTTAGACGGCTAAAATCCTCATCATTGAGAAAACCTGCTTTATTTACTTTTTCTAAAAAAATGCGGTCAGCATCAAGCTCCTCGACACTGCTCCAGGGTAGCGGATATTTTGTGTTTCCGGCAACCAGTTGAAATCGAATAATTTCAAAGCGTGCCGCCACTGCTGCGAAATCTCCGGGAGAGAGACGACACTCCTTTATAAGCAACGCCTCCGGCACACCAATCTTTCCTATATCGTGAAGCAGCGCCGCGAATTTAAACTGCCGACGTTGACTTTCAGAAAAGAAGACCTCCGCAAAGGCTCCCTCCGTAGTTTTATTCATAGCTTCAACAAAAGCCATGGCATATCCCATAACACGTCGGGAGTGGCCTGAAGTAACACGGTCCCGTTCGTCTATCGCTGCAATGGAAGAACTTAAAAAGCCTTCAAAAATCTGTTCAATATTTTCATACAACTGGGTTCGCTCAATAGAAACTGCAGCGAGCGCACCGATAGAGTGTAAAAACTCTTCATCGGCATATGAAAATGGTATCACCTCCCGTTTAACGGTTTCGGGGGAAGTGAGTTTTATTGACGAATCGTTTTTTTTATTCATCAACTGAAGGACCCCCACCACCTCACCTGCATTATTGGTAAGCGGTACGGTCAACATTGATTTCATGCGATAATTAAACTGCTCGTCAAAATCTTTTTTAAATGTATACGGCACTGAATCATCAAGAGCGTACACGTCCTTAATATTCAGCGGGCGACCGGTTGCAGCGACATACCCGGCTATTCTATTCTTATCTATTTCAATACTGAACTCCCCAGATGTCTTAAAGTCAACCGACTGATTCAGAGAGACCTTAAAACGAAGGGTATTGGTAAACGAGCGCCCCGGCCCCGATCGCTCGCGTATATAAATGCTTCCGGCGTCAGCAGCCATGATATCACAACTCTCATTGAGAATCAGAGCAAGCAGTGTATCAAGATCGTAATGCATGGAAAGCGCGGTGCTGAGCTTGATTAACTGCTGCTTCTGCTTTCTGTACTTTGTCGCCTCACGAATAATCCCCCGATATTGCTCAGAAAGCCTTTCATGAAAAAGTATGGTGTTAAAAATATTCCGCAGGCAAACGTTTTTCATAGGTGTTTCGAATACCCCTGAAACCGGATAGTCACTCAAAAACTCCGGATACTTATCGCCCTGAACATTCTGAAAAAAAGGAAAATACTCACTCGCACCTATTGGAAGATTTGAAAACAGCTCAATCATGGCATTTTCAGAACAGGGTAAATATGATATATAACCGACCGCCACCTTCGTTAACGAATTCCCCAACTCTTCCGCAATCGCTTTTACTTCAACATCAATACCATGCTTTTGAGCAGATTGGGCAATCTGTTCAAGATCATTCTTCGGGACATCGCCGATTATAACAATGAACTGAGCCATATTTCAAAGTAAATCATTATAAATGTGATATCAAGATAATAACCATCACGATCTCTTATCTGTCTTTTTTTGTTCTTATTATACATTTAAGGGTAATGGTTTATAAAGGGAAATATACTATTCATTTTCTCACCAACTATAGCAAAAAATGTTGTTCAGCGCGAGGTGTCTTTGCGTATCCAATATTTAAACACGGTATCATGTACAGCATAATCGGACGTATCATCTTTTGTAATCGAATTTCTCTTAACCAGATCGGTAATCACCCGTTGAATTTTTAACAGGATACCAGATTTACTTTTTTCTATAACTTCCATCGAATATACGGCAGCACTATTTTCATGTACAATTGCCGACAGCACCATTCTCTCTTTTCCCCGGAGTGTATCCCATAACTCCTGAAAAGCACGGTTTTCTTTTATACGATTTTATATAATGTAATACCGTTTTACCGTATAATAATTAATGGTAAACACTTCCATCAATTAATACGCAGGTATAAACAAAACGTCTCAGCCGTTTCTGACAGCTGAGACGTTTATGGCGGATCGGACGAGACTTGAACTCGCGGCCTCCGGCTTGACAGGCCGGCGTTCTAACCAACTGAACTACCGATCCCCGGAATAATACAATGACTCTTAATGGGCGTTGTTGGATTCGAACCAACGACCACCTGCTTGTAAGGCAGGTACTCTATACCAGCTGAGCTAAACGCCCTTATCTTTCTTTGTGGTATCTTTTGACGTTGTATTTCCTTTTTCCCTGTATAAAATAGAAACAGGAATTAAAATACAATACACAAATACCAGAATAATCGGTGCAATAGTCCATGAAACGGGGTTATACACCGGTCCCTGCCCTAAACAAATGTATCCGATAAACAGCAGTAAAATACTTAATCCCAGGAGTTTAAAATTCAAGTCGGAAAATATAGGGCCGTGCATAAAACCACCTTGTTAAAAAGAGACCTTCTAAATTACTAAATATTTTAATGTCTTGTCAATACTAAAGTTCCAGTGAATCCAGAATTTTCTTTTTTTCCTCTTCAGAGCCTGCATCGGCTAATCCGGTAAGCCTCTCGCGCGATTTTGCAATGACCTCGTTGAGCAGAGAAGCCAGGTTTTTCATTTCATCACCTTTACGCAAAACAATAGTATCGGTATATTTCCCTTCGATAACATTATGGCATACCATTTCAAAGCGATATACCGGTCCGGCCAGTTTATGGGAAAAGAATATCGTCAGCAGAACCAGTTGAATAATAACAAACATAATACCTATACCAAATACCCAGAGCAACGACGATACCACTGCTTTACGATACTTTTCATTCTCAGAGAAATTACGAAGATAGCCGGTAATATCTTTTAACAGATTTTTATAGGCGGCAACCGAGGGTTCAAGTTCATCCTGGAACTGCAGGGTTATCATATTCTGAACATCCATCCTTAAAATGGATGAGGCAGTATTCACGAGACTATGTGACGCGATATACAGAGTAAATATCATAAACACAAGCATGATAATCATCGGGACAAAAAAGGTCATCATATATCTGCCCTGCAGCTTGCGGTCAATAAAAAAATGCTTCCGCTCAAATCTTTTTTCAGCAGCCATAAATCACTCTCCTACCTTTTGGGATGGATATTCAATTCTCGTATGAAAAATCCCCTGAAGGACCGGCATGAAACCTTCAATTATCTTGTCAAGGTCCTGAAAGGTGAGATTACATTCGTCAAGTTGTGATGAAGCGAATTTATCGTGAATAATCTTTTTTACTAATGTTCTAAGCATCTTTGGCGACGATGTCGATAAACTGCGCGAAGCCGCTTCAACCGCATCAGCCAGCATTATTATAGCGTTTTCACGTGTTTGAGGTCGCGGCCCAGGGTAACAGAAATCCTTTTCCTTTACCTGGTTATGCGGATCCTGCTCAACCGCTTTCTCATAAAAAAAGGATACGGTACTTGTCCCATGATGTTGGGAAATTGAATCTCTAATAACAGAAGGAAGTTTATACTTCTTTGCAAGCTCCAGTCCTTCTTTGATATGGGATGAAATAATAAGCGCACTCATACTCGGGGACAGCTTGTCATGGATATTCTTTTCTGATTTTTGATTCTCCACAAAATAATTCGGTTTGGCTATTTTTCCAACATCATGATAATATGACGCTACCCGTGCCAGCAAGGGATTTGCATGCACCTTTTCCGCTGCCGATTCCGCAAGGTTTGCTACCAATACACTATGGTTATAAGTTCCGGCTGCTTCAATAGAGAGACGTTTAAGGAGCGGATGATTCATATCCGATAATTCGACAAGTTTTATATTGGTAGTAATATCAAACAGGGACTCAAATACAATTACGAGCATCATTGCAAGAAAAATCGTAAGGATACAGTTAATAATACCCAGTCCGATATTCTGCGTAATCGCCATGAGTATAAATTTATAACTAATCAGATTCCAGAGAAGAATAAATACTGTATAAATAATTACCATAGGTGGAATAGCTTTAAAATAATCCCACCTATACCGTATTTTTCGGGTAAAATATCCCGCTATCAATCCACCGAGTAATGAATAGAGTAAGAACGACTGATTAAAATTCGTTGCAATGCTGAAATAAAGTGATATAAAGATTGTTGTTACGATACTAAGCCGTAAATCAAAGAGGATAGTTACCAGGATGGAAGCCACGGCAGTTGGAATGAGGTACTCCGGAACAATCATACTTATCTCGGAACCACTCTCAAAGAGCTTTGGTACTATATAGATACTTACACGAATAATAGCGAGCTGGATAAAGATAATCGATGCAAGGGCAACCAGATGTTTCGGATTTTCAAACACCTCCCGATGATACCCGCGTAAATAATATCCAATGAGTATAAGAAAGATAAAAACGAGTATCAACTTGGCACTATTGGTTCGCAGTATCCTGCGTGTTTCCTGGCCATGCTGCTTTAATTCAATAGCCTGGTGCAACGATTTCAGTTTCTCAACAATTCCTTCGGTTACCTCCTGATGTTTCCGGAGAATCTCAGTATCCTTAATCACTTTTCCCTTGGTGGTAAGAACAGCCAGTGATGCCTTCCGCATGCGCCGCTGTGTTTCCTCACCATTATGCATGATATTGGGTAGAAGATAGACATCCAGTAATTCATAGACGGAGTTAAGCGCCTCCTGATCAAACATTCGCTCGACCTTCAGCATATGTGTGATGAGCTCGAGAGCCACTTCTTTTACCGGAAGGTCCGCATGTTTAACCGTTACCTCACTTGAATCCTGTCGTAATGTAATAAAAGTTTTATCATAAATGAGGTGATTCGCAAAATCAACATTATACTGTTTTTTCATCTCTTCAAGTTTCTGTTCATGGGGGACAAGAAGAATACTCATGATACCTGTTTTAAGCATTTGCTCCGCCTGAAAAATGGCATCATCGAGGAGATAGGGACGCTCTTTTATAACAGAAATGGTATTATCGGACAACTCACGTTTTAACGCAAGGGTTATCGTTGTCTTAATGGAATCACTAACCTTTTCATCGTTTAATGTAAGGATATTCTGCCGAAAATCAAGAAGTTTTTCTTTAACGAGTTTCTCTTTTTGTCTGTCGCGGTCAAACACCTCGAGGACCTGTTCCATTGCCTCTTTCCGATCCCGCTCCAATTTATCTTTCGATTTCAATATATCAAAAGTAAAAGGGGCTATTATTGTCTCTTTAGAAACATCACCCCGCTTGGGCAGATGAAAGCTCTGGACAGTTGAAGTATAGGGAAATAATGCAATACAGGCAATAGTAGTTGCCGCAAGAACAACTATCGGCCATGTTATGAATTTAGGCAGCCGTATCTTTTTCGAACCAAGCCGTATGGTAATAATAGCGGTTGTATCTTTTATCGACGAGGTCACCGCAGTGGTATTATTTTTCCGTTCTTTGGCCATGACTGTGAATTCTACTGGTAAATTATTATAAAAAAACGGACTCGAATCATTACTGATTCAAGCCACTTTTAAATATATAATCAACCAATTGTTATTTTAAAGGCAGAGAATAATTATCTCGGTATATCAAACACCTGCCCCGGAAAAATTAAATCCTGAGCACGTGAATACTTTGGTTCCTCAACATTCTGCAGATACCGATTATACCCTCCATCAATCTGACCTTTATTCGCCCGATAAATCCGCGGCCACTGTGTAGGATCATCATAGATTTCCGGATATTCAGCAATACGATAAAGGCAGTCTCGTCTCTCCGGAATAAGCCTTACCGTATACTGGGAAAGTTTATCAGGTAAATTTGCTTTGACCCGTGCAAGCAAATCCTCGAGTTCAATAATTTGATCCCGGATTCGCCATAGATAAGAGACCGGTTTCGCTTTCAGGGCATTTATTCTGGCCTCCTGTTTTCGTAAATCTGCTATTCGTTTTAATAATTCATCGGGAGTAAGCCCCAATAACAATTCAAGCTCCTGTCGTATCGAGGCGATTTCATTTTCTGCGTCTATAACATCCTGTTCCGTTATACCAAGAATATCATATTTTTCCTGGATAACCGCAGCAATTTGTGCGTCCATATCTATTAATTGCTGCTTCAGACTTTCAATCTGTGCCTGTTCCTGTGCAATTTGCTCTTTGGCTGTTTTTTCACGCTGGAGAGCATTCGCTAAAGCAATCTCATAGGCTTCCATATGCATAGTATCATATTCTTCAGGATTAACCTGAAAACGCCATACCGGTTCTTCTTTAGCAAATACTGAAACACTGAAAAGACAGCAAAAGAGTATTAATCCACCATATTTCATAATGTTCCCCCTCTTTGTCTATTGTTGATTGTGTGCTTCCATTTTTTCTTTGAGATCATCACGTTCGGCTTCATGCTCTCTCAACTCAGCCTCTTTGGCACTGAGCTGGCTCTCCAGGTTCATACGCTCTTGTCTCAATTCAGCCAACTTTCTTTCAGCAGCTTCCGCAGCGCTTCTTGCTTCTTCGAGCTTAGCAAGTTCTTCTGTAGATGGTTTATTACAGCCTGTCATCCCGCACATGACCACAAAAGAACCGATCAAAAGAAATCGGGCAATCCTCTTATAAGACATCATAGACTCCAAACCTCCTCCTAATACATTATTTTCCAATTACTTTCCGGGAAAATAACTTGGTGATAATGATTTCCTGACCTAATATTAAATATATAATATAATAGTAATTTAAAACAAGTCAAGAAAAAAGCTTATATCATTTTTTTAATAAAAGTGGCAAGATGTAATATATATCTCCCCCCAGTAGTATATATAGTATAAACTTTTTTTTTATATTGCAGAAAAAAAATGTAAAAAATATACTTTTTTTTATTTTTCTTTGATTTATTATGCACCCTCCAGTAATTTCATCTGTAGCAACTTTTTGTAATATCCCAAAGAAAAATGTAACCCATGGACTACCTGTCTCGTATCGGTAAACGGAAAAAGCGACATCTTCTCATTCTGTCCGCATCAGGTATAACCAGAGGGCTTGATGTACTCTTTCTTGAAGTACAGGAGCACGAATGGCATATTCACCATAATCATACCGTTCACTATCCCAGCCATTGAAATCTGTTCTGAAAAAGACAGTGCAGTATGAAGACTCACCGGTCTCTCTGCAGGAGATTGCTACGGCCGACGGGATTATGACAAGTTTTCTTACGGAAAGTACAAAAACCTTTCTTTCCCTTTTACCAAAATCCCATCGTCGCATTGATGCGATAATTTTAATAAAATTCCCACTCTGGCAAGATCAGATACCTCTTGCGGACAAACGAACTCACTGGGACGTTGTTCTCGGTGATGCTCATCATCTTGCGCGAACCTTTAACACACCGGTATTGACGGATTTTATTCGTCAATACAGTTCGGATACTCCCTGGCGGACACTACCGACGGGCTATGGCTATCACAGTATCGGCCGGAAAGTAAGCGAAATAACCGTGTTTGTAAACATTGGACGGATTGCGGAAATGATATTATGCTATCAAAAACAAAAACAGAGAGTACTTATATCCGACACCGGGCCGGGAACATACCTCATTGACCCGGCAGCAAAAGAGGCAGGATGCAACGATGGATTTGATAGAGACGGTTCTGCAGCATCTTCCGGTGCATTGAATACGGAGGTTCTTGAACAACTATTGAAAGACGACTGGTTTACCCATCCCGCACCTAAACAGGGCTCGCTTTCTCATTTTATCCGGCTTTATTATTCCGATTACGTTCAAGTGCTTACCCCGAAAGAACGCCTGACAACTATGACTGCATTTACTGCTCTTGCAATTAATAATTTTTACAAAAGAGTGTTTTCAAAAACCTCAAAACCGGATACCATCCGGGTTGCTGGCGGTGGTGCGAACAATCAGGCTCCGGTGAATTACCTTCAGGCCTACTTTGCTCCGTTACCGGTGAAAACCGTTGAACACATTGGTATACCGTGCGATTGTCTGGTTCCGCTCTCACTTGGCTTAACCGTACAGGGGTTATTAAACGGGCAGGATATTTTCATGGGAGGGAAAAAATCCGAAGAGCACCGCCACCTCGGCAACTGGGTGTTTCCGTAAATGTGAAATTCTTATTGGGATGTCGAAACGAATAATACCTGTTCCGGCGTTTCTATGGAGAAGTTCAAATATTCATATTGTAAAGACCACGCTCTGAGTCTTTGATGAAAGAGATAATCCGCGCTACATCATGATCACCGTCATACTCCTGCTCAAGTTTCTGAAGCGCCTCGGTAACCGCCAATCCTTCACGAAATAATGATTTGTATGCCCGTTTTATTTTTCTACGCCTCTTTTCATCAAAACCGCTTCTCTCAAGACCTACTTTATTGATGCCGCATATCCGGTGATTATTTACTTCGCCACCCAGAAGAGAAAATGGTATGACATCCTTGACAACTTTCGAAAAGGCACCTATATACGCATGGTCACCAATGGTACAGAACTGGTGTACCGCTACGACGCCACCGAATCCGACATTATTGCCAATAGTAACATGCCCCGCCAGATGCACACAGTTGGAAGCGATTATACCATCCCCCACATTACAATCATGCCCGACATGGCTGTATGCAAGGAACGCGCAGTTGCTTCCTATCACGGTCTTGCCGCTGGCAATAGTGCCTCTATTTACGGTGCAATATTCACGGAAAATATTATTGTCACCAATCTCAAGCCAGGCTTCCTCCCCCTGATATTTAAGGTCCTGAGCAATGGTGCCAAGTACAGCGCCCTGATATATGGTACAATTTTCACCGATAACCGTATTTTCACCGATTCGTACATGGGAACTCATCCGGCACCCATTACCAACACGACTGTTTTTTTCAATAATGCTGTAGGGACCTATGGAGACATTCTCACCGATTTGTGCACTGGCGTCTATTATCGCAGTAGGATGTATTGATGTTGTCATAACCCAGCAGGCGCTCCCTGTCATCATTTTTTGCCCATCATAGCCATCAACTCAGCTTCACACACAAGAGTATTTTTCACATAACATTTACCGGCGAAGCGCATAGTACTGCGACGGGACTGGAGCATTTCAACTTCCATGCGTAAACAGTCACCGGGTCTGACCTGTCCTCTGAACCGGGCCCGGTCAATACCCATAAACAGCACCGTGTTATCCTTCACCGCCTTTCTCCCATAAAGCGCCATGATACCGCCTGCCTGCGCCAGGGCCTCTATCTGTAATACACCCGGCATTACAGGATTACCCGGGAAGTGGCCCTGAAAGAAGTTATCATTAAAAGAGACATTTTTAACGGCAGTTATTTTCTTACCCGGTTCAATGGATAGAACGTTGTCAACGAGCAAAAACGGGTATCGATGGGGCAGAATGTCAAGTATTTCATTGTGATCGACCAGCGGCTCCTCACGCTTACCCTTGGCGCTGTCCCGCTTGTTAATATACGCGCGTATCTTTTTCGCCAGTTCAATATTAGCGGCATGACCTGTACGGGCACCCAGTACATGCCCCCGTATAGGCTTACCGAGCAGATACAAATCCCCAATCAAATCCACCGCTTTATGGCGACATAATTCATTGGGGTATAGCAGCTTGGCATTATTTAAAAAACCATTCTTTCCTTCATGTAACGGCCCTGTTACATTAAACAGTCTGCGGAGGTATTCAATATGTTCCTCAGTTAGCGGGATATCCTGGACCACTACAGCGCTATCCAGGGTTCCTCCCTTTATCAACCCCTCTTCACGCAATTTCTCTATTTCCGAAAGGAAACAAAACGTACGTGCCGGTGCAAACTCCCGGTGAAAATCACTTAAATCAAAGAGTGTTGTATGTTGTGCACCGATAGCAGGGTGATTGTAATCTATCATCAGAGTGATATGGAAGTGATCCGATGGGAATACACTAATAGCAATATTATCTTTGTTATAAAGCCACATCGGTTTATCCATAACGAGATATTCCCGCTGGGCCGCCTGCTCCTCAACACCGATTTTTTTAATCAACTCAACAAAGGGTAATGCACTGCCATCCATAAGTGGTATTTCCTGAGCATTTACCTCTACCAGGCAATTGTCAACCTCCAAACCGGCAAAAGCCGACATAATATGCTCGATAGTATAAATACGGACGTCATCGATACCGATAACAGTACCTCGGGAATTATCCACAACATTATCGATATCAGCAATAATTTCCGGCCGCTGCTCCAGATCACTCCTGATAAAGCGAATGCCATAATCAACCGGCGCAGGATGAATACTGACAGTAGCTCGTGCCGCCGTATGCAATCCGATACCGGTCAACGAACCGGATTTTTTAATGGTATGTTGAAGAGCCATGCACAAGGTCCCTTTTTTGTTAACTTGATAGATATAAGCAGTTACAGTGTGTTATCTTTTAATTGCTCTAATTCTTTGCGAAGGCGTTTCACCTCTTTCATCATCTCGGGCAGATTAAGCTGGGCTGCTTCCACGCGACGGGTTTTCATAAGGTCACGGGCAGGATAGCCGGTTACTTTCTGACCAGGCTCAACATTTTTACTTACCCCGGCTTTGGCGCCGACAAAGGCACCGTCCCCTATTGTAAGATGACCGGCAAGCCCTACCTGCCCGGCAAGTAAAACACCTTTTCCGAGCCTCGTGCTTCCGGATATACCGACCTGGGCAGCCATAGCAGAATGTTCGCCGACCTCTACATTATGAGCAATCTGTACCAGATTATCAATGCGCGCACCCCGACGAATAATCGTTGGTGTAAAATTACCCCGATCAACAGTCACATTCGCGCCGATTTCGACATCATCTTCAACAACAACAGTGCCGAAACAGGGTATACGAACAAATGTACCATTTTCAACGGCATTACCGAACCCCTCACTCCCGATAACCGTACCTGATTGAATAATAACCCTATTTCCTATAACCGATTTTCGACGGATTATCACTCCCGAATCGATACGGCAGTTGCTGCCAATTTTTGTACTGTTTTCAATTACGCAATTGGCCCCTATATTCGTATGTTTGTCTATTACACAGGATTTCCCAACAATCGTTCCCGGGCCTATCCATACAGAAACATCAATTGCAGCGGTTGGATCAATAATGGCGGACGGATGAATCGGTCCATCAAAAAGTGGCTCTTTCTCTTCAAAAAGCTGCGCTGTTTTAGCATACCCGAGATAGGGATCATCGACTTCAAGATTAATTTTACCCTCAATAACAATACCCTTTTTAACAATAATTGCAGCAGCTTTACTGTTCCGGGCATCATCGATGAATTTATTATTCGATAAAAAAGTTATTGATTTCTCCCCCGCATGTTCCAAAGAAGAAATGTTGAGTATATCTAAATCGGGAGCAGCACCAGGAAGAGAACAATTGAGACAGTGAGCGATTTCAGAAAGTTTCACAATTGCTATTTCTCTGCGTTGAGCGCCTGGATTACTTTTTCAGTCAGATCATAGGCCTTTTTTGCATATACGACCCCGCCTCTGGCATCAAAAATAAAATCATAATTCTCATTTTTAGCTATTTTATCCAATATCATATTTATTTTATCAATAATAGGTTTTAAAAGTTCATCATTTTTTTTCGCAGCATCACCCTGCTGACCGAATTTCTCCTGCAGAAATTTCTGATACTCAATCATCTCCTGTTGCAGATTCGCCTCAATCTCCTTTTTTCGTTCAGCACTCAGCAAAAGGCTTTGCTTTTCGAGCTGCTCCTGCATTTCTTTCATTTTTTTCTGGCGTTCAGTTGCCTCCTGTTCCCACTTGGCATACTCCTTTTTCAGTTTTTCTTCCGCTGATTTGGTCCCCTCATATGCCATCAATATGGTTTCAGAATTAATAAAACCTATTTTTAGTTCAGCATAGGTAAAGGAGTAACAAACCAGAAGTACCCATATCCATTTGGACAGGTTTAAAAATTTTGCCATAAAAAGCCTCCTTGTTCTCAAATGTATTTTTAATACCATAAAAATTAATGTCTTAAAAAAATACTTATACAATAATTGGAAGTAAAACTAAAAACCTCTATTCATGAGAAAATGTGGAATGAAACCGCTTGGATCGCCGCCGAAGTGAGGATCGGTCGGATCTTTTAAACCCCAGGCGAAATCAAATCCGATTAGACCAACCATGGGCAACATTAATCTGAACCCGAACCCGACACCGGGATACATATCGGTAAGATTAACATCCGCCAGGTCATCCCAGGTATTTCCCATATCAACAAACGCTGCCAAATATAATTGCTGCTCAAGAATAGGAAAACGTATTTCCCCTGAAAAAGTCAACAGAGACAACCCGTGGTTCTGGTAGCGCCCGAAAGCACCTTCATTGTACCCTCTAATCTGCCCGTCATAATAGACACCACCCGCCGCAAATAAATCAGAACGAGCAATTTTCTTAGTGGCGGTTATCCCATCAATAAGACCAAATTTTGATTTCAAACCAAGGACAAATTTCCAGAATACCGGAAAGTACCAGTCATAACCAACGATTCCTTTCACAAAATTGAATTTCCCACCCAATCCCGCGATTTGTGTATTGAGAGAAAGAATAGAACCGCGATTGGGAAAATTAGGAATATCAGTATCATTTCTGACGAGTGAAATTGAAACTTTGCTCAAGGTTCCTTCTTCAACTATCGTAAAATCTTTCAGGCTTTCACTATAATCTCTGTTATCCTTTTCCCGACTTAACCGATATCTGAGATAGAGCCGAAAATAATCATCCGGCCACTTGAGACGCCTGCTGCCTCCAAGCTCAATACCGGTACTCTGATAATCATAGTAAATGCTTTTATGCGTTTCATAAAATGCACGGATCGAGAATGAGGTGGGAGTATCGAAAATCCATGGTTCCAGAAAGCCGGCTGAATATCGTTTTCTATGCTTTGTATATTCTATATCGGCGTCAAGCTGCTGTCCTGCACCACGGAAATTAGGAATCGTTATATTAAAATTGCCTCCGAATTTATCAACCTGGCTATACATTACTCCCGCGGAAAACTGGCCAATATTGTCTTTTTCTTCCACCGAATAAACCAGATCGATAGTCCCGTCTTCATTGGGCCGAAGATCCGGCATAACATTGTTAAAGTAATTCAACTGCATTACTTCCCGGATACTTCTTTCCATGCGGGATTGTTTATATTTTTGTCCCGGAAAAATCTGTAGTTCCCGGCGGATTACCTTTTCACGGGTCTTCTCGTTACCTTTAATATCGATTTTTCTCACGATAGCCGGCGTACCTTCAATTATGTTAAAGGTAACGTCAATGGTATCACCACGGTACTCGTTCTGCTCCTGAATCTGGACCCAGAGATATCCTTCCTCACGGTAAGCGCCGGAGATAAACATTTTAGTCATATCAAATTTTGTTTTTTCGAACGGTTTTCCTTTCTTCATAGCCACCCGCTCGGCAAGCATCTCGGTTTCCAGAACTTTATTACCAGTAAAGAAAAAATTGCCGGTATAAAACTTTCTACCTTCGTCAATAGTGATGTCAATATAAATATCCCGCATATTATCGTCATACCATACGCTGTCACTTACCACCTGTGCATCCAGGTATCCCTCGTCATAGTAGAAATACATAAGTGAGTCAAGATGACGCTGATACGCATCCTTTTTAAATTCTCCATCGTTAAACCATCGTTTCTCTTTGGTTTTAAATTTCCGCTTTAATTTTCTCTCTTTAAAGGCATTGTTTCCTCGAAAGGTAATTTGTTTAATCCGGACTTTCTTTCCCTCATTAATGGAAAATTTTACAATAACATTACCGGGTACCTTGCTTTCTATCAACTCACAGGTAATATCCGCAAGGAGAAATCCCTCATCAGCATAGGCGTTTTTCAAAATGGAAATATTGTCATGGATAAGTGCATCACTGACAACATGCCCTTTCAGGATAGTCAGTTTTTCCTCAAGTTCCTTCTGTTTCAATTTTTTAAACCCCGTTATTTCAATAGCGTCACAGACCGGATTCTCCACAAGATTAAGAAGCAGGCTCACCGAACTATCTGTTTCATCCGTGACAAGGAAAGCAACATCTTTGAACAATCCCATTCGATAGAGTGATTTTACTGCACGCTGGACATCAAGTGAACTGAATTCAGTACCGGGGTGTAAAGGAATTGTATTTCGAACGACAGATTCACTGTTAATTTTCAACCCCTGTATCTCAAGTGCGTCAAGGATTTTCGGGAAGGAAGAGACCGCACACACCAACAAAACAGATATAATTTTACAACCAGTAGTATTCATTTATTCTCCAGACATTGAGCGTATTGTGTCAACAACAATTATAAAAAAGTATATGGATATTACGTCGGTGAAACGAATAAATTTAATATCTAGCTTAGAAATCAAAGTAATTCCTTAATTTAGTTATCGGTAATCTAAGCTGCATACGCAACTTCGGATTAGATTCCATGATATCGTCTTCGTTACGAAAAAAGCCATAATTAAAATCTACCCAGAAATAATCCAGCGGTTGATATTCAACACCAATATTATGCTCCGGTGTTAATAGAAGATCTTTTGGAATAAGTTCGGTACGCCACTTAAGAAAAACCTTATCCCGCAGGAAATACCTTCCCAGGGTAACACCAACATTGGCAAATGCCAGATAATCCCACTGGCGGGCCAACCCGCTAATCTCATTCGGATTATTATAAAGGTAATTAAAATAATTAGATGCAATGGACGTTTCAAAACTGAATACGTCAAGACCTAATCGACGGGCGAGTCTTCGTTCAATTCTCTGGAGAAAATATCTGTTGATATATTGGTCGCCGATGGATGACATCATCTCACCGGCCTTCTTCCCGGCGTGCTTAAACGTAATAAAATTAAGGCCTGCTTCCCGGTAAAATTCAAGTTCAGCCTCGCCGGGTATTTCCGCAAAATCCGATGAGACCCTGAAGGTCATATCACTGAAACGTCCTTTTTCGCTGAGGCTGCCGGTTTCAGGGTCCCGCACCAGAAGTGTCAGTTTTATCCGGTCGAAGCGGCTGCTGTCGGAGAATGTTTCAGCGCTTCCCCAGATAATCGGTAAATTATCGTACCCTTCACCACTCTCCATTTTCTGAGGAGCAAAATCCAATCCCACCTCAAAATCCCGATCGAAATTTCTGCCATAAAAGACATAGCCGCGATACGAGCGTATTTTACCGAGTACTTTAAACGAACCATCACCAAAGCTCCCCCGTACTTTAACATGGGTAGACGATGGATCGAGGTAACACTCCGCAAAACGCATTAACCGCCGTTTCTTTCTTCCAATGTTATAAAAGTAAATAACTTTTCTGTTACCGGCTTTCACATCCATATCCCAAACAATATTCTCAGGGAACGGCGCTTCTTCGATAAGAGGAAATGTAAATTCCAGACTCCTCAAAATCCATGTTCCGGTAATCTTCGGCTTATCCACAGGACCGGAAATAGTAAACGCATCAAAGGGTCTCCGTCCGGCAAATTCAATATCAGCAACGTTTCCTTTCTGCCGTTCCATAAAGCCGAGCACAAATACCGGTATCCCTCTCTGAGGTGTTCTCATTTGCAAAACGCCACAATTAACCGGTCCGAACAGTAACGGCTTGTATCCTTTAGGAATACTATGGGTATTAGTAATGGTTACCGGCCGTTTATCGACATACCCTCCACAGATGATATGTAACCGTGATTTATTGTCCATACGCATGGTGAAGGTAAAGTCTTTCACCTTATCCGGTAAAAACGGATCAACAGTGAGCACTCCTTCTGGAATCGTTGCCGTTGCCCTGTGAAAATACCACTGATCGGCAGTAACTGAAAAATCAACGGAAACCACTCCGTGGCCGGTGCCGCCGACTACTGATTCAACAGAATGCTCCAAAGTTGCCAGAAGATCCCCTTCAATCCCGGCTGAAATATGCATGGTATCCTGTTCCCTTATTTCATTGGTCAGAAATGACCATGGAATTTCGCCCTCTGCCACCAGTGCCGATCGAGACGAATCCGCAGCAGAAAGTTCTTCCACCACCAAACCATTGCTGGTGACCAGTATCCGTGCATCCACTGAATCAATATTCCATGAATTTACCGCTATCCGGGGTGAATACAAATGTACCCGCACCGGCAATCCTTTATCCATGGTTGAAAATTCTCCCGCAACAATTCCTTTTATTTCATAATCTGAAGGGATAGCAGTACCCAAAAGATGAACTACATTAATATTATTAAAAATGCCTGAGAAGGATAAGTGGTCATGTTTTTTTGTTACCGTATCCACTTTACAGATCATCCGGTTGTCTTTACGAATAACAAAGGGCAGGACGGTAAATTCTTCTCCCGACGATCGTAATACCGCATCGGCTTCGAGGGAGGTAATGCCGGCAACTGAGAATTGTCGCAGATTCAGTTGACAGTAGGTTTTTAGCTGTGCCGGTTCACCGGACATCCGTGCTTTCCCATTAATAACACCATGCTGTATAATACGGTCATCTTCAGGCAAGAAAGCATTTATCTTATCGATCGGCACGTCCCTGCAGACAATTTCCAGTTCCACCGTACTTTTCTCTCCGGTCTTTATAACACCTGATACGGCTATTCCCTTCAATGCGGTAAGTGATTTAATACGAACCGTATCATGCCGAATTTCACCGATTGCCTTAATGGGAAACAAGGTATCCGCAACAGCAATATCCTCACCATCAAACTGCCAGACATAGGGCATTGCTATTTCATTACGGAAAAGACGTACCTTACCTGTGGCATTCAGTTTTTTTCCCGTGCACCGTAATATGCCGGTAATTTCAGGATTCGGTATCTTTCCTGAAATCGTTGCACTGACATACGCCGTATCGAGCCGGTGGGTAATGTCGCCGGGAATGGTTTTAAGGCAGGGGGCAACAATTGATTGACTAAGCGTTGTGGTTATATTCAGGCGGGGAGACTCATTGCCGACACTATCTATCGTACCGCTCAGTGAAAACCTGGCTGCGGTGGTCTGCTTACTGGAAATATGCAGTGTCTGCCCGCGTTTGATTACCGATAACAGAGGATTGCCGAAATCAATCTGCTTCCAGGTAATATTTCTTCCTTGCACTGCAAGACTGAACAACGGTTTATTCCCCAGCCCATGTACATCACCCGTAACCGTCACGGTTCCACCGCATTCGGGTATAAAGGTTTCCGCCTTTCCTGACAGGCCAAGCTCAAATGAATATACCACGGGTGATTTCTCAAAATTAATCAATCCTGCAGCGCCGATTGAAAGCCCGGGTACCGCACAATATACCGTATCGACCGTAACACTTGTACCGGTAAAGCTTCCTTTTCCGACACATTGACGAATAGCTTTTTTCTGAAATGAAAGTCCTCCCGCAGTAAACTCAGCGGTGAATTGTGCGGTATTTTGTTTCCTCCGTGCATCCAGTTCAATCCAGCCATGCCCGGATATTTCTTTTCGTATGGATTCAGACACCCCGGTGAGCATATCGGGAGCAATACCCGAAAGTTTAATATTGAATCTGCTTTCCTGCTCTATTGAAAAACCGGCCGTACCCTTACCATGCAGGGTAACTGATTTCCATCGTGCAGTGACGGTATCACACAGAATGCGATTTCCCTTAAAGAGCGCTTTAAAACGGATATCGGAGATATTTTCAGCAAGACCTTCTATTTTACCTGCACCGTTTTCAATGGTAACAAGCCCGTGTGCGTCTATATTATAGGGAAATGTTGTGTCGGAAAAGGAAAATTCGCATACCCCATCAAGGCTTCCTTTTTCAACAGAAACGGTATACCAGCGAATTGGTTTGTCAATACGTGCCTTGTCAAGTCTGACCGAAATATGTTGTGTTCTTTTCACAGGAGAAAAGACACCGGAAAGAAACAGATTCCGTTTCTTTGCGGCCAGTTTCCCATGAAGCTCAAAATTAAGTGCTTCACTCTCTCCCCACAACCGGCCGGTAAGCTGTTCGCCGACGGTAAGTGTCTTTCCACCTCTGTCAATAAGATGAATCACACAGTTTTTTACGAGAAGGTGCTCGACGGGAAAGGCATTAATAGAAAATGTTTGTTGAGAAACGGCCGAAACGGCAGCATCCTTTTGCCGTGCCGGAAAAGCTACCTCAAGTACTGGATTTACCAGGATGATTTTATTGATACTTTTTTGAATATCACCATGTGAGGCAACAAGCTTTAAAAAGGAGAAACCAATTTTAATATCCTGAACCTTTAACGAAAAGGACTGGAGTGGAATAACAATACTGACACCGATAAGGTCGACCGCAAAAAAACCGATTCGAACATTCTCTACAGCAAAGGTTCCTCCCAATGCCGGCGAAATATGTTCGACCAAGATTCGTTCGATATTTCTGTTTTTTTCGAGAGTTTTTTTTCCTACATACAGTCCGCTTGCCAGAGCCAGAATAAAAAAACAGACAACAATAATCCACTTACGAGGTTTCATTTTTTACTGACTTACATGAAAATTCTAATCGTTTCTCTTTCAATTCCACCGTAACCTCATCTTTATCATGGATATTTTCATTGAGAAACTCCTCTGCAAGACGATCTTCCAACAAACGCTGAATTGTCCGGCGCAGCGGTCTCGCCCCAAGATCCGGATCAAAGCCCTCATCAACAAGGAATTGTTTTGCCTCATCGGTAACCGATATAGTAACATCCCGTTCCTTCAACCTATCGGCAACTTCTTTAATGTGGATATCAACGATTTCTGCAATCTCCTTTTTACCAAGAGATTTAAACACGATCGTCTCATCAACACGGTTGAGAAATTCCGGATTGAATATCCGTTTCAACTCATCCATGACTTTAGATTTCATCTTATCATAGTGCGACACTTCGTCGGATTTACCGAACCCGACGGTTCCCGCTTTTTTTACATCACGGCTGCCGGCATTGGAGGTCATGATGATGAGCGTATTTTTAAAATTAACATGTCTGCCGTAGGCATCGGTTGCAACACCGTCATCAAGGATCTGGAGCAGAATGTTAAATACATCAGGATGCGCTTTTTCTATTTCATCAAACAGGATAACCGAATAGGGCTTTTTCCGGACTTTTTCGGTAAGCTGGCCACCTTCCTCATAGCCGATATACCCCGGAGGAGCGCCGACCAGCCTTGAAACGGCAAATTTCTCCATATACTCAGACATGTCAATTCTAATTAACGCATCCTCCGTATCGAAAAGGGCTTCAGCCAGGGTCTTTGCCAGTTCGGTTTTACCCACACCGGTCGGCCCGAGAAAAATAAATGAGGCTATCGGTCGTTTTACATTATGTAATCCCGCCCGGGAACGACGGATACTCCTTGCAACCGCTTCCAGCGCCTCCTCCTGGCCAATAACCCGTTTTCTCAAATCATCCTCCAGGTGCAGCAATTTTTTTGATTCCTCCTCTTCAAGCCTGGAGAGCGGAATACCGGTCATGGTCGAGATAACTTCGATAATCGTTGTTTCATCAACCTGTAACCGCTCTTCCGATTTCGATTTTCGCCAGAGCGCCTTTTTCTCTAGGAGCGCACCTTTTAATTTATCCTGTTTATCCCGCAGTTTGGCGGCCTGCTCAAATTTCTGCTGCTCTACGGACAATTCTTTCTCCCGTATAACCTCATCGATTTCCTTTTCCATTTCACGGATTTCGGGAGGAATTTCCATGCTTGACAATCGCTTTCGTGCACCCGCTTCATCGATAATGTCAATTGCTTTATCGGGCAGGAACCTGTCCGACACATATCGTTCAGATAATTTTACCGCCTCTTCAATTGCTCGTTCGGAATAGGTTACTTTATGATGCTCTTCATAGTTATACCGTAATCCGCGGAGTATCAGTATCGTCTCATTAATGCTGGGCGGATCAACCATAATTGTTTGAAACCTTCGCGCAAGTGCGCCGTCCTTCTCGATATATTTTCTGTATTCGTCAAGGGTTGTTGCTCCGATACACTGTATCTCTCCGCGTGAAAGGGCCGGCTTAAAAATATTGGAGGCGTCCAGACTTCCTTCGGAACCGCCCGCACCGACAATAGTATGTAACTCATCAATAAAAATGATAACATTCTCATTTTTCTGGAGCTCTACCAACAGAGCCTTTAACCGTTCCTCAAACTGACCGCGGTATTTGGTGCCGGCAACCATGGAAGCCATATCAAGATTGATCACCCGCTTGTTTTCAAGCACCTGGGGAATTGCTTTCTCGACTATTTTCTGGGCAAGCCCTTCAACTATGGCGGTTTTTCCAATCCCCGGCTCACCGATAAGAACCGGATTATTTTTCTTACGACGTGAAAGAATTTGCACCACCCGTTCAATCTCCTTTTCCCTTCCGATGACCGGGTCAAGACGTCCCTCTTTTGCCATGGCGTTAAGATCTCTGCCGAAATGATCAAGAAAGGGCGTTTTGCTCTTCTCTTTCGAGGTACCGCCAACACTTTCACCACCGCGCAGCACCTTGCTTATTTCTTCCTTGACTTTATCATATTCCAGCCCTGCAGCAACCAGTGCATTGGCGGCCGCAGATTCGGTATCCTTCATCAATGCCAGGAGTAAATGCTCGGTGCCGATATATTTATGTGACATGGAACGGGCTTCATTTGCCGCAATCTCCAGCACTTTTTTAGCACGCGGGGTAAAGGGCAGCATCTGTCCGATGGTCATCATACCACCGGCCGAGGTAATTGCCTTCTCAATATTCGCGGACAACTCATCAAGATCCACCCCCATACTTCTCAATACAGCCACAGCAACCCCGTCACCTTCCTTGATAAGGCCAAGCAGCAAATGCTCGGTACCGACATAATCATTCCCGAGTCTGACAGATTCCTCCCGGGCAATCTGCATTACTTTTTTTACTCGATCTGTAAACATACCATTCATCATTTTTCTATCCTCGTTTATGGTTATATACCTACACTATCAGGAAGTGACTCTTTAACCAGTTTTGCACGCATACAGTGCCTCTCATCATCGGATATTTTCTTATTATAATACAATTCCATATGGGCGGGAAGAGATATCAACACAATACGATTCAGCTCCTCAACAGTCACCTCTTCCAGTATCCCGCACTCGACACCCAATCGTAACGCGGAAGTGAGATTTAATAATTCATCCATGTCCAGTGTATGGGCATATTTAAGGATACCAAAGGCACGGTAGATTTTATCCATAATCTCCACTTTCGCCTCTTTCAGAATCTTCTCTCGTGCCGCATGCTCATAGTTAATCAGTTTTTTTATAATATCATGTGTCGTATCCAGGAATTCATCCTCTTTTGCCCCCATCGTTGCCTGGTTGGAAAGTTGAAAGAAATTACCGATTACTGCGGAATGTTCACCGAAAAAACCACGGGTTAAGATACCCATCTGACTGGCTCCGGCAAGCACCGAGTCGATTGTTTTAGTCAATACCAGTCCCGGTAAATGCATAAGAAACGATATACGAAAACCGGTACCAGAATTGGTCGGGCATGAGGTCAGAAAACCACGCCGCGCATCATAGGCGTACTGTACCTGCTTTCCCAGATCATCATCAAGCATTGACAGTAATTCCCATACCTGCACAGGCTGGCATCCGGAAGCCATGCAGGTCATACGAATATGATCCTCTTCATTTACCATCACGCTTATGTTGCTGTCACGGTCACATATTACTCCACGATCCCCGTATGAATCAATAAGGTCATGACTTACTACTCTGTTTTCAAAGAGGAACTGTTGCGCAACCTTATCCATCTGTGAGAAATTTAGCGAGGTACAGTCGGTACATTCAGGTATGTTTTTTACGGCAGTAACAACCTCTTCAAAAATGTCCTTTCGCTCCAGAAGCGATGCCTTGGACGGGAATTGACGATCGGCCAGATTCCTTGCGAGACGGACACGGGTGGATATGACACAGTCCGCATCGGGGCCGTTGTTTCTGAACCATGCCGGCACCCGTTCGATCATATCAGGTGAAAACATTCCCTATTCCTGCCCCTTCTCAGGTGATTCATCTGAAGAAACGCTGTTTATTTTATCGCGGATAGCTGCCGCCAGCTCAAACTTTTCATTTCGTATCGCGTTATCAAGTTCCTTTCGCAGAAAAAACAGGTCATCGGTATCGTGCACGGTGGATGGTGCGATCCGATACTTTTTTCCTTTATGTTGATTGGTACCATGCACCTGGACAAGCAACCTGTCTATTTCCTTTTCAAAGGCCGTATAACAATACTGGCAACCAAGCCAACCCTTTTCTTTAAAATCATCGAACGTTGTCCCACACTTTGAGCACGTCAGCTTCTGCTCTTTGGACTGCGGAGAAAGCGCATCATCAGTCTCTTTTTCAGCATCGTGCCCCAATGCCACTTTGCTTTCGTCGATGACAATCGAAATACCTTTTTTCTTTGCGCATTCCTCACAGAGATGATACACCGTTACTTCATTATTAACGATTTGTGTCAGATGAATATTAGCCTGGTTCGTTTTACACTCATCACACAGTTTCATATCCATGATTGCAACCTTCTGCTTAATGTACCAATTATTCTGAATTTATTACGTTATATAATTATTTCTTATTGATAATTTTGCCATCTTCTATAAAAATCGTCCGCTCCATTGTGTCGGAAAGATGCTCATTATGAGTGGCAATCAGAAATGTCTGCTTAAGTTCCTTATTCGTTTTCCGAATGAGATCCATTAAATGGTCGCTGTTTTTCGTGTCAAGGTTCCCTGTCGGTTCATCTGCCAGAATAAGCGCCGGTTTATTAAAGAGCGCCCTAGCCAGTGCAACCCGCTGTCGTTCACCGCCCGACAATTCGGAAGGGAAATGAGAAAATCGCTTCTCAAGTCCCATAAGCGAAAGCAATTCTTTTGCCCGCTTTTCACATTGGGCACTTGATTCACCAAGAATCATCCCCGGAATGACGGTATTTTCCAGGGCGGTAAAATCGGGCAGCAGGTGATGAAATTGAAATACGAAACCAATCCGTTCTCCCCGAAACCGTGCAAGTACTTTCGGCTTCATCGCACCGATTTCCTCTCCGTCAATTTTCACGGAGCCAGAGGTGTATGCATCTATACCGCCTAGGATCTGAAGCAGTGTTGTTTTCCCCGCGCCGCTCTGACCGATTAAGGCGACCATCTCTCCCTTTTTTATGGAAAATGACGTCTCTTTAAGAACGTCAAAGGGACCGGCATCATCAATGTATGTTTTAGTCAGATTAGTTACCTTCACCATAGTATCTCACTCGTATCTGATTGAATCTGCAGGCGGCGTCCGTGATGCCCGCCATGCAGGATATATGGCTGCCATAAAACAGATTATATTTGCGACCGCATACACCGCAATTATATCTGCAGCACGCAAAAGCACCGGCAATCTGTTAATAAAATAAATGTCTCCGGGAAGAGGTATCAAACTCCACCGGAATTGTATATAACACAATATTATGCCAAGACCGGTACCGATAGTTGAACCTACCAGCCCTATAATGGAACCATACAGCATAAAAATTTTCAGTATCTTTCCCGAATTTACTCCCATGCTCATCAATATACCGATTTCACGACGTTTCTCTATTATTATTCTGATGAGTGATGAGATGATATTAAAAGACGCAACCACCATAATAAGGGAAATAACAATAAAAATGATAAGCTTCTCCAGTTTCATCCACTGAAAAAGGGATTTATTCTGACTCTGCCAGTCAACAGCTTTAAACGGATACCCACCCAGATTATCCTTAACCTCCTGCGATATACGCTTTGCCTGAAACAGATGGGTGGTTCTTATCTGTATTCCCTCCACACCGGTCATCTGAAAGAGGTTCTGTGCCGACTCCAGAGAGATATAAACAAGATTGAGATCATACTCATACATGCCGGTTTCAAAGACTCCGGTGACGACAAACCGCATCATTTTCGGTACCGGATCCAGCTCGCCTTCAATTAAGACAAGACTCATCAGGAGTATTTCGTTTCCCGGTCTGACCCCCATTTTATCAGCCATACCTATTCCCAGAAGAATGCCCGGCAGTTTTCGATCCCGCTTTGAGAAAATGGAGTCAAGTTCAAAGGTGCCAAATTTTACCGCCTTATCGATATCGGTGACCGTACGCTCCAGGGAATCATCGATACCGATGATCATAGCAGCCTCCTGTACCCGGTCACATTCGACTCCACCCTTTCCCATAATAAACGGTGCCGCGCCGATCACCTCGGGATGTTTCAGGATCTCGGTCCTGATTGAATCATAGTCGTTAAAAGGCCTGCTGTGATACTGCATGATTTTCGCATGGGCAAGGGTACCGACAATGCGGTCACGCACCTCTTTTTCAAACCCATTGGCAATGGAGAGGGCTACCACCAGCACCCATGATCCAAGAAAGACGCCAATTGCCGAAAAAAGCGCAACCACTGTATTTGATCCGTATTTACGTTTACCGCGAAGGTATCTCAGAGCAATGAACCATTCCATACGTGTCTCGTTTTTCCTCGTGTCTTAATAACGTTTTGATATGCAGTGAGATATCATAGTACCTACCGGTATGTTATTCCGGTCGCAGCAGCGGGAACAACACCACATCCCGCAGGGTTCTTGCATCAGTCAACAATGCCACCAGCCGATCTATTCCCATACCCCATCCGGACATGGGCGGCATACCATACTCCATACACAGCAGGAAATCCTGATCGACTTCCATCGCCTCGGTATCGCCGTACACACGGGCTTCGGCCTGCTGTTTGAATCGTTCCGCCTGCTCGATGGGGTCGACAAGCTCGGAGTAGGCATTAACTACTTCCCAGCCGTTCACCACCAGTTGAAACCGATCGACAATATTTTCATCCGTATCATTTTTCCGTGCCAGCGGCGACAAATCTATCGGGTGGTGAATAAGAAATACCGGATTGACAATTTTCGGCCGGGAGACTTTTTTATACAATAAATCAATAAGTGTTCCGCGTCCCGCTTTATCAACATCAACATCATCCTCGAATGTTATTCCGTTTTTTGTAATCTCGTCCAGGAGACTCTCCCTGTCTTTAAATCGGTCAATATCAACAGCACAATCTTTTAAAATGAGGTCTCTGAAGGAAACCCGCGGCCAGGAGCCCTCAAATGATATCTCTTTGCCGTCATAGGTAATTTGTAAATTCCCATTTACTGAAAGAAGGACATGCTTCATCAGTTTTTCAGTAAAATTCATATTGTCAACATAGTTCCAGTACGCACAGTAATACTCCAGCATGGTAAAATCCGGCAGATGTGAAGCGTCGACACCTTCATTACGAAAAGAACGGGCGAACTCATAGACCCGCTCGAATCCTCCCGCTACCGCCCGTTTCAGGTAGGTTTCAGGTGCAATTCGCATATACACATCAATATCCAGCGCATTATTGTGGGTCACAAAGGGACGGGCAAGCGCACCGCTCGCCTTATTACATAACACCGGTGTGTCAATCTCTGTAAAATCATTCTCATCAAGGAAATCCCGGATTGTCTTTATTATCTTTGTCCGTTTTTTAAACCGCGCCATAATCTCGGGCGACATAATGAGATCGAGGTATCTGCGCCGAAGCCGCAGCTCCGGATCGGTAATACCGTGGAATTTCTCCGGTAAGGGGCGTACTGTTTTTGAAAGGAAGGTCCACTGGTAGGCGTCTATTGTTTTTTCCCCGGTTTTCGTGGTAATCATCTCCCCCTCTATGCCGATAAAATCACCAATGTCAACCACCTTCTTAAAATAACTAAACCGCTCACCGAGCCTGGTTTTCTGTAAAGCAAACTGCAGCTTCCCGGTAAAACCAAAAATATGCCCGAATGCAAGCTTGCCGAAATAGCGCAGTGCAATGATTCTTCCGGCAACTTTTACGTCGGCAACACCATCATCAAGTTTTACCGCCTCAGCCAGAGAGTAATTTGTCTCAAACCGCTCAGCATAGGGATGCTCGCCGGTTTCACGGATCAGTTCAATCTTCTCCCGCCGAACCTTCATCTGATCATTCAAACTTTCAGCCGTATCCAACCTGCTACCTCATGACTTTTTTAATATGAATAATTATAACCACATGGATAATAAGGAAATAGTCATATAAATATACCTTGTGGTGAATGAAAACCGGCTGGGTAAATAATCGCAAGCCATATTCGATAGATGTGTATTGTCTCTTTTCACTCTGTACTTTAGCGCATTTTTTCATATGAAACAGATAACTGGAATTTAATTTTTTTCATTTTTAATGTACTGTATACTAACAAATACATTAACCTGCATCTTACAAATTGTTAAATATTCACCGGGATATGCATTGATTTTGACCTTTATTTACCCCACAGAAACAGGCTTTTAATATATCTTTTATACTATGGCCGATACATATGATATAGCAATTATTGGAGCAGGGCCGGCAGGACTATGTGCCGCCCGAAAACTGCTGCTTCATGAGAATCCACCGACACTGGTCCTTATTGAAAAAAGTACCGACGTGGATAAGCGGATACCCTGTGCTGAAGGCGTCGGTAAACCCGGTTTTCATGAAGTACTGGAGCCGAAACCCACCTGGATACGTTCCATTGTCAGCCATTTAACCCTTCACTCTCCCGATAATACCACGATAACTTACACCGACAGCAATAAGGGATACATTATTAACCGGGCTCTCATGCAGCATGACCTTGCCGATGCCTGTCTTGAGATGGGTGCTGACGGTTTGTTTCAGCGCTCAGTCATCTCAGTTTCAGGACCGGAATCTGACGGCAAGCGGACCCTTGTCCTGGATAATACGATCAGGGTCAGAGCTGAAGTAGTCATTGACTGCTCCGGGCCACTGTCGACCTTTGGAAAAAACGAGTACATTAATACCACCCCGCTCGATCTTGAAGTGGCCTACTTCGCCCATGTAGACGGGATTAAAACCACCACCGATACGGTGCACCTGTATGTGGGTGAGGAACTCGCACCGGGCGGGTATGCCTGGTCCTTTCCACGCAACGAGCAGAGTATGAATATCGGTATTGTGCTTGGCAACACTTTCCGGTCACAATATAACATTCGAAAACTGCTGGACTCATTTATTAAAAAGTTTTATCCGGGCGGTAAAATAATACGCAAATGTGCCGGTGTGATACCCTGTTATGTCAAACGAATGCCTATTGCAACGATTGGCCTCATTAAAGCGGGTGATGCTATCAGTACGGTGAATCCCATTTCCCGGGCCGGTATCTCAGAAGCGATGAAATCGGGAACGCTTGCTGCGCAATTTGCCCTGCAAATGCTCGGCGCCACCACTAAAAAAGAGATGAAACGGATTTGCGATTCCTATGAAAGAGCATGGCATAAAAAACTGGGCAGCAGGCACCTCAAGCTTGCAAAGGTCAAAAAATCTCTTCTTAAGGTTCCAGATAAAGACTATAACAACGGCGCTGCCGCCCTGTCCTGCATTCCTCAGGACCAGTTGACCATGTCAAAGATATTTACCCTCTCCCTCGGCAAATTTCCTAAACTGGTATGGGCCCTGAGGCATTTAATGTAAGAAATAATTTATTCTTGTCAAATATAGACGATTTTATCCATCCTCTTTTCTTCCTCCCTCTCGTCCCCGGAAATTAACCTGTATAAAGAAATCCGAGTACGGAGGAGAATGCGAACTGTCTTTCAATCGTTAATAAAAACAAATAATAGCATACTCCTTCCAGAATTCCCTGATACCTATTGATATATCCTGTTTCCTGAACCGATAATCGCTCACGCTGTATTGCAGCATTTTGTAATTAACCTCATACTTTTTCAACCACCGGTCAACCTGACGTGACACATCACACAGTTGATTCTCCAGCATGTCGAGATAATATAATCTGAGCTTGTGTCCGTAATGGAGCTGCTGAAATATTCATGGAGGTTGAACCTCCTGGTGGAAAGAAACATGTTGAAATAACTGAGCGTCGTACAAAAATAGATTGAGTACATTTTATAAAATAAATTTGAAGATCGATATCCAGAAGCAATTAATCTATGAAAGAGTTTTACCTGTCGGGAATGTGCCCACCCCATTATGTCCACTGAGAAGATATACTATTTGTGGAGTTGATACTATACTATATAATAATCCCCATCGGGAGATTTGTAATGCTGTTGTTTTGCCTCATGGTTCATCGAGTTGCACAGAGAGAAGTATCGAGATGAGCGATGAGCTAAAGTTAACAGCGCTTCATCTGCAAGTGAGCATTTTACCGCGCCGGCATGATGTGTATAATTTTTTCATTTTCACATTCAACAATCGCAGAAATTGCCGGCCCGACACAACCTTTGTGAATAACTAACTTCAAGAACGGAAATCACTTTTCCGCTTTTTTTTCGTAACTACTATAATAATATATTGTTCAGCAAAACAAATGTGCCGAATAATTTAATCGCTTAACCAAATCTCGTATTTTAAAGGGAGAACAAACATGAGTAGGAAAATAACCGGCGGACCTGTCGTATTTCTTACTGCCCTTATTACCCACACGTTAGCCCAGTATCCCGATACCCTGTGGATGCCGGTGACCTTCTACGACTACCAGACGCACCCCCATGCGCAGAATCCCGATTTTGAAGCATGCCTCGGCGCTCATGAAGGAATGATACATGATACCCTTTCATCACTGGGAAAACCTCTGCTTCTGAAAGATTACGGCTGTAACGATCATGTGGAAGAGTAGTACTGGCCCAGTGGAATCGGACAGGCTGCAGTCTATAATTTAATTTTGTTACCCATCAGTATACCAGCGGTGTGGTTGCCCGTCATTACCCCAACGAGTATGTCGGTGTCGGATACGACTCGACCTGTGACATGAGCAATATTGTCATATATGACTCTCTGGCATTTATTCATCTCGGCTCCTGTCTGTATGAATACAAGAGTGACAATTATTTCCCTCTGGACGGCAGAGGCTATGGCGAAGAGGGACGTACGCACAATTACGGCTTTGCCATGGAGATGCACACTACTTTCAGGCATAAACCCGGCCTCACCTTCTACTTTCAGGGTGATGACGATGCCTTGGCCTTTATCGGCGGACACCTGGAGATGGATCTCGGCGGTATTCACCAGAACCAGGCTGCAGTAGGCTCATTCACCGCCGATACTCCGGGACTTACTCCTGGTCAGACGTATGACTTTGATTTTTTCTATGCCGAGCGGCACACAAAGAGTTCCAAAATCTGGATTACCACAAATCTGATAAGTACCAATATCTGCACCGAAGTTACTATCGAGGCAATCCCGCCGGCAGCAACTATTCCGGCAGGCGATTCCATTATGTATCTCGGTACCGTATGGTATGACTCAACCGGTGCGGACGGTATAACACACCATCTTCCCGATTCGATACTTTCGGACTTTATCACCTGGAGCTTTGTCAGCGACAACCCGTCATCGAATCCGGCGAACTCCTCGCTCAGCGCCGCCCTGGGTTCACAGACAATATTTACCTCGACCGAAGCATTCGAAACATTCACCATTACCGCATCGTATGAAGATCCGATTACCAACGAGATTACCACGGCTACGGCAACGGTATTCATCACCGCAGGACCGCCGGATCATCTGGTTATCGATGCGGATGCGGATACCACTTCACTTGCCAAGAAACAGAATGACCAGCCTATGGACACCCTGGTAATCGCCGCCGATGTCTCAAGTGACAATGCCTATGCGATTCTCCGGGACCAGTGTGGCAACTTCTCGAATTTTTCTCAAAACACGGGCTGGCAGATTCTTTCCGGTACAGTACTGGCTTCTGCAACGGTCGGCACGGCATCAATCGGTGAAGGGGTTATTACCAAACACGGCCCCTCAGGCTTCGGCACTGTCTCTGCGCAGGATCTCGATTCAAGCGGTCTGAGCCATATTGATACCTGCGTTGTCAAGGTGCTCAATGAAGGGCCTACCGCCAACAACGATGTCTATACCGCCCCCGAGGATGTTACCCTGATTGTTCCCGGGCCCGGTAAACCCGATGTGCTTGCCAACGATGTTGATCCCAATCCCAATGCAGTACTCACCGCAGAGCTTGTAATCGATGTTGCTACCGGTGTTTTAAACTTCAACAGTGACGGTTCGTTTACCTATGTTCCGCCGCAGAACTTTAACGGTACCGTACAATTTACTTATAAAGCATACGACGGAGAATTTTATTCCAATGTCGCTACCGTGACTATTATCGTCGGTGTCGATAACGACCCGCCCCTGGCGAATAATGACAGCTACTCGACCAACGAAGATGTCACCCTGACTGTAGCGGCTCCCGGTATCCTGTCAAACGACAACGATATCGACGGTGATCCGCTTACCGCACCACTGGTGGCAACGGTAAATCCGCTGGTGGCAAAGATATTCGACCGGTACGATACCTGCCTGACCCAGTACCTGACCGACGATGCGCCCATTTCCCGGGAGATACAGGAAATCGCCGGAAGCAATAGCGGTTCCCTGGCTGTTGATTCCGGCTACGCGGCCTCTTTCCTGCCGGTCAAGGCACATCAAACGGTAAAAATAATCGCCACCTTCAGTGAGAACGGCAAAGAGTTCAGCGGCGAGATTACCCTGATTATCAAGCCGGGAGTTCCCTATCGCCTGTGGCTCGAGACTGATTACGACCGGCATGTCAGCCCCAATACCTCCAATCCGGCGGATACCGTAAGACTCTCCACCAGTAAACCGTCGGAAGAGGTGTATGCCGTTGTCCGCGATTCACTCGGCAACTGGGCAGCCACATCCAGAGTAACCACCTGGGCGCCGGCTATCAATACCATAGCAACGGTTGCATCAAGTAAACCGGACCTCGGCGAAGGTACTATTACCAAAGGGTCCGTAAACTGTACGGTCATTGTCTCGGGCACCGATACCAACCTCGGTCTCTCCGACCCGAGTGATTCCACTGTTGTGGTGGTCATGAGCTACTGGTACGGCTCCCTGCAGATTGTGGCACATAATTCCATTTCCTATCCTATTGATTCGTTGACCATGAATACCAACAAGGATTCCATTCTGTATGTATTCGGTCACCGTGACGACGGTATGACTCCCGTTTGGGAAGAGGTTTCCGCCAAATGGGAGCTCGTTGACAAATCACTCGAATATATTATTGCGGCGCCGCCGGCATCAGCGCATAAATACACCCTTTCGCCGGTAGATACGGCTACGGGCAGGATACTGGTAACTTTCGGCGAGGATTCCGTGACTGTTCCGGATACCGCACTGGTCAGATTTATACCGGGCGGCCCCATGCGGGTGGAATTCGAGCTGCTCACCCCGGACAGTCTCAGTATTGCAGGTGATACTCTTACTACAGTGGTACGCCTTTACAACGGCGATACGGTTGATATCTATATTGACAGCCTGGTTCAGGCCTGTGACACTGCCGGACCGGACAGCGTGTTTATGGCCTATTTCGCGGAGTATAACAGCGGTGATGTTCCCCAGACCGATTGGCTGCCATACGTGACGATTACCGGTATACCGGATATTGCCGCTGTCAGCGGCCAGCTCTGTGCTGACGGTGCACCGGCCGTGGTCTGGAAGGTGCTGAAAACCGCAAGCAGCTCAGGCGACCCTTCAAAGGACAGAGTTTCCATCGCCCTGAGTGAATCAATTGTCAACACCGACGGTTCTTCATTCATGTACGCCGGTATTTCACCTGCCGCTATTTTCAACGTATGGCATAAAACTGCAAGCGGCTTTGAATATTAGCCGGATATGTTCACCGGTATCCAGCATTTTGCCGACCATACGGGTGCTTTCTATATGACCAATGGTAACGGATCGTGGCATGATGGCGCGCCCTGGAATCTACCGCTCCATTCTCTATATAGAATTCGGCAGAGATAAACGAAAAGTCACAGGCACTTTGGCAGTTGGCCGATGATGTCTTGTTCTCCCTAAGAAGAAAGGGCCGGCTCTTTTTTTATCAGTCCGTGTTACCGATTTGCATATGTGGATGAAAAATCAGTTCCGAAACGTCATCCCTCCAGAAGAAAATAAATTCCCCGCCGCAAACATCCCTATTGACATAACAATGACTTTTTTCTTTATAACGCCCCTTTCCATCGGATGGCGGGAACAGGGTTAAATCCACACTAAATCGTATACCGGAAATCCCATTTCCGATTTTTTCCTGAAAAAATTTATAAAATAACAACTGAAGAGATAATTTAAGCGCTTAGCATATTATAGGCAGAAAATAACATCACATTGCGCCCGAAAGGGGTATACCAATGTCCGGAAAATCACTCTTTCTACTGACTGCATTAGTAATCTTCAGTGCCGATGTTTCGGCACAGGTATTTCCGGATACCATCTGGATTCCGGTGACCTATTACGATTTTCACTCCGATCAGAGCAATCCTGAATTCGAGTGTGACCATAAAGGCCGGGTCAGGCACAATATGGTAGCCGATTATCTCGACGCCGACACCCTGCCGGTACCTGGTTCGAATCCGTACATTAACCACTATATCAAGTACTGGTACCGTGACTGGCGTGATTCGGCCCGGGGAGATTTTACTATTCCGAAATACCGGAAAATATCGGGAGGGACGTTCAACGCGGTGATTGCCTATGACGGTCCTGTTACGGTCGGATACGATACAGCATTTAAAAATGTTGTAATACATGACTCGCTGCCTTTTGAGCATATCGGCAACGGCGTCTATGATTTCCGGGACGACAGTTTCTTCCCCCTTGACGGCATCGGATTCGGTAATGAAGGAAAATATCATAATTTTGCTTTCACCATGAAGCTGCATACCACCTTTGTCATGAAACCGGGACTTACCTTTAATTTCCGGGGTGACGACGATGTCTGGGCATTCATTGACAACAGGCTGGCCATGGATCTGGGCGGTATTCACAGTGCATCGAACGGCTCGTTTCAGACCGATACAATATCTGGCCTGGTTCAGGGACAGGAGTATTCTTTCAGCTTGTTTTTCGCGGAGCGTCATACCACGGAGTCACACATCTGGATAACAACCAATATTGTAAGCACCCATATTGTCAACGAGGTGACTATAGTTGCCGAGCCTCCGAATGCCACGATCCCGGCCGGTGATTCGGTCGTCTATACCGGTACGGTGTGGTACGATTCGGTCGGCCAAGACGGTATCGTTCACCACCTTCCGGACTCGCAGCTCTCCCAGCAGATAACCTGGAGTTATGTCAGCGACAATCCTTCAAGCAATCCTGCAGGCACCTCCCTGCTCCCGGCGACAGGCGCACAGTCCATTTTTACATCAACCGAAGCCTTCGAGACTTTTACCGTCACGGCGTCGTATGAAGATCCGGTAACCCACCAGATTACCAGCGCCCAGATGACGATTACCATTGTTGCGGGTCCACCAAACCATCTTGTAGTTGAGGCGTCCTGGGATACCTCATTGTCAATTGACATAAAGCAGAACGATCAGCCTCTTGACACGCTTGTTATCGGCGCGGCTGCGGCCAACGGCAGGGTGTATGCCATGCTGCGCGATCAGTACGGCAATTTTGTCAACCACTCGATACATACCGGCTGGACTATCCTTACAGGAACGATTATTGCTTCAGCGACAAACGGTATACAATCGCGCGGCGAAGGGGTTGTCACCAAACACGGCCCGTCCGGTATCGGCCGCGTCTCCGCCACCGATCTTGATTACAGCGGCCCTACCTATACCGACGACGTCATGGTAAAAGTGCTCAATGAAGCGCCGGTCGCCAACAACGACATTTACACCGTTGCCGAAGACCATACCCTGACCGTACCGTCGTCAGGTAAGCCGTCCGTGCTCAACAATGATACAGATCCCGATCCGAACGCCGTTCTGACGGTGGAGCTGGTTGCCAATGTTTCGGTGGGTGTACTCAATTTCAACAGCGACGGCTCCTTTACCTATGTGCCGCCCTCGAATTATAACGGCAATGCAGTCTTTACTTATAAAGCATATGACGGTGAATTGTACTCCAACATTGCAACCGTAACCATAATTGTGGGTGCTGATAACGACCCGCCAACCGCATCAGACGATTCCTACTCTGCACTGGAGGATAATGCACTGAATATTGCAGCACCGGGTGTCCTCAGTAACGATAACGACATTGACGGTGATCCGCTTTCCGCCAGCCTTATCCAGGATGTCGACCCGTCGGCAGGTACCCTGACTCTGAATGCCGACGGCTCTTTTCTCTACACACCGGCACCCAATTATAATGGTATAGTAACGTTTACGTATCAGGCCTTTGACGGTACCGTAAATTCGAATGTCGCCACAGTGACAATTACCGTTGCTCCGGCGAACGATACACCTGCTGCGGTGAATGACAACTATATAGTAAACGAAGACAATACCCTGAATATCGCGGCTTTCGGTGTTTTGACTAATGACATTGATCCCGACGGTGATGCACTCTCAGCCACACTGGTTACCAACGTATCGAGCGGTACCCTTGCGCTGAATGCGAACGGATCATTCTCCTATACCCCGAACCTCAATTTTACCGGCACGGATAGTTTCACGTATAAAGCGTCTGACGGTACCGCCCGGTCGAATGTTTCCACCGTTACTATCACCGTAACCGCCATCAACGACGTACCCACTGCGGTCAATGACAACTATACGATCGGTGAGGACAATATGCTGACGGTAGCCGCCGCCGGAGTATTGACAAATGACATTGATGTCGAGGGCAACCCGTTGACAGCCGTTCTGGTGAACGGCATCAATCCCTCACAGGGAATACTCACGCTGCATGGAAACGGCTCGTTAACCTATACCCCGACACCGAACTTTGTCGGCACTGCAACCTTTAACTATCAGGCATTCGACGGCAAGGGATATTCCAATACAGCCACGGTTATGATTTTCGTTTCAGGAACCAACGACGCTCCCGTTGCGAATAACGATATTTATATGACCGATGAAGACGTCAAGCTTAATGTCACTTCGGCAGAAGGTGTCCTAGCCAACGACATCGACATTGACGGCGATGTATTGAGCGCTTCCATGGTAAGCGGCATCACACCTACTGAGGGAACTCTGGTGTTCAACAGTGACGGTTCATTTACCTATACTCCCGCGCTCAACTATACCGGGAATTTTACTTTTACCTATACCGCTCATGACGATTCGTCAATATCAAATACGGCAACAGTGACTGTCTGGGTGGGCGAGAGTAACGAACCGCCGACAGCGGTTAACGATAGTTATACTACGGGTGAAGATACCCCGCTTACTATTGATGCGCCGGGAATTTTAACCAATGACAGCGATCCCGATCATGACCCCTTGACCACTGTACTCGTACAGGATATTGATGCCTCAAAAGGGAACCTCGAACTTAATGAGAACGGCTCATTTACCTTTACACCCACACTGAACTTCTCCGGCGGTGCCACCTTTACCTATCAGGCCAATGACGGAAGACTCAATTCAAATATCGCGACGGTTACCATTACCGTTTTGTCAGGCAACGATGCACCGACAGCCAATAACGACAATTACACAACAGATGAAGATGTGATCCTGCATGTCCCTACGACCGGGATACCCGGCCTGCTTTCCAACGATAGTGATCCCGACGGTGATCCCATGAACGCCATACTTGCTACCGATGTCGATCCGACCAAAGGCGCCCTTGCACTAAACTCCGGTGGTTCGTTCACCTTTACACCGGCGCTGCATTTCAACGGTACCGCTTCCTTTACCTATAAAGCCTTTGACGGTACAGCCTATTCAAATATTGCGACCGTTACGATAACGGTCAACGCGAAAAACGATGCGCCCGTTATCAGTACTATTCCGGATCAGACCATAAATAAGGGTGGCAGTTTTCAATCAATAAACCTCAACGATTATGTGACCGATCCAGACAACACCGATGCTGAAATTACCTGGTCAACCTCAGGCAGCACTCACGTGACTATCGCGGTCGATCCGGTCACACACGTTGCCACCGTTACTATCCTCGATACCATGTGGACAGGATCGGAAACGATCACTTTCAGTGCAACTGATCCAGAGGGGTTATATGATACGGAACCAGTAATCTTTACTGTCAACAAACTCCCCCGCCTGCCCATGCCTGAAACCGACACCATTCCCGGCACCTATTTCGGTAACGGTCTGACTGTGAATCTTTACGTTCCGGGATATACACAGGCCGATATTCTTTACACGGGCACCACGGACGGGACAACACCGCCGGATCCGAAAACCGGATCACCTCTGACTATCAACGGGAGTGGTACGGTTTCATTCGGACCTTTTGTATCAGACTCTACACCGGTAAAGGTCTGTGCCTGCGCCACCCGGTATCCCTATGAGGACAGTGAAAACAGGCTCTTTGAATATCTTGTGGTATATCCCGCACTGCCGGATCCTGTTGCACAGCCGGGCGCCGGACAGTATGATACCACTAATCTGTGTGTTACGCTGTCAATTCCAGGCCATCCCGATGCCGATATCTATTACACCCTTGACGGAAGTGATCCGGCCACCAGTGCTACCAGAATTCACTATAATACCACCGGTACTATTGTGCTCGGTCCATACACACAGGTTAACTACAAGACACTGAAAGTGTATGCAATCAAAACGTACTATAAACCCAGTAGCGCCGCCTTTGAATACAGTTTCAATCCATCAGGCCTGCCGAAACCGGTTGCGGATCCGCCGGGACATACGTTCCATACCGATTCAATCAAGGTCAGACTCTATGTACCGGGTGAGCCTGATGCAGAAATACGGTTCACCGTTGACGGTACTATGCCGAATGTCAACAGCGACCTGTATACCGATCGTATTACCATAAATAAAAACACCACGCTCAAGGCTGTCGCGGTAAAAAACGGGTATCTGCCCGGGCCCGTCATGACGGAGAACTATATCCAGTCCCTGCCTGCATCGCTGAAGCTGTATCCGGATGTTGCCACAACAACCCCCTATCCTCCGGCAACGGCCTGCAATGCCGGAATGCTGTTTCCGCTGGTAGCAAAGATATTCGACCAGTACGATACCTGCCTGACCCAGTACCTGACCAACGATGCGCCCATTTCCTGGAAGATACAGGAAATCACCGGCAGCAATACCGGCACCCTGTCTGTTGATTCCGGGTATGCAACCTCATTCCTGCCGATCAAGGCACATCATACGGTAAAGATTATCGCCACGTTCAGTGAATATGGCAGAACATTCAGCGGAGAGATAACGCTGATAATCAATCCCGGTGAGCCTTACAAACTCTGGCTTGAGGCCGATTATGACCGGCATGTCAGCCCCAATGCGCCCAACCCGGTTGATACGATCCGGCTCTCCAACAGTAAAACCACCGAAGAGGTATATGCCGTGGTACGCGACTCACTCGGCAACTGGGCGGCAACGTCAAAGAGCACGGCCTGGCTCTCTGCAGCCGGCAGTATTGCCTCGGTGATATCCGGTAAGCCCGATCTTGGTGAAGGTATACTGACAAAAGGAACAACGGACGGCTGTGTTGTGGTGACCGGTGAAAATACCAATCTCTCCCTGGCCTGTCCATGTGATTCCACTGTTGTGGCAGTCATGAGCTACTGGTACGATTCACTGAGAATCGTTGTAAACAATGCCGTTGCGTCTCCGGTTGATTCGCTGGTGATGAATACCAATCAGGATTCCATTCTGTATGTATTCGGTCACCGTGACGACGGTGTGACTCCCGCCTGGGAAGAGGTTTCCGCCAAATGGGAGCTCGTTGACAAATCACTCGAATATATTATTGCGGCACCGCCGGCATCGGCGCATAAATACACCCTTTCTCCGGTAGATACGGCTACGGGCAGGATACGGGTAACTTTCGGCGATGATTCCGTGACTGTTCCGGATACCGCACTGGTCAGATTTATACCGGGCGGACCGATGCGGGTGGAATTCGAGCTGCTTACTCCGGACAGCCTCTGTATTGCAGGTGATACTCTTACTACAGTGGTACGCCTTTACAACGGCGATAATAAACTGGTATACGGCACCTGGAAGTATCCTGGTGACGGGCTCGACTCTGCGGCATATGATGATGTCATCGGTAAAGCAGATCGTCCGGCCCCGTTCTTTGTGGTCGACGGTGCGCGGTATACGCTCTATGACCAGGGCAGTTTTGCCGCCCAGACCTTTTACAACGGTATCGATACCGTTGATTTCGTCCTCTACTACGCACCTTACGATGAGGACAGCCTCCATCTGTTAACAGTCACCCTGGATTATGCCATTAAAGCGTCAACCCGGCCATTCAGGCTCCTTGCAGCAAAACTGGATGAAATAGATATTGTCGTCGATAATACGACACCGGATACGCTGTACATTTATTACAATTCCGGTAAGATGCTGAAGGTGATCGGGTATGATACTTTCGGTAATATTATTGAAGTGGTAATCTGTAACTGGGAAACAGGCAGTGACATACCGTCCATCCTTTATCCTGACAGTACTAAACAGGTATACTACACAGTCGGTAATATTACCTATACCACCTCAGGTTTTATCACCGCCACCAGTATTCTTGACAGTACCATACAGGACAGCGTGCTCCTGATAATCGGCCCCCGTCCGGCAAACCTGGTTACGGCACTGACACAGGATATCTCTGGTAACGGGTATCTTGACGGGATAAAACTGTTCTTTGATAAGAAAATAATCTTCCCGGCCAATACACTTTCGGACGATCTGCTGAGCCTGTACCACATAATCAACGGCGATAAGGTTGATATCTATATTGACAGTCTGGTTCAGGCCGGTGACACTGCCGGTCCGGACAGCGTGTTTATGGCCTATTTCGCGGAGTATAACAGCGGTGATGTTCCCCAGACCGATTGGCTGCCATACGTGACGATTACCGGTATACCGGATATTGCCGATGTCAGCGGCCAGCTCTGTGCTGACGGTGCACCGGCCGTGGTCTGGAGTGTCTTAAAGACCGCTAATACTTCCGGGAATACATCAAAGGACAGAATTGCAGTTACCCTCAGTGAACAAATCAAAAACACCGACGGCTCTTCATTCATGTATGCGGGTATTTCACCGGCAGCAATCTTTAATGTATGGCACAAGTCCGATAATGGTTTTGTCCTTATACCGGACATGCTGACCGGTATTCATCACTTCTTCGATCATACCTGTGACACCCTTTTCTTTTATATGACAAACGGTAACAATATCAACAGCAACCACTATGTAAACCTGGTATTTCAGGACAGTTTACTTGCCGATGGTGCCTATAACACACCGGCGCTGAACAATCAGAAGGTACCGGTACAGGTTGTCGGGACTATCGATAAAATTGTAATCGGACCAAACCCCGTAATACCGACACTGGCGATACATAATAAACTCAAAGATCAGCCGCTGACCCACGTCGATCCATATATTGTGTATAATATGATAAAAAGTAACGGCGGCGCCATGATTGTGGCTGATATTGAATTGTCAACCGATGATCTCAGCAACAGTAATCTGCGTATCACCGGACAGTTGATGATTTTTGATGCTGTGGGAAACCTGGTGTTTGCGAAAGAGAATCGCAACAATGTACTCCCCGATGACTGGCAGATACCGGATATTAACCAGATCAAGGAGAGCGGTACCCTGCAGTTGATATTCTACTGGGACGGTGTTACTGATCGCGACAGGAAAGCATGTCCCGGCATATACCGAGTCGCTCTGACTGTACAGTACGGTAAGAATACGCGGAAAGTAACCGGTACACTGGCTGTGGGCAGGTAATACTTCTCACTCCCTCTCAAAATGCTTTTATTATGAAAAACCCCTCCGGATGGTCAATCCGGAGGGGTTTTACTGTGCTGAAACAAGAACATGGCAACATTTGATATCTCTAAAAGCTGTGATAATGCATATATCAATTCATCCGATTTCCTTTTTACGCCATCTTTCCAAAGATACCATTTGAATTGATGGGGGATATGCCACAAACACCGTTGAAATAATATTTTCACACTACTCCCTAAACCTTTAAGAATACTGGTATCTCCATCGGTTACCAGCAAAAATTGTTTAAAACATTTCAAAGCCGGTATGAGTGATGCCACACACTCGACCATTGGGAGACAAACTTTTTGAGCTTAGAATGAAAAGTAAAGAAGAAATAGTGTGGGTGTTTTATTGCACTCAGGTTAAAAAGAGGATTATAATGTTGCATTCATTTATCAAAAAAACGAAAAAGACTCCACAAAAAGAGCTGTAAGACAAGGGTCGAGTAGACCGAGGGGTTCTCACCCTCAGCCTCTCACAGAACCGTGCTT